>NZ_JBPJSP010000016.1:0-142591 GCF_051225715.1 Azospirillum sp. ST 5-10
CTGTTGGTGGTGGTGCTGTCGACGACGGTCACCGGCGTCCCCAGCACCGGCGTCGTCACCGTCGTCGGCCCGCCGCCCCCCGAGCCGCCGCCGCCCGAGGGCGGCGACGGAACGGTGTAGACGATGTCGCCGCCGGACAGGGTGAAGTTGGCGGTCGTGAAGGCGCCGGTCAGCTCGATGGTCAGTTCGCCCTCGCCGGCCGCGCCGTCGGTGTCGATGTGGAGACGGGTGAGGCCGCCGGCCGACTCGACCTGCACCGAACGGGCGTCGACGCTGCTGCCGTCGCCGGCGGTGACCGTGCCGGAGAACTGGGCGTCGGCGACGCGGATGCGGTCGCCGGCGGCGAAGTCGGTGATCGTGTCGGTGTCGGTGGTCTCGTCGTCGCTCATCCCGATGGGCGACGGCGGGGTGTAGACGAACGTGTCGTTGCCGGCGCCGCCCGACAGGGTGTCGGCGCCGATGCCGCCGGACAGGGTGTCCGCGCCGTCCCCACCGGAGACGATGTCGTCGCCGTGAAGGCCGACGAGCAGGTTGGCGGAGCCGTCGCCCGCCAGCGTGTCGCCCTGGTCGGAGCCGACCAGATTCTCGATGCCCTGGAGCACGTCGTCCTCGGCCTCGGCGCCGGTGCCGATGCCGGTCGCGAGATCGACCGAGACGCCGACCGCCGGGTCGTCGTTCATGCCGGAGCCGCTGTAGTCGGCGGTGTCGATGCCGGCGCCGCCGACCAGCGTGTCGGCTCCGAACCCGCCGCTCAGCGTGTCGTCGCCGAGGCCGCCCACCAGCGTGTCCGCCCCGGCCCCGCCGAGCAGCGTGTCGTTGCCGCCGCCGCCGTCCAGCGTGTCGTCGTCGCCGCCGCCACGCAGAAGGTTGGCGACGCCGTCGCCGACCAGGGTGTCGGCGCCTGCCGAGCCGAAGACCCACTCGATTCCCGACAGGGCGTCGCCGTCCGCGTCGGAGCCGCTCCCGCCGCCGACACCCGTCGCCAGATCGACGGACACGGCGAGCGCCGAGCCGCTGTAGTCGGCGACGTCGGCGGCGCCGGCACCGCCGTCGAGCGTGTCGTTCCCGGCACCACCGACCAGCGTGTCGGTGCCGTCCCCACCCGACAGGAGGTCCCTGTCGGCACCGCCGTCCAGGCGGTCGTCGCCGGCATCCCCGCTCAGGACGTCCTGCGCGCCGTTGCCGTACAGCGCGTCCTCGTCCGCTCCGCCGTACAGCGTGTCGTAGCCGTCGCCGCCCGACAGCGTATCCCGCCCGTCGCCGCCCCACAGCGTGTCGCTGCCCTGGCCGGCGTCGAGCAGGTCGTCGCCGAGGCCGCCGCTCAGGGCGTCGTTGCCGCTGTCGCTTCCACCGAACAGCGTGTCGTTGCCGGCACCGCCGTCCAGCGTGTCGTAGCCGTCGCCGCCGTCCAGCGTGTCGTTCCCGTCGCCGCCCGACAGGGTGTCGGACTCCGAGCCGCCGTACAGCTCGTCGTCGTCGTCGCCGCCGCGCAGCAGGTCCGACGCCACGCCGCCGTACAGGCTGTCCCCGCCGGCACCGCCGTCCAGCGTGTCGGCGCCCGAACCGCCGACCAGCGTGTCGGCGCCGGCCCCGCCGTCGCCCAGGGCGGCCCCGCTGTCGAGGAGGATGCGGTCGTCGCCGTCGCCGCCGCTCAGCGTGTCGCTTCCGCCGCCGCCGGACAGCGTGTCGTCGCCGCTGCCGCCGTCGACGAGATCGGCGCCGGCGCCGTCATGGAGAAGGTCGTCGCCGTCGCCGCCGCTCAGCGTGTCACTCCCGCTGCCGCCGGACAGCGTGTCGTTCCCACTGCCGCCGTCGAGGACGGTCTGCACGGAACCGCTCCGCAGGAGGTCGGTACCGGCACCACCCAGGAGCGTGTCCTGCCCGTCGGTTCCCGTCAGAACATCGTTCCCGTCGCCGCCGTCGAGCAGGTTGTTGCCGTAGCCGCCGTCGAGGGTGTCGTCACCGGCACCGCCGCTCAGCGTGTCGTGTCCGCTGCCGCCGGACAGACGGTTGGCCGCGGTGGAGCCCACCAGGCGGTCGTCGTAGAGGGTGCCGACGAGATGCTCGACGGACGTCAGCGTGTCGCCGTCGGCAGCACCGGCTCCGGTCCCGGCCGCCAGATCCACCTGCACGGCCGCCAGTTCGGCGGAGTAGTCGGCGGTGTCGGCGCCGTCGCCGCCGTCGAGGGTGTCGGCGCCGTCGCCGCCGACCAGCGTGTCGTCCCCCTCGCCGCCGGACAGCGCGTCGTTCCCGCCGGCCCCGCGGAGGACATCGCTCCCGCCGCCGCCGAGGAGGGCGTTGTCGCCGGAACCGCCCTGCAGCGTGTCGGCGTGGCCCGACCCGAAGACGTCCTCGACGTCCACCAGACGGTCGCCGGCGGCGTCACCGGAGGCCGCGGTGGTGGTCGCCAGATCGATGTACACGCCAACGGTCGCGTCGCGGTAATCCACCATGTCGTGGGTCCCGGCGCCGCCGTCCAGCGTGTCGGCGCCGGCACCGCCGACCAGCGTGTCGTTGTCGCCGCCGCCGACCAGACTGTCGTCCCCCGCGCCGCCGCGCAGCAGGTTGGCCGCACCGTCGCCGGCCAGCGTGTCGTCTCCAGCCGAGCCGAACACCCATTCGACGCCGGCCAGGGTATCACCGTCCGCGTCGGAACCGGCCCCGCCGCCCGAACCGGACGCCAGGTCGACCGCCACCGCGGCGGCCGATCCGCTGTAGTCGGCGACGTCGGCGGTGCCGTCGCCGCCGTCCAGCACGTCGTTGTGGCTGCCGCCGACCAGCGTGTCGTTGCCGGCCCCGCCCGACAGGGTGTCGGCATAGATGCCGCCGTCCAGGAGGTCGTCGCCGAGATCGCCGCTCAGCAGGTCGAAGCCATCGCCGCCGGTCAGCACGTCGTTGCCGGCGCCGCCGTCCAAGGTGTCGGAGCCGTCCCCGCCATCGAGGGTGTCGTCGCCGAGGCCGCCGCCCAGCAGGTCGTTGGCGCTGCCGGTGCCGCCGAACAGCGTGTCGTTGCCGGCGCCGCCATCCAAGGTGTCGTTGCCGGCATCGCCGTCCAGGGTGTCGTCGCCGTCCCCGCCCGACAGCGTGTCGTTCGCCCCTTTGCCGTGCAGATGGTCCTTCCCGCTCCCGCCGCTCAGGAGCGCCGGTCCCGACGAGCCATCGAGGCTGTCGTCGCCGTCGCCGCCCTCCAGCGTCGCCTGGCCGCCACCGGCGATCAGCGTGTCGTTGCCGGCGTCGCCGATGATCAGATTGACGCCGCCGCCCGTGTCGGAGAGATAATCGTTGCCGGCGCCGCCGCTCAACGTGTCGTTGCCGGAGCCGCCGGACAGCGTGTCGTTGCCGTCCCCACCGTCGAGAAGGTGGGTTGCCGAGAGGGCTGATATGTAGTCGTCGCCGTCGCCGCCCCGCAGGGTTCCTGATGCGCTGCCGCCGTCCAGCGTGTCGTTGCCGGCGTCGCCGAAGGCCAGGTTGGTGCCGGAATTGCCCGTGCTGATGCGGTCGTTCCCGTCCCCGCCGTAGACCGTGGTGTTGCCGCCCCCGTCGATCGTGTCGTCGCCCAGGCCGCCGTAGATGGTGTCCATCTGGCCAAGGCCGTAGACACTGTCGTTCCCCGCCCCGGCATCGATCCAGGCGCCCGTGCTCGTGCCGGTGATGTGATCGTCGCCGGCGCCGCCGAGCAGGGTGGACGGGGGGCCGGACGCCTGCAGCGTGTCGTTGCCGGCGCCGCCGTCGAGGACGTTGTTGCCGTAGCCGCCGTCGAGGGAATCGTCGCCGGCCCCGCCGCTCAGGGTATCGTTGTCGTTTCCGCCAACGAGGGTGTCGTCGTCGTCGCCGCCGTCGAGGACGTTGTCGCCGTCGCCGCCCACGAGAGAGTCGGCCCCGCCGTACCCGAACAGCCAGTCGGCGCCGCCGAGACCGAAGATGGCGTCGTCATCGGCGCCACCCGACAGCGTTTCGGCGCCATCCGTACCGGTCACATCCGCCATGAATCATCTCCCCCGTCTTTGACATCCACGGCAAGGCCGTCACCATGCCCGAGATCCGGCACCCGAACCGGACTCCGCCGGAAACTGTTCTTGCAGCAATCGGAATAATGCCACTCGTCAAATGAGACAAATTGCGACGACCCGAAACTAATTCACGTAGACATGTCGAGTTTTCCTGCATACTGCACTTGAAAATGCAGCAGCACAGGCCGACCGACCGGCATTAATTCTGTGAATCAGGAGAAACGAAGAGGACGCCAAGCAGGAGAGTCAGGCCGACCGCGGTGCGTCGTCGGTGCGCGGCGACAAAAGACCGACATTGCGCCGCGCGCTGCCCATCAAGAACCGACTCTCGGCCGGAGACGCCGCACCTCTCATACCCACGTATGATTTTCCTCGGGTTTTAGGGAGCTTTCGACGCGATGTCGAGCAACGATTCTCGACAAAGTGAGGCAATTTCTTACGCGCTCCGCGTCATTCGGAACGCCGGACCCATCGTTCCCATCCGTACAATGGAGAGGATCGCGGCCCCCGTGCAACGGCAGGCATAGTTTCCGGCTCCGATGCCATTTGTTCGACCCACGGCGCCCGCCACTGCAAGAAACTGGAGAACCGGGGCGGCCGCGCTGATATCGTAAGACGCGCGCGCCGGCGGCGTCCGGCGGACCGGCACCGGATCGCGGCGGGGGTCTCTTCGAACAAGGGAAGGCGGGATGAGGCAAATCGATCGGAAAGACGGGGAACGGCGATGGCACGAGACGGAGGGAGATCGCCTGTCGCGGGCCTTTTCGCGGCGGCGCACGCCGCTCCAGGAGATCGCCGAAACGATCCCGCTGGGCTGCGACCCGGCGGCGGTGGCGGCGGCCCTGCCCCTGACGACGGTCATGGACGCCATCCGCTGCCTCGACCTCTACGCCGCCGCGGCACCGCGCCCGCTGATCCTGGCGGTGCGCGACCTGCTGGCCGAACTGCAGCTCGCCGCCGACCGGCTCGCCGTCGCCGGCCACCCCGTCGACGCCGACCTGGTGGCGCTGGAAGCGCGGCGGGCGGCGTTGCGGCACCGCATCGCGCAGGACGGCGGCGCGCCGGACGACTCGGCGCGGACCGAATTCGCCGAGGTGATGGACGCCCTGGCCGGGCAGACGGCCGAGGGGCTGCCCGGCCTGACGGTCAAGCTGCGGGTGCTGCTCGACGAGGTGGCGCACGGCGGCGACGGCTCCCAAGGCCGCCCGTGGACCACCGGCTTGGCGCGCACCGCCCTGGAGACCACCATGCGGCTCGCCGACGCGGAGCCCCGGCGCGGCGCCTTCGCCGAGGCGGTGGCGGCCTTCGAGGCGGAGGCCCCGGCCATGCTGCCCCTGACGCCGACCACCCCGATGGTCGAGGCCGGCGCCGAAGCCGCCGGCCTCACCGAGGAGCAGGTGCGGACCGCCTACGCCGCCATGGCGGCGCGCTTCACCGGAGGCAAGGCGGCATGACGGCGACGGTCCTGCCCTTCCGCACGGCGGTCCGCACCGCCGCGCCGCCGACCGCCGTGCCGGCGGTGGAGATCACCCGCCGGCCGTTCGGGCGGGCGGCCGACTGGCAGCGCACCATCGTCGCCGAGTGCCGGCGCCACCGCACGCCGGACCGCCAGCTGGTGGCGTTCCTCAAGGAAACCGGCCTGCTGGCGTGCTGCACCTTCCTGGCCGGCGGGCCGGGCGAGGCACTGACCTTCCGCTTCATCGGCGCACCGACCATCGCCGCCCTGGGCGCCGACTGGGCGCGCGGCCAGTTGGGCAAGCCGGAGGAGACCGACCCCCTGCAGGACTTCGCCGCCAGCGTCGGCGGCCAGTACCGGGAGGCCATCGACAGCGGCGAGGCGCTGTACAACCACATCGTCACCCGCGGTGTCACCGCCTCGCCGTTCTCCTACGATCACGCGCTGATCGGCTGGGCGCTGCCCTCGGGCGAACGCGCCATCCTGTCGGCGATCACCCTGCACTGAGGCGCCGGCGCCGCCACCGCCTGCATGTCGAGGGCGAACCCGGCGCGCGACAGGCGCATGACGTGCAGCGGCAGGCGGCCGACGCCGGCCTGATGGTAGAGGACGCCCGGCCGCGCCTCGATGCGCCGCCGCCCGGCGGCGCGGCCGCTCCACACCGGCACGGTCTCGGGATCCACCAGCCCGACCCACCACAGCGGCCGCCAGCGCGTCCACGAGACCGCCCGGGCGAACCGCCCCACGAGATGGAACACCCCCTTGCCGCGCCAGTCCGGACGCGTCCAGCCGGCGACGATCCAGCCGACGCGGCCGTGGGTGTCGTAGGCCGCCTCGCTGGCGCAGAAGCACCATTCCTCGGACGGCGCCCTGCCGTGGTCGTGGAACAGGGAGAGGTCGGCCAGCCGGTCGCCGAAGCTGACGCCGGCGCAATCGACGAGAACGACCCCGTGGGTGGCCACGACGTCGCCCGCGGCGTCGCGCGCGCCGACCCAGAAGGCCGGAGCCGCCGCCGGCCGCGGCAGCAGCGGGAACCAGCTGTTGCGGTTGCGGGCGTTGAGGGCGTCGAGCCCGCCCCAGTCGTCCGCGACGAAGAGGTCGAGGCCGACGTCGGCGGCTCGCGCCGTCATCGCCTGGCGGGCGCGCGCGACGGCGGCGGCGAGGTGATCGGCCCCGGCGGGAGGCGGCGGGGTGTCGATGTCGGCACGGAGATGGATGTCCATGGGGTCCTCTCTGGCAAGGGGTGGCGCCCCGATTGTCATCCGCCGGCGCAGCGGCCGGATTGCGGGTGGCCGCGGGACGGCGACCGCACGGACGGCATGGGGGTGGAACGACTTTGCCAGCGTCGGACGCGTCTCGTCCGCCCGCGTGTCGTGACGCGGGAGAACCGCGCGCGCGCCGGGTCGGCGCGCGCAAAAAAATCGCCGCCAAGCCCGTGGCTTAGCGGCGAGTTGAACAGGGAGGCTTCACGTCTGGGAGACGCCGGGTCCGAAGACCCGGTTCCGGGCGAGGCCCGGAACGGTGGGATGTTGCGTCGCAACAGCCAACGCTCACAATTTGTGCATAGGGCTGCCCATTTTCCATCCGTTTGTCGTTGGCTCTACCATGCGCATCGCGCATGGCTGCGAAAGCGTTGATTTCGCGGTCGAAGCCGGCGCGCCGCCGGACCTGCCACCAATGAACCGCCGCGCCCGGGGAACAGCGCCAAGACGCCCGCCGGCGCCGGCGTCATCGCCGTCGAGAGGATTTTCATCCTTGACAAGATAGGACTTCTATCGTATCACAAACCCGTCAAGGCCCGCGGTGTACCCTCCCCTCCGCCGCGGGCCACGACGCTTCCTCCCCTCCACTGCCTGTCCTGGAAGGGCCGGCCGGACAACCGAAAGGCCCGGCCGGCCCTGTCTTTTCGCGCACGCCCGCGGCCGTGCGCGCGCCGGCCGGCGCGCCCGACAACCCTTCGGCGGACAGCGCCCCGACGGCAGCCCGATCCCTGTCGAAAAGGAGCGTATTCCCATGTCCACGACGGTCGCCCAGGCCTTCGTCAAGCAGTTCGAGCGCGAAGTCCACGAAGCCTACCAGCGCATGGGGTCCAAGCTGCGCAACACCGTGCGCACGAAGAACAACGTCCAGGGGGCCTCGACCATCTTCCAGAAGGTCGGCAAGGGCACGGCCTCCACCAAGGCGCGCCACGGCGCCGTGCCGGTGATGAACCTCGACCACACGCCGGTCGAGTGCCTGCTCGGCGACTACTACGCCGGCGACTGGGTGGACCGCCTGGACGAGCTGAAGACCAACATCGACGAGCGGCAGATCATCGCCGGCGCCGGCGCCTACGCGCTCGGCCGCAAGACCGACGACCTGCTGATCGCGGCGCTCGACCAGTCGGCCAACCACGCCGGCGACGACAGCGACGGCCTGACCAAGGCCAAGGTGCTGGCCGCCTTCGAACTGCTGGGCGAGGCCGACGTGCCCGACGACGGCCAGCGCTACGCCGTGGTCGGCTGGAAGCAGTGGAGCCAGCTGCTGGGCATCGAGGAGTTCGCCAGGGCCGAGTACGTCGGCGCCGACGAGCTGCCGTGGCGCGGCACCCAGGCCAAGCGCTGGCTCGGCACCCTGTGGATCCCCCACTCCGGCCTCACCCTCGCCGGCGCGGTGCGGCGCTGCCACTGGTACCACAAGACGGCGGTGGGCCACGCCGCCGGGACCGACGTCAAGACCGACATCACCTGGCACGGCGACCGCGCCGCCCACTTCGTCAACAACATGATGAGCCAGGGCGCCTGCCTCATCGACGCCGCCGGGGTCGTCACCCTGCGCTGCCTGGAATAGGCGCCGCACCGCAGGGCTGACCGACGGCGGGCGCCCCCGCGGGCGCGCACGAGACGCGCGCGGGGGCGCCCCTTGGCGATCCATTTCCGGAGACCTCCCCATGGCCTACGCGTCCAAGGACCTCAGCGTCCTCGCCTACGCCAACGGCTTCACGCTGTGGCACTACACCACCCCCGACAGCGCCGGCGACGTCGACACCGCCGGCTATTTCACGCCGGCCGCCGACATGCTGCGGGCCGGCGACATGATCCTCGCCAACACCGACACCGACGGCACCCCGGCCGGCGGGGTCTTCCTCGTCACCGCCGCCGGCGGCGCCGTCGACGTGGCGAACCTGACCCCGTTCGGGGCGTCCGACAGCGACTGAACGGCGCCGCCGCCCGTCCCGTCCCGGACCCTCCTTCGTCCCCCACCCCGCCCCTCCCCCGCCCCAACGGGGGAGGGCCTTCTTGCCGCGCGAGGACTCCCCCCATGGCTCTCACCGCGATCGGGCTGTGCAGCCGGGCGCTCGTCAAGATCGGCGCCACGCCCATCTCCGCCTTCGACGAGGGCAGCGCCGAGGCCGAGGTGGCGGGCGCGCTGTACGCGCCGACCCGCGACGCGCTGCTGTCGGCCCACCCCTGGAGCTTCGCCACCCGCCAAGCCGCCCTGCCCCGCCTCGCCGCGGCGCCGCTGGCCGACCACGCCCACGCCTTCCAGCTCCCGGCCGATTTCCTGCGGGCGCTGTCGGCCGGCGCGGGCCGCGGGCGGGGGCTGGAGTACCGCATCCTCGGCCGCGCCCTGCACTGCGGTGCCGAGGCGGTGGTGCTGACCTATCTCGGCCGGCCGCCGGAGGAGGACTTCCCGCCCTTCTTCGACCTGGCGCTGATCGCCCGCCTGGCGGCGGAGTTCTGCATCCCCGTGACCGAGAACACCAGCCGCGCCGACGCCCTGCACCGGCTGGCCGAGGCCGAGCTGCGCCGCGCCCGCCTGGCCGACGCCCAGCAGGACAGCCAGGAGCGGTTCGAGGACTTCACCCTGATCGAGGCGCGCACGGCATGACGCGGGCCCGCCAGGTCAAGACCAACTTCACCGCCGGGGAGATCTCCCGGCGCCTGCTCGGCCGCGGCGACCTGCGCGCCTACGAGAACGGCGCGCTCACCCTGCGCAACGTCTTCATCCACCCGACCGGCGGGGTGTCGCGGCGCTCCGGCCTCGCCTTCGTCGACACGGCGCGCGGCCGCGGCCGCCTCGTCGCCTTCGAGTTCAACACCGAGCAGGTGTACCTGCTGGTGTTCACCGCGGGAACGATCGACGTGCTGCGCGACGACGGCCCGGTCGCCACCATCGCGGCGCCGTGGGACGCCGACCAGCTCGACCGCATCGCCTGGACACAGAGCGCCGACACCCTGCTGGTCTGCCACCCCGACGTGCCGCCGCGCACGCTCACCCGCGATTCCGCCGCCCAGTGGACGCTCGCCCCCTGGGCCTACGTGGTCGAGGAGGAGCAGGTGCGCATGCCCTTCTACCGCTTCGCCCCCGCCGACGTCTCCCTGACCCCCAGCGGAGTCGCCGGGGCCGTCACGGTGACGGCGTCGGCGCCGGCGTTCGATCCGCTGCTGGAGGGCACGCGCATCCGCATCCGCGGCCGCCAGCTCCTGGTCACCGGCGTCGCCTCGGCGACCGAGCTGCAGGCGACGGTGCAGGGGGAGGCCCTGCCGGGCACCGAGGCCACGCCCCTGTGGGACGAGCAGGCCTTCTCGCCCTGGCGCGGCTGGCCCGTGTCGGCCGCCTTCCACCAGGACCGGCTGGTGATCGGCGGTGCGCGCGACCTGCCCAACCGGCTGTGGCTGTCGCGCTCGGCCGATCTCTGGAACTTCGATCTCGGCACCGGCAAGGACGACGAGGCGATCGAGTTCGGCATCCTGTCCGACCAGGTCAACGCCGTGCGCGCGGTGTTCTCCGGCCGCCACCTGCAGGTGTTCACCTCGGGTGCGGAATACATGGTGACGGGCGACCCGCTCACCCCGGCCAACATCCAGGTCAACCGGCAGACCCGCGTCGGCTCGCCGGTCGAGCGCACCCTGCCGCCGCGCGACGTCGACGGGGCGACCCTGTTCGTGTCGCGCAACGGCCGCGAGGTGCGCGAGTTCCTCTACACCGACGCCGAGCAGGCCTACCAGTCCACCGACCTGGCGCTGGTCGCCCGCCATCTGGTGAAGGGCCCGCGCGACCAGGACTTCGACAAGAGCCGGCGCCTGCTGTTCGTCGTCATGGCCGACGGCACGATGGCGGCGCTGACCGTCTACCGGACCGAGCAGGTGACCGCCTGGACGCGGCTGTCCACCGACGGCGCGGTGCGCTCCGTCGCCGTCGTCGGCGACGCCGTGTACCTGCTGGTCGAGCGCGCCGGCGCCTGGACCGTCGAGCGTTTCGACGATTCCCTCAACCTCGATTCGGCCCTGGTCGGCGACAGCGCCGAGCCGGTCGCCACCTGGTCGGGGCTGGAGCACCTGGAGGGGCGGACCGTCGGCGTGCTGGCCGACGGCGCCGTGCGCGGCGACGCCGCCGTCCTCCTGGGGCGCGTCACCGTCGACCCGCCGGCCCGCCACGTCGAGGTCGGGCTGCCCTACGGCCACACGGTCGAGCCGCTGCCGCCCTCGCTCCTCGCCGCCGGCGGGTCGGGCGACCGGGTGCGGCTGGTCGAGGTGAGTTTCCGCCTGGAGGAGACGGCGGCGCTGCGCGTCGACCTCGGGCGCGGCCCGCAGGAGCTGGTGCTGCACCGGCTCGGTCCCGGCGCCACGGCCGACGGCCCGCCCCCGCCGGTGTCGGGCGACCGCCGGCTGCGCGCGCTCGGCTGGCGGCGCGACATCGACCGGCCGCTGTGGCGGATCGACCAGGACGCGCCGCTGCCCTTCACCCTGCTCTCGGTGACCATGGAACTGAAGGTGAACGACTGATGGCCCAGATCTCCCCCCTCCTCACCACGGCCCTGCCCGTCGCCTCCTCGATGTGGAGCACCGGCCAGCGGGCGCGCCAGTCCCAGGCGGAACTCGATTACCAGCGCCAGCAGGAGGCCGCCCGGCAGCAGCAGGAGGCGGCCCGCCTCGCCTACGAGCAGCAGGCGCTGGAGCGCCGCTACGACGAGGAACGCCGCGCCCGCGAGGAGGACGCCCGCCGGCGCGCCGAGGAGCAGGCCCGCGACCAGGCCCACCAGCTCGAGCTGCTGCAGCAGGAGCGCGAGCTGGACCGCCAGGACCGGGAGCGTCAGGCCGCCGAGGAGGAGGCGGCGCGGCGGCGCGAGATGCAGTGGCTGTCGCAGTCGCAGACCCAGGCCTACGAGCAGCTCCGCGCCCGCCAGACCGGCGACCAGGCGTCCGCCGTCACCGACGCGCGCAACCGCCTGACGACGCTCACCGAGCAGGCGCAGGCCGACGAGCGGCGGCGGCGCGACGCGCTGCGCCGGGCCATGGGGCGCAGCCGTGCCGCGCTCGGCGCCGGCGGGGTCAGCGCCGCCGACGGCTCCGGCGAGGCGATCCTGCTGGGCCTCGTCGCCGACAGCGACGCCGAACGCGGCGAGGCGAGGCGGCTCGACACCCTGAAGCGCCAGGCGATCCAGCAGGAGGTGGACAACACCCGCCGCCGCAACCTGCTGGAGCAGGCCCAGCTCGCCGAGCGGCAGCGCCTGGACTTTCTCAGCCGCTACTTCTGAGCGGGAGACGCCATGCCCACGATCGACTCCATCCAGGTGCCGCGCGGCACGCCGCGCGTCCAGTACGTGGCCGACGGCGTGCAGACCGCCTTCACCTATCCCTTTCCCATCTTCGCCTCCGAGGACCTGCGGGTCCACCTCGGCGCCGCGGTGCAGGAGACCGGCTTCGCCGTGACCGGCGCCGGCGCCACCGCCGGCGGCACCGTGACCTTCGACGCCCCGCCGCCGACCGGCACCGCGGTGACGCTGCGCCGCCGCGTGCCGGTCGAGCGGATGACCGACTTCCTCGAGAGCGGACCGCTGCCGGCCGCCACGCTGAACCGCGAGTTCGACCTGCTGACGGCGGCGCTGCAGCAGGTGGCGGGCGACCAGGAGCTGATGCTGCGCTACGCCGACACCGACCTGCCGGCCTCGCCGGTGCTGCCCGACCGCGCCAACCGGGCCGGCCGCATCCTCGCCTTCGATTCCGCCGGCAACCCCACGGTCCGCGTGCCGGTGGACGAGGAGGCGCTCAGCACCTACGTGCCCGACGGCTCCGGCGCGGTGGCCCGGCCGATCCGCGAGAAGCTCGGCGACACCGTGTCGGTGCGCGACTTCGGCGCGGTCGGCGACGGCACCGTCGACGACACCCTGGCGCTGCAGGCGGCGCTGGGTGCCGCGCGGGCGGTCCATGTGCCGCCCGGCACCTACCGGGTGACCAACACGCTGACGGTCGGCCACGGCCAGACCCTGGCCGGGGCCGGGCAGTCGGCGGTGCTGCGGGCGGCGGGCGGCGGCTTCGACCTGATCCATCTGCCCGACGGCTACGCCACCCTGCGCGACCTGCGCCTGGAGGGCGGGCGGGCCGGGGTGCGGCTGTTCGGGCGCGACGGGCCGTGCGTCAACAACGCCCTGCTCGACCTGACGATCTGGGACGCCGCCTACGGCCTGGTGCTCGACGGCTACCGCTCGCCCGACCGCCCCTGCTACTGGAACAACGTCGCCCGCGTGCTGGTGGCCCGGCCCGCGGTGCACGGGGTGTGGCTGACCCGCAGCGGCGGCGGCGACACCGCCAACGCCAACCGCTTCCACTGGGTGCGCGTCTATTCGCTGGCGGCGCCGATCTCCGGCAACGGCTTCTTCGTCGAGCACGGCCGCTTCAACAACGCCTTCGTCGACTGCGAGGCCAACCTGTCGGGGACCGCCAGCGCCTGCTTCCGGGTCGGCGCCGACACCGACAAGACGCTGATCGTCGATCTCTACTGCGAGACCCTGGGCGGCGTGCCCAACGTGGTGCTGGAGGCGGGGTCGGTGGAGACGGCGATCGTCAACCTGTTCTCGGCCAGCGCCGGACCGGCGATCCACGACCTGTCGGGCGGCCGCTACACCGCCGTCAACGCCGGCTTCCCCGACAAGAACCGCCTCGACCGCACCCGCGTCTCGGAGCTGGTGGTGGAGGCGCTGCGCTACGACACCGAATTCCGCGAGCCGGAGGCGGGCGGCCTGGTCGAACTCGACGCCGGCACCTCGGTGCAGCTCGTCAGCGCCTACGGCGGCCCCGTCGAGGCCCGTCTGCCGGCCGCCGGCGCGGCCAACGGGCTGGCGGTGACCGTCAAGAAGACCGACGCCTCGGCCCACCCGGTGACCGTCACCGAGGCCGGCGCCGTCGGCCCCGACGGCCGGGCCTGGCCGCTGGCCAGCCGCTACGACTTCGTCAGCGTGGTGTCCAACGGGGCGGCGTGGTGGGTGGTGGCCGGCAACACGGTGCCGCTGAACGCCCACTATCACGACGAGCCCGGCCTGTTCGAGCCGGGGCTGACGCACGGCCTCTACCTGGTCAGCGCCTTCGCCGGCGCGGTGGAGGTGCGGCTGCCCGCCCCGGGCACGCCGCAGGCGGTGGGGCGGACCTTCACCATCAAGAAGGCGGACCAGTCCGGACACCCCGTCACCGTCACCCGCGCCGACGGCGGCGGGCCGGACGGCGAGGCGATCCCGCTGGCCGCCTACGGCCACGCGATCACCGTGGCGTCCAACGGGGCGGGCTGGCACATCCTGGGGCGCAACCCGTGACGGACGAGCGGGAGGACCCGCCCGACTTCCCCGGCTTCGTCGACCGCTGGAACGAGGCCCAGGGCCTGACCACGCCGCGCCACCACGCCGCCATCGCCGGCTGGCTGGCGGGGCGGCTCGACGCCGGCAGCCGCCGGCTGCTGCTGATGGCCTTCCGCGGGGCCGGCAAGTCGACCATCGTCGGCCTGTTCGGAGCCTGGCTGCTGCTGTCCGACCCCAACCGCCGGCTGCTGGTGCTGGCGGCCGACCTGGCGCTCGCCACCAAGATGGTGCGCAACACCAAGCGCATCGTCGAGCGGCACCCCGACACGGCCGGCCTGAAGCCGCCGCGGCGCGACCAGTGGGCGGTCGACCAGTTCACCGTGGTCCGCCCGCGCGAGCTGCGCGACCCCTCCATGCTGGCCCGCGGCATCGACGCCAACATCACCGGCAGCCGGGCCGACGTGGTGATCTGCGACGACGTGGAGGTGCCGCGCACCTGCGACACCGCGCCCAAGCGCGCCGACCTGCGCGAGAAGCTGGCGGAGATCGACTGCGTGCTGGTGCCCGACGGCACCCGCCTGTTCATCGGCACGCCGCACAGCTTCTACTCCATCTACGCCGAGGAGGCGCGGCCCGAGGCCGGCGAGGCGCGGCCCTTCCTGGCCGGCCACGAGCGGCTGATGCTGCCGGTGCGCGACGCCACCGGCGCCTCGGCCTGGCCGGAGGTGTTCACGCCGGAACGCATCGCCGAGCTGGAGGCGGCCCAGGGGCCGCGGCGCTTCGCCAGCCAGTATCTCCTGGTTCCGACCGCGCTCGCCGCCGGCCGCCTCGACCCCGACCGGCTGCGCGTCTACGACGGCGAGCCGGTCTACCGCGAGAGCGGCGGGCGGCCGTCGCTGACCCTGAACGGCGTGCCGCTGGTGTCGGCCACGGCATGGTGGGACCCCGCCTTCGCCCGCCCCCTCGACGGACGGCCGACGGGCGACCGCAGCGTCGTCGCCGCGGTCTTCACCGGGGCCGACAACGCTCTCTACCTGCACCGCACCCTCTACCTCGCGGTCGACCCCGACGATCCGACGGAGGAGGCGGTGCAGCAATGCCGCGCCGTCGCCACCCTGCTCGACGCCCTGCACCTGCCCGGCGTCCACGTCGAGACCAACGGCATCGGCGCCTTCCTGCCGGGCCTGCTGCGGGCCGAACTGCGGCGCGCCGGCGTGGCGGCGGCGGTGATCGCCGAGACCTCCACCACGCCCAAGGCGCGGCGCATCCTGGAAGCCTTCGACGCCCGCCTCGCGGCCGGACGCCTGCACGCCCACCGCAGCGTCTGGAACACGCCCTTCGTGCGCGAGATGCGCGAATGGCGGCCCGAGGGCGGGCGCGGCCACGACGACGGCCTCGACGCCGTGGCCGGCTGCCTCAACGCCGAACCCATGCGCTTCGACCGCCCGCCGCCACCCGACCGCCGCCCCGGCTGGCACGGCGGCGGCGCGGCGGTGACCGGCGCCTGGGACGTCTGAGACCTTTTGCCCCACCCCGGGCCCACCCCCGCTGCGCAGCGGGGAGGGATGGGGCACCCCCTTACGCGACTACGGGAGCACCCCAATGCACGAAGCCCTGGACGTGGTCTGGTGGATCACGGCCGTCGAACTGCCGGCGCTGGCCGGGCTGTTCTGGCTGATCGCGCGCCTGCGCCGCGACGCCGAGGAGGCGATGGAGGCCCTGCGGGTCCGCGCCGAGGCGGCCCAGGCGCAGGTGCGCGAGAGCCTCGCCGCCTACAAGCTGGAGGTCGCCAAGACCTACGTCTCCCTCGCCACCCTCAAGGACGTGGAGAAGCGGCTGACCGACCACCTCCTGCGCATCGAGGGCAAGCTGGAGCGCGCCGGCACCGGCGCCGACGGAGGCGGGCGATGAACCGGCGTCTGGTGCCCATCCCCGGCGGCCCCGCGGCCGGCGGCCCGCCGCCCCGCCGCCCCGACGAGGAGGCGGTCGACACGCTCGCCCGCACCCTGTGGGGCGAGGCCCGCGGCGAGCCGGTGCGCGGCATCGAGGCGGTGGCCGCGGTGGTGCTCAACCGCGTGCGCGTCGCCCAGGCCCGCGGCGGCTTCTGGTGGGGCGGCGACGTCGTCGCCGTCTGCCGCAAGCCCTGGCAGTTCTCGTGCTGGAACGCCGACGACCCCAACCGCGCCAAGCTGCTGGCGGTGACCGCCGACGACCCGGTGTTCGCCACCTGCCTGCGGGTGGCGCGCCGCGCCGTCACCGGGACGCTGCCGGACCCGACGGACGGCGCCACCCATTACCACCGCGCCGGCGTGACCCCGTCCTGGACGCTGGGGCATGCGCCGTGCGCCGAGATCGGCCACCACCTCTTCTACAACGACGTGGAGTGACGCGGATGATCCCCGCCCTGCTCGCCCAGATCGGGCTGCCCCTGCTGACCCGCCTGCTCTCCGACGGGCTCGGCACCGTCGACCACCCCGCGGCCAAGGCCGCCGCGGGCGCGCTCAAGGAGGTGCGCGCCGCCATCGACGGCGGCGCCATCCCGCCCGAGGCGGTGGCGGAGGCCAACCGGCACGTCGAGCGCCTGGCCGAACTCGACTCGGCCGAGACGCGGACCGCGCTGCAGGAGATCAACGCCAGCCTGCGCGCCGAAGCCGCCTCCGACGACGCCTACGTCCGCCGCATGCGGCCGACCTTCGGCTACGTCATGGCGCTGACCTGGTGCACGCAGATGGGGGCGGTCGCCTGGTCGATCGTCGCCGAACCGGCGCAGGCCGGAGCGGTGATCGAAGCGATGGGGTCGCTCAGCACCATCTGGACCGTCGGGCTCAGCGTGCTGGGAATCTACGTCTACAAGCGCTCCGAGGAGAAGCGCAGCGCCTCCGGCGCGCTGCCGGGCGGGCCGCTGGCCGCACTGGTGCAGCGGCTGGCCCGCCGGAGCTGAGGCATCGGCATCGGAGGTCAGGCCGCCTCGTTGATCATCGCCAGGTAGATGCGCCAGGCGATCTCGACCGTCACCCCGCCCGCCCGCGACCCGGCGGCGAGCATGGTCGCCGAGGGCTTCAGCGGCACCGGGGTGTGGCTGGTGTCGGTCATCGTGCCGGCCAGGTCGAATCCGGTGTCGCGCGAGTCCGCCATGGTCCGGCGGTCGTTCAGCATCGTCGCAGTCACAGCGTTCATGATCCCGTCCTCCAGGGGTTGTGCCATTCCAAAAGCAAACGGGATGCCAGCCTGCATAACCCCGTATGCAAAAGGGGATTCGTAGGCATTCCAGGGGCTTACGAATTTGCGTTCGAACGGACGAACGATTTTTTCGCGCCGGCTTTCTGCAAAATGCCGTGACCGCTTCGAACCGGGCGTCGCAAATTGCAAATCGCGAGAGACCTTGGCCGGGGCATGGCCTTTGCGGTACGGTCGCGCCGCCATGACCGATGCCATCATCTACCACATGTGCCGGGCCGAGGAGTGGGAGCGCGCCGCCGCCTCCGGCTCCTACCCCGGCTCCTCCCAGGACGCCGCGGACGGCTTCATCCACTTCTCCACCGCCGCCCAGGTGGTGGAGAGCGCCGCCAAGCACCGCGCCGGCCAGACCGGCCTGGTGCTGCTGGCGGTGGAGGCGGCCCGCCTCGGGCCGGCCCTGAAGTGGGAGCCGTCGCGCGGCGGCCAGCTCTTTCCCCACCTCTACGGCCCGTTGCCGGCGGCGGCGGTGCGGCGCGTCGACCCGCTGCCGCTCGGCCCCGACGGACGCCACGTCTTTCCCCCGCTGGGCTGAGCCATGATCGATCTCTACCCGCTCGTCGGGCCCGTGCTGCGCCGTTTCGATCCCGAGACGGCCCACCACCTCTCCATCCTGTCCCTGGCCATGGGTCTCGGCCCGGTGGAGCGCGAGCCCGACGATCCGGTGCTGCGCACCCGGGTGTGGGGGCTCGATTTCGCCAACCCCGTCGGCCTCGCCGCCGGCTACGACAAGAACGCCCAGGTGCTCGGGCCGATGCTGCGCATGGGCCTGGGCTTCGTCGAGGCCGGCAGCGTGACGCCGCGCCCGCAGCCGGGCAACCCGCGCCCGCGCCTGTTCCGCCTGCCGGCCGAGGGCGCGGTGATCAACCGCATGGGCTTCAACAACGAGGGGCTGGAGGTCTTCGCCCGCCGCCTCGAGGACTGGCGCGGCAACGCCGGGCGCCCGCCCGGCGTGGTCGGCGCCAACCTCGGCAAGAACAAGGACACCGCCGACGCGGCCGACGACTACGCGCTGGGGGTGCGCCGGCTGGCGCCGCTGGCCGACTATCTCGTGGTCAACGTCTCCTCGCCCAACACGCCGGGCCTGCGCGCGCTCCAGGGCCGCGAGCCGCTGCGCGCCCTGCTCGGCCGCGCCCTGGAGGCGCGCGCCGCGACGGGCGCGACGCCGCCGCTGCTGCTCAAGATCGCCCCCGACCTGACGCCGGAGGACAAGGAGGACATCGCCGCGGTGGCGCTGGAGAGCGGCATCGACGGCCTGGTCGTCTCCAACACCACGATCGCCCGCCCGCCGTCGATCCCGGCGCGCTACCACGGCGAGGCCGGCGGCCTGTCGGGCCGCCCGCTGTTCGAGCCGTCGACCCGCCTGCTGGCGGAGATGCACGCCCTGACCGGCGGCTCGCTGCCGCTGATCGGCGTCGGCGGCATCGCCTCCGGCGCCGACGCCTACGCCAAGATCCGCGCCGGCGCCTCGCTGGTGCAGCTCTATTCCGCCCTGGTCTACGGCGGGCCGGGGCTGATCCGCGCCGTCAAGCGCGACCTGGCGCGGCTCCTCAAGGCCGACGGCTTCGCCTCGGTGGCGGAGGCGGTCGGCGCCGACCGGCGGTGACGCCAATTAACGGAGCGGCAAGGATCGCGCCGCACCCTGGCCGCCCGGAGCCACCACGCCGCCGCCACCCGCCATGACCGTGCTGACCCACGCCGTCTACGCGCTCGCCTATCTCGTCGCCGGCGCCTCGCTGGGCTGGGCCCTGCCCTACATGCGCCCCGACACCGACCCGATGGTCGGCTGGCTGGTCGGCGCGGTGGTGGTGCTGGGCGGCGGGCTGGTGCACGACGTGGTCAACCGGCTGGAGCGCGAACGCGGGCTGCGGACGCGCCTCGACCGGCTGCGCGACACGGTGGAGGCCATGAACGAGGTGCTGACCCGCCAGCACGCCGAGATCGGCCGCCTCGCCACCGCGCTGGAGGAGGCCCGCCGGTCCGACAGCGTCGTCCGCTACGACGCCGTGGTGCAGGAGGTGAAGCTCCTGCAGTCGCTGGTCAACCGCCTCTACGAGCGGCGCACCGCCGACGCCGCGCCGGCCGCCCAGGCCGGGTCGCGCCTGCCCCGCCCGGCGCCGCGCCCGTCCCGCCCGGCGAGCGGCGGCGCGCTCGCCCCGGCCGGAGCCCGCCCGCCGGACGAGGCCGGCGGCGAGCCGGCCGACGCCCCGCTCGACGACGCCTCGGTGCTGGAGGCGGTGCGCGACGCGCTGAAGGCCGACCGCATCGACATCTATCTCCAGCCGGTGGTCAGCCTGCCGCAGCGCAAGCACCGCTTCTACGAGGTGTTCTCGCGGGTGCGGGCGGCCGACGGCACGCAGATCCGCCCCGACCGCTACATCGCCATCGCCGAGCGCGAAGGTCTGATCGCCACCATCGACAACCTGCTGCTGATGCGCTGCGTCCAGCTGATCCGCGAGACGGAGCGGCGCCAGCACCACATCGGCTTCTTCTCCAACATCTCGCCGGCGACCTTGGGGGACGGCGAGTTCATGCGCCAGTTCCTGCAGTACATGGGACAGAACCAGACGCTCGTGCCCAACCTGGTGTTCGAGCTGGGCCAGGCGGACCTCGGCGCCGGCGAGGGGGCGACCCTGGCGATCCTCGCCCAGTTGGCGCGCCTGGGCTTCCGCTTCTCCATGGACCAGGTGCAGGACCTCGGCGCCGTCGACGTCGACTCGCTGGCCCGCCGCGACTTCCGCTATCTCAAGCTGGACTGCGGCCGGCTGCTCGAACCGGAGAACCGCGGCCGCGCGCCGGCGCTGCTGCGCGCCTGCAAGCAGCACGAGATCGACGTCATCGTCGAGAAGATCGAGACGGAGAACCAGCTCATCGAGCTGCTCGACGTCGGCGTCGATTTCGGCCAGGGCTACCTTTTCGGCGAGCCGCGGCTGTCGCGCAAGCCGGGCTGACGGAGCCCGCCGGCCGGCCCGGGGCTTTCCCTTCCTCCCCATCCATGCTTAAAAGGCGCGCCTCACCAACCCCAGGGCGCGGACCATGCACCTCGTACCGCAGATCGCCGGCATCTCGTCCATCGTCGACCGTTACGACGGGATGATCCTCGACCTCTGGGGGGTCATCCACGACGGCGAGCGCCCCTATCCCGGCGTCGCCGAATGCCTCGACCGGCTGACCGCCGCCGGCAAGCGGCTGTGCCTGCTGTCCAACGCGCCGCGGCGCACCGACGGCGTGATCGCCAAGCTGGAGGGGATGGGAATCGGGCGCGACCGCTACCGCCACGTCATGACCTCGGGCGAGGCGGCCTACGAGGCGATGCGCGACCGCGACGATCCCTGGCACGCGGCGCTGGGCGGCCGCCTCTACCATCTCGGGCCGGAGCGCGACGTCGACGTCTACCACGGCCTGCCCTACGCCGTGGCACCGGCCCCCGAGGAGGCCGACTTCGTGCTGAACACCGGCCCGCTCGACTTCGACGACGCGGCCGAGGACTACGATCCGGCGCTCCAGGCCTGCGCCGCCCGCGGCCTGCCCATGATCTGCGCCAACCCCGACCTGGTGGTGATGGTGGGGCCGCGGCTGGTGATCTGCGCCGGCACCCTCGCCGCCCGCTACGAAGCGCTGGGCGGCAGCGTGTTCTACCACGGCAAGCCGCACGCGCCGGTCTACGCCCGCTGCCTCGCCCTGATGGGGATCGCCAGCAAGCGCCGCATCCTGGCGGTCGGCGACAGCCTGCGCACCGACGTCGCCGGCGCCAACGCCGCCGGCATCGACTGCGCCCTCGTCACCGGCGGCATCCACCGCGAGGAGCTGGGGGGCGCCTGGGGCGCACCGGCCGATCCCGACCGCCTCGCCGCAGCCATCGAGGCTTCCGGCCACCTGCCGACCTGGGCCCTGCCGCGCCTCGTCTGGTAGCGCCGCGGAGCCGGCGCGCCGGCGCTCAGCGGCGGCCGCGCCGCTGCACCTCGTCGGGCAGGGGCACGGCGTCGGCCAGCGCCCGGTCGAGCAGGTCGGTCCGCGGCGACGGCCGGCCGTCGAGGTCCGGCTGTGCCGGCTCGCCCAGGCCGGGCGCGCCGTAGCCGCGGGCGGAGGGTTGCAGCGCCGCCCGGTAATAGCTGATGATGAAGACGCGGATGGAGGCCGTGAGGTTGGCGTCGCCGCGCCGCGCGTCGATCTGCGTGCACAGCTCGTTCAGCGTCAGATCCTCGCGGTCGCAGATGTCCTTGAGGGAGTCCCACAGCAGCGGCTCCATGCGCAGGCTCGTGCGACGGCCGCTGACCGTCACGTTTCGGCAGATCAGGGCCGGCTGTTCCTTCGCACCGCCTGAACCGGACATGATGCGCTGTGCCTTTGCGTCTACGATGCGGACCGGCCCGCATCCGCCGGCGCCTGGAGCTGAGCGGGGGCCTTCATCCCTATGTGTGCAGGATAGAACATCCGGCGTGTGCCTTCCATGGCGAATTCGACCGGCGGTCGCGCCGGCGACCGACGACACGAAGAATGCAAGGCCGTGCCGATTGTGCAGCGCGTTGTAGCTGCGCCGCCGCGCCCGCAGCATTCCGCCGGCGGCGGCAAATGCCCCTTCCAATCGATCCCGCAAGGCCTTACCAGTAGCCCGACCGGGGCCGCGCAGCCCCTTTTCGGACGCGGGAACGAGGTGGGCGATGCGGCGGCCGGCGGTGTGGGGAACGGCGGTGGCGCTGGCGGCCGGGCTGGCCCTGGCCGGTCCGGCGCGGGGCGCCGACACCGTGGCCGCCCCCGGCCCGGACGCCGTCCAGCACGCCGTCGACGGCGCGGTCCCCGATCTCTGGACGGTGGAGGACGTGGCGCTCGAACCCGCCGGCGCCGGCCAGGTGCGCTTCCGGGCCCGGCTGCGCCTGGCCCGGCCCACCTTCGCCGTCGACCTGCGCGACGGCCCCTTCACCTACATCCGCCCGGTCGCCGAGGCCGGTCTGGAGAAGACGCTGACCGGCACCGCGCGAACCGGCGACGCCGCCAAGGGTGAGCCGCCGGTGGTGCTGGCGCCCGACAACGCCGAGGTGCTGGACACCATCGGCCTGCCCGCCGGGGAACTGCCGGGGCGCACCGTCGTCGCCGGCACCGAAGAGGCCAAGGCGCTGGCCGAGCGCCGCGCCGAGGAGGCCGAGCGGCGTTACGCCGAGGAGCACGAGCGGCGCGAGCGCGAGGAGACCCTGCTGGCCGAACAGACGGCCGCCGCCGCCGCCGAGGCGCACCGCGCCGAGCTGGAGCGCCAGGCGGTGGCGGCGCGGGCCGAACAGATCGCCGATCTGCGGGCCAAGCTGCTGGGCAACGACCGCCCGGCGAAGATCGCCGCCTACGAGGCGGCGCTCGGCGGCAACGACCCGGCGCTGCGCGCGCTGGCCGTCGAGACGGCGCTGCGCAGCCGCGACCCGGTGCTGGCCGGGCTGGCGCTGCGCGACTGGATGGCGCGCAAGCGGACGATCCCGGTCCAGCTCTACGCCACGAAGGAGGAGCCGCAATCCGAAGCGGTGCTGCGGAACCTGGGGCCGCTGACGATCGAAATCGACTCCTTCAACCCGGTTTCCGGCAACGTCGTCGGCACCATGGGCGCGCCGGGCTACAGCATCACCCTGCCCTCCGCCGCCGCCGGCCAGATCGCCCAGACCGAGCTGACGCTGCACGCCTACGGCTGCGCGCTGACGGTGCGGCTGACCGAGCACTTGACCCTCGACGGCCTCTACCGCTGCCAGACGCTGCCCACGCTGGTGGCGCGGGTCACCCTGGATTGAGGGCGGCGAAGGTGCGCCGGCGTGGCCCCCTCCTGCTGGCGCTGGCGCTCGCCGTTCCGCTGGCCGTGGCGGCCGTCCCCGGCCGGGCGCAGGAGCCGCCGGACGGAGCGCGCTTCACGCCGCGGCCCCCGCCGACGCCGCTGCTGCCCAAGCTGACCCCCGTCCTGCCGCCGGACGCCGCCGCACCGCCGCCGGCGACGGCGCTGCCGCCGCCCGTGCTCGGCGCGCCGCTGGCGCCGGTGGCGGCACCGGCCGATGCGGCGCCGGCCGAACCGGCCCCGGCCCCCGCACCGGCCGCTCCGCCGCCGGCGCCGCCACCCGCCGCGCCGGCCCCGGCCGTAGCCGCCCCGGCGCCGCCGGTGCCGCCACCCCGCCCCGGCCCGCGCATCGCCGCGCCACGTCCGACGGTGAAGCCGGCGACCAAGCCGGCGCCCGGCCCGGCGGCACGGCCGGCGCCGGACAGGCCGGCGGCGCCGGCCGCGCTCCCGGCTCCGGCGGCGCCGCGCCCGTCCGCCACCCGCACCGAACGGTTCGGGACCGCGGCGCCGCCTCCGCCGCCGCCGACCGCCGCGACGGCGCCACCCCGCTCCATCGTGCCCCCCGCCGCCGTCCAGCTCGTCCCGCCGGTTCCGGCAGGACCGGCCGCCGCGCCGGTGCGGCCGGAACCGCCCCGTCCCGTGCCGCCGCCGGCCGCCGGCCCGGTGGAACGCGCGGTGGACGGCCGTCCGGTGTGGGTGACGCGCGAGGTGTGGGTGCGGGCGGCGCCGACGCGCGGCGCGGCGATCGTCGACGGCTTGGCGGCCGGCACCGCGCTGGAGGCGCTGCCCGGCGGGCCGGCGGGCTGGACGCGGGTGGCACGGGACGGCCGGCCGCTCGGCTACGTCTCCTCCGGCTTCCTCGGCGGGCGCCGGCCGGCGGCCGCGCCAGCCGGTGGCGATGCGGGGGGCGACCATGCCGGGGGCAAGGATGCGGCGGACGGCGACGGCGGGCTGTGCCAGGTGCCGGACGGCATCCCGGCGGCGCCGGCGCGCATCGTTCCGCCGGGCACCGTGGTGCGGGCGCTGACCGACGCCTACATCCGCGCCGCACCGACCTGCGGCGGCCGCGTGCTCGACGTGCTGGAGGAGGGGGACACGGTCACCGTCACCGGCGGCGGCGCCGACGGCTGGTACCGCATCCGCGGCCAGGGCTGGGAACGGGGCTACATCGGCGCCCGGCTGCTGGCCGAGGCGCGCCGGCGCTGACGGCCGCTAGAGCGGGATCACTCCAGGTGGAGGTGGAATCACCTGGAGTGTGAATCTTGCTCTAGCGCGCCCGCACGGTCAGCACGATCCCGGCGGCGATCAGGGCGACGCTGAGCAGGACGCCGGCGGTCAGCGGCTCGCCGGTGACGGCGGCGCTCAGCAGCAGGGCGGTCACCGGCACCAGGCAGACGATCTGCCCGGCCTGGGACGCCGGCATGACGGCCAGCGCCTTCGACCACCACCAGTAGCACAGCGCCGTGCCGATCACCCAGTTGAAGGCGAGCACGCCGAGCAGCGCGGGACTCCACGCCACCGCGCGCGCGTGCTCGGTCGCCAGGGCGAGCGGCAGCATCACCGCGGCGCTGGCGGCGATCTGCCAGAACGTCTGCGTCCAGAAGGGCGCGCGCCAGGGGCGGCGGCGGTACAGCGTCGCTCCCGCCGCCCAGCTCAGGGCCGAGGCCAGCAGCAGCCCGTTGCCGGCGAGCGCCCGGCCGTCGCTCCAGTCGACCAGCGCCGGGTTGAAGAACACCACGACCCCGGCGAAGGTCAGCAGCGCCCCGGCGGCGCGCAGGCCGCCGATCCGTTCGCCGGCGGCCAGCCAGCCCAGCGGCAGCGCCCACATCTGCATGGTGTAGGCGAGCACGGCCGCCCGCCCCGGCGGCACCACCTGCAGGCCGATGGCGCTGAGGCCGAGCATGGCGCCGATCTGCAGCACGCCGACCAGCGCCAACCCGGCGCGTTCCCCCGGCGGCGGCAGGAGCGGCGCCCGCACGACCGGCAGCAGCACGGCGACGGCGAGCGCCGCCCCGACGAAGCGCAGCGCGCAGAAGAGGAGCGGCCCGATGTCGGGCAGCACCGCCTTGATGAGCAGCCAGTTGCCGCCCCAGAACAGGACCACCGCGCCGAGCTGCGCGTAGGTCGCGGGGCCCGGCGCGGCGGCGGACCGCCCGGCGGCGCTCACGGGGCGGGCACGGCGGGCCGCGCCGGCGTCAGCCCGCCATTTCCGGCCGCCGCGTCGGCCGACCGTGGCCGGAGCGGGGCTGGCGGCGGTGCTGCGCCTGCGGCTGCGGCCGGCCGCCCTGGCTCTGCGGCTTCTTGCGCGGCGGGGCGTTGCCGGCCTGGCTGGCCAGGCGGTGGAGGTGGGCGACGGCGTCGTCGTGGAAGCCGTGCTCGGTGTGCACCGGGACGGCGCGGCGGATGGTCTTCTCGATGGCCCGCAGGTTGGCGACCTCGTCGGCGTCGCACATCGACAGGGCGATGCCGGCGGCGCCGGCGCGCGCCGTGCGGCCGATGCGGTGGACGTAGCTTTCCGGCTCGTTCGGCAGGTCGAAGTTGATGACGTGGGTGATGCCGTCGACGTCGATGCCGCGGGCCGCGATGTCGGTCGCCACCAGCGCCCGCACCCGGCCCTCGCGGAACTCCAGCAGCGCCCGCTGGCGGGCCGACTGCGACTTGTTGCCGTGGATCGCCTCGGCCCCCAGGCCGGCCTTGCGCAGGTGCTCGGCGACGCGGTCGGCGCCGTGCTTGGTGCGGGCGAAGACGATGGCGCGCTCGACCGTCGGGTCGCTCAGCAGCTCGACCAGGAGCGGCCGCTTGTCGGCGCGGTCGACGAACAGCACGCGCTGCTCGATGCGCTCGGCCGTGGTGGCCGGCGGCGCCACCTCGATCCGCGCGTGGTCCGGCTTCAGCAGGCTGCGGGCCAGGCCGGCCACCTCGTCGGGCATGGTGGCCGAGAACAGCAGGGTGTGGCGCTCGGCCGGCACCTGGGCGACGATCTTCCGGATCGCCGGGGCGAAGCCCATGTCGAGCATGCGGTCGGCCTCGTCCAGCACCAGGACCTCCACCGTGTCGAGGCGGATGTGACCCTGCGCCATGAGGTCGAGCAGGCGGCCCGGCGTGGCGACGAGGATGTCGACGCCGCGGGCCACCGCGGCGACCTGCGGGGTCTGCCCGACGCCGCCGAAGATGACGGTGCGGCGCAGCGGCAGGTGGCGCCCGTAGGTGCCGAAGCCGTCGGACACCTGCACCGCCAGCTCGCGCGTCGGCACCAGCACCAGGGCGCGGGTGGTGCCGCGGGCCGTGCGCTTGCGCTCGGCCATCAGCCGGTCGAGGATCGGCAGGGCGAAGGCGGCGGTTTTGCCGGTGCCGGTCTGGGCGAGGCCGAGCACGTCGCGGCCTTCCAGGAGCAGCGGGATGGCCTGCGCCTGGATCGGCGTGGCGGTGGTGTAGCCTTCCTCGGCGACGGCGTTCAGCAGCGGATCGCTCAGGCCGAGGGTCGCGAATTCGGTCATACTCTCTTTTCCTTGGCGCCCGGGAGGCGGGCGGAGGGCGACCGAAACGCGAAGGGTGCCGGACGGGCACCGACGACGATCGGTCTCGCGCCGGAGCGGCGCAGCAGGGTTCGTGAGGGACGGGGGTTGCGGTTGGGGTTGCGTCCGGCCGCGGCCGGCGGCTGCCACACATAAGCGAGCCGCGGGCGAATCGCAAGGGACCTCCGTGGCACGGCGCCGGCTGGCCTCCGGCGCCGCAGCGGCGTAGGATGGCGGCGCCGCAGAGGAGGCCGTCCATGAGCATCGACTTTCTGCTGACCTCGCTGATCGTCGTGGTGTCGCCGGGCACCGGCGTGCTGTTCACCCTGGCGGCCGGCCTGTCGCGCGGGGCGCGCGCCGGCGTGGTCGCCGCCTTCGGCTGCACGCTCGGCATCGTCCCGCACATGGCGGCGGCGATCCTCGGGCTGGCGGCGCTGCTGCACACCAGCGCGCTGGCGTTCCAGGCTCTGAAGGTCCTCGGCGTCGCCTACCTGCTCTACATGGCCTGGCAGACGCTGAAGGAGCACGGGGCGCTGCGCGTCGACCCGGAGGCGGCGCCGGCCTCCGCCGCCCGGACGGTCGGCGCGGCGATCCTCGTCAACGTCCTGAATCCCAAGCTGTCGATCTTCTTCCTGGCGTTCCTGCCGCAGTTCGTCAGCGCCGCCGATCCCCACCCGCTGGCGCGCATGGCCGAGCTGAGCGGCGTCTTCATGGCGCTGACCTTCGCCGTCTTCGCCGGCTACGCCCTGTGCGCCGCCGCCGTGCGCCGCCACGTGATCGCCCGCCCGCGGGTGCTGACCTGGCTGCGCCGCGGCTTCGCCGGCGCCTTCGCCGCGCTCGGGGCCAAGCTGGCCCTGGCGGAACGCTGAACAGCCACCCTGCGCCGGCGGCACAGGGGGCTGCATAGCCGAACGGTCTGCCCCCGTGCGGCAGCACACCTCCCGACGCCCCGCCCCGCCCGGGCGCGAAGCGGTGTAGGGTGGCCGCCATCCACCCAGCGTACGGAGAGCCCGCCATGCCCCATCCCGCCTTCACCCCCGGAGCCGTCGCCGTGGTCACCGGCGGCGCCGCCGGCATCGGCCTCGCCGCGGCCAAGCGGTTCGCCCGCCAGGGTCTGCGCGTGTGCATCGCCGACCTCGGCGCCGACCGTCTCGACGCGGCGGCGCGGGAGATCGCCGCCGCGGCACCCGGCGGCGCCGGCGACGTCCTGGCCCTGCAGGCCGACGTCGCGCGGGTCGAGGACCTGCGCCGGCTGGAGGCGGCGGTGCGCGAACGGTTCGGCGGCACCGACGTGCTGATGAACAACGCCGGCGTCCAGCCCGGCAGCGGCGTGTTCGGACCGGCCGAGGCCTGGGAGCGGGTGCTCGGCGTCAATCTCTGGGGCGTCGTCCACGGCACCCAGGTGTTCGTGCCGGGGATGATCGCCCGCGGCCGGCCCGGCGCGGTGATCAACACCGGGTCCAAGCAGGGGATCACCACACCGCCGGGCGACCCCGCCTACAACGTCGCCAAGGCCGGCGTGAAGGCCTACACCGAGGCGCTGCAGCACGAGCTGCGCAACACCGAAGGCGGCCGGCTGAGCGCCCATCTGCTGATCCCCGGCTTCGTCTTCACCGGGCTGACCGCCCGCGGCCGCGCGGAGAAGCCGGCCGGCGCCTGGACGCCGGAGCAGACGGTCGACTTCATGATGGAGCGCCTCGACGCCGGCGACTTCTACATCCTGTGCCCCGACAACGACGTGCCGCGCGCGCTCGACGAGCGGCGCATCCTGTGGGCGGCCGGCGACATCGTCGAGAACCGTCCGGCGTTGTCGCGCTGGCACCCCGAGTACGCCGCCGCCTTCGAGGCCTTCGTCCGCCGCGGCGGCTGAGCTACCCGGCCGGCGCGGCGCCGACCGCCGCCACCGCGGCGAACGCCGCGTCGACGGCGGCGGCCAGTGCCCCCAGCGTGCCGGCGTCCGCCCCCGCGGCGGCGGCCCGCTCCAGGTCGCGGGCGGCGGCGGCGAGCGGACCGGCGCCGGCGGTGCGGGCGGAACCCTTCAGGTTGTGGGCGCCGCTGCGCACCGCCGCGGCGTCGCCGGCCGCGACCGCGGCCCGCAGGCCGTCGAGGATGCCGCGGCCGACGGCGACGAACTCGTCGAGCATCGCCGCCGCCAGGCCGGCGTCGCCGCCGCACAGGGCGCGCAGGGCGGTCGGATCCACCGCCCCGACGGCCCCGACGGCCCCGGAAGCCCCGGCGGCGGTGACCGCCGGCGGCAGCCAGCGCTCCAGCACCGCGGCGAGACGGTCGAGGTCGAGGGGCTTGGCCAGCCAGCCGTCCATGCCGGCGGTGCGGAACCGATCGTCGCCGGCCGCGCCGTCGCCGACGTCGGCCGACACGGCGACCACCGGCAGGCGCCACCGCCCGCCCGCCTCCAGCGCGCGGATGCGGCGGACCAGGGCCAGGCCATCCATTCCCGGCATGTGGCAGTCGGTCAGCAGCAGCCCGTAGCGGCGCTCCCGCAGCGCCGCCAGCACCTCCTCGCCCGACCCGACGAGGACCGCCGCACAACCCAGCGCGTCGAGCTGGCGGGCGACGACCTTGCGGTTGGTGGCGTTGTCCTCGGCCACCAGGACGAGGCGGCCCTGCGCCGCCGCCGCCTCGATGCCCGGCGCCGGGGGCGCCTCCATGCCCGGCGCCGGGGGCGCCGCGGCGGCCGGCCGGACCGCCGGCGCGGGCGGCGGCAGGGCGAGGGAGCGGCCGCCGTCGTCCCGGAGCGGGCCGGCCGCCTCCGCCAGGGTCACCGCGACGCGGAAGGTGGAGCCGGCGCCGGGTGCGCTGTCGACGGCGATGGTGCCGCCCATCAGCGTGACCAGGCGCCGGCAGATCGACAGGCCGAGCCCGGTGCCGCCGTAGCGCCGCGCGGTGGAGCTCTCCGCCTGGGTGAACGGCTCGAACAGGCGCTCGCGCACCGCCGGCGCGATGCCGATCCCGGTGTCGCTGACCTCCAGCACGACGTGGGCGCCGGCCTCGTCCCGGCCGGCGAGGCGGGCCCGCACGGCGACGCGGCCCGCCTCGGTGAACTTGACGGCGTTGCCGCCGAGGTTGACGAGGATCTGGCGCAGCCGCAGCGGATCGCCGAGCAGCACCGGCGGGACCGCCGGATCGACCTCGGCCAGCAGGTCCAGCCCCTTGGCCCGCGCCGCCGGGACCAGAACGGCGGCGACGCCGTCGACGACGGCGGCGAGCGACAGCGGCACCCGCTCCAGCTCGAGGCGTCCCGCCTCGATCTTCGAGAAGTCGAGGATGTCGTCGATGATGCGCAGCAGCGCCGTCGCCGAGTCGCGCATCGTCGCCACGGCGTCGCCCTGCACCGCGTCGAGGGCGGTGCGCTCCAGCAGCTCCAGCATGCCGAGCACGCCGTTCATCGGCGTGCGGATCTCGTGGCTCATGGTGGCGAGGAAGGCGGACTTGGCGGCGGTCGCCTGCTCGGCCCGCTCCTTGGCCTCCTGCAGGTCGCGCTCGCTGTGCTTGCGCCGGGTGATGTCGTAGATCCAGGCGAGATAGGCCGGCCGGCCGTCCAGCCGCGTCGGGTCGCCCGACACCAGCGCCCAGAACTCCGACCCGTCGGCCCGGCGCATCCGCAGCTCGGCGTCGCGGATCTGGCGCTGCGCGAGGATCCAGGCGACCGACCGCGCCTGCTCCGGGTCGTCGGCGAACAGGCGGGCGGCCGGGCCGCCCAGCAGCGCCGCGCGGCCGACGCCCAGCAGGTGGGTCAGGCGCGCGTTGGCGAAGACGATCGCGCCGTCGGCGTCGAAGGCGCAGACGCCGACGGGGCTCGCCTCCAGGACCTCGCGCAGATGCTCGCGGCTTTCCGTCAGGGCGCGGGTGCGCTCCGCCACCCGCCGCTCGACGGCGGCGATGTGGTCGTAGGCGCGCAGCGCCGTCACCACCGCCGTGAACAGGCGCTCGGCCGACAGGTCGGCCTTGGGCGTGTAGTCGTCGATGTCGCAGTCGACGATCACCCGGCGCGGCGGCGCCTCGCCGGGCTGCCCGGTGCGCAGGACGATGCGGACCTCGCGGTTGCCCAGGTCCTCGCGGATCCAGCGGACCAGGGCGAGGCCGGCGCGGTCGTCCTCCATCACCACGTCGAGCAGGACCACGGCGATGTCGCGCCGCGCCGCCAGCACCGCCCGCGCCTCGCCGGCCGACGCGGCGGCGATCAGCTCCAGCGGCCGGCCGAGGAAGACGACGTCGCCGAGCAGCAGCGCCGTCATGGCGTGGACGTCCGGCTCGTCGTCGACCACCAGCACCGGCCACGGCGCGGCGGCGGTGGCCGCGGCGGCCGGCGCACGCTCCTCGGCGAAGGGGATGGCGTCGAACAGGGCCTCGGCGGCGGCGCGCGCGGTCATCGGACGGTCTTTCATGGCGATCGGCCCGGGGCCCGCCGCCACGGCAAAGGCCGCCTCAGCCCCGCTGGGGAGCCCGGCATGGCAGGCGCACGGTGAATGTGGCGCCACCACCGGGGGTGCTGTCAACGGCGATCCGACCACTTAACGTTTGTGTCACGAGATTGAAAACAATGTGCAATCCCAGCCCGCTGCCGCCGCTGCCGCGGCGCGTGGTGAAGAAGGGTTCGAAGATCCTCGGCAGGACGTCGGCCGGGATGCCGGCGCCGTCGTCGGCGAAGCGGATCTCCACCTCGCCGTCCCGCGGCATGCCGGCGCTCAGGGTCATGCGGCCGCCGCGCCGGCCGTCGTAGGCGTGGGCCAGCGCGTTCATCGCCAGGTTGGCGACGACCTGGGCCAGGGCGCCGGGATAGCTGTCCATCGCCAGCCCCTCCGGGCCGGTCACGGCGATCGCGTGTCCGCCCGGCTTCAGGTGCGGCCCCAGGGAGACGACCACCTCGCGCAGATAGGCGGTGAGGTCGAAGCGCCGCCGCTCCTCGCTGGTCCGGTCGACGGCGACCTGCTTGAAGCTGCGGATCAGCGCCGCGGCGCGTCCCAGGTTCTGCTCGATCAGGCGGGCGGCCTCGGTCGCGGCGGCGGCGTAGGCGGCCAGGTCCGAGCGGGTCAGCGTCTGCGCCTCCAGCGCCGCGGCGAGGCCGCCGGTCCGCCCCGACAGGTGGGTGGCGCAGCCGTAGGCGATGCCGACGGGGGTGTTGATCTCGTGGGCCACGCCGGCCACCAGCACGGCGAGCGACGCCATCTTCTCCGCCTGCACCAGGCTGGCCTGGGTGTCCCGCAGCTCGGCGTAGGCCTGCGCCTGCGCCCGGAGGGCGTCGAACATCTCCTCGGCCGCGCGCGCCTCCGCCGTCACGTCGGTGAAGGTGCGCACGAATCCGCCGCCCGGCGGCTCGGACCCCAGCGGCCGGGAGCGCACCTCGATCACCGCGCCGTCGGGCCGGCGCCGCTTGAAGGTGGTCGGGACGGTCAGCGCCTCGTCCCAGGCGCCGCGGGCGTCGGGATCGTCGGTCGGCTCCGCGAAGGCGCCTCTGGCCGCCTGATGGGCGACCAGCTCGGGATAGGACGCGCCGGCGGCGAGCCAGGCCGGATCGACGTCCAGCAGCTCGGCCGCCCGGCGGTTCGACAGGACCAGCCGCAGGCCGCCGTCCACCACGACCAGCCCCTGGTCGAGGGCGTCCAGCGCGGTGCGCAGGACGGTCCGCTCGCGCTTCGTATCCTGGTCGCCGCCGCGCGCGCCGGTCATCGCCCCGTCACCCTGCCCCGCCTCGGGACGGTTGTACTCCTGCCATGGGCATCGATTCAATTGTCGCATGCACAGTAAATGTGTTGAAAATATGCCGTGCGCCCGCCATAAGGAACACCGTTTGACAGTCGATGCAGCCACGACGACTTTGTTGCAACATCATGACACTTGCCGTCGTCGCCGGTTCACGGCGGACGGCGGGTGCGAACAGGGCGAGGATGCGATGGAGTTCCAAGCGCGCACGACACCGGAGGCGATCGAGGCACGACTGAACGGCCGGCTCGAGTTCGCCGACCACGAGCGGTTGCGCGACCTCGTGGCGCTGCTCGACGGGCCCGAGGCGCAGCGCTTCGTGGTCGACCTGTCGGACCTGACCTTCATCGACTCGGCCGGCCTCGGCATGCTGCTCATCCTCCACGAGGAGGCGGAGCAGAGGAACGTCAGGCTGGTCGTCCGCGATCCCCGCGGCGACGTGCGGCGCTCCATCGAACTGGCGAAGATCGACGAGATCCTGTCCATTGAGTGCTGAGGCGCCGCGCGGCGCGCGGGTGCTCTGCGTGCCGCCCGACCGCATCCCCGACGACCAGGCGGTGCGGGTCGCCGCCCGCTTCGGCCCGGCCGGCGGCGGGACGGCCCCCGCCGCCGGCATCGCCGTCCTGCTGCCCCACGGCTGCGACCGCGACCGGATCGCCGAGGCCCTGGCCGGCGATGCCTTCTACGTGGTGGAGCTGGGCGAGGACGGCGGGGCGCCGGGCGACTGGTCGGCGGTCCGCCCGGTCGAGCAGGGATTCTTCCTGTCGCTGACCACGGCGACGGCGTTCGGCATCCACATCGCCGTCCTGGTGTGCGACGCCCTGGGCCGGCGCGGCGTCCTCGCCATCGACCGCCGGGCGCCGGTGGAGCTGTGCCTGCACGAGGCGGTCGCCAACGCCGTGGTGCACGGCAACCTCGGCGTCGCCAGCGCCGCCCGCGACCATCCCGACGGCTTCCGCCACTACAGCCGGCTGGTGACGGAGCGCCTGGCCGACGCCCGCCTGCGCCAGCGGCGCACCGAACTCCTGGTGCGCTGGGACGGCGGCGGGCTGGAGATCGCCGTCGCCGACCAGGGCGCCGGCTTCGAGGCGGCGGCGGCCCCCGCGCCGGCCGGCGGCGCGGCCCCGTTCGGGCGCGGCCTGGTGTTCATGCGCACCTTGGCCCGCCGGGTCGCCATCAGCGACGGCGGACGCTGCACCACCTTGCGCTTCGACCGGTGACGGGGGGCGACATGGCGCTTTCGCTCACCGACAGCCGCGTGCTCATCGTCGACGACAACGCCTTCAACCGGAACTCCCTGGCGCTGGTGATCCGGCGCGCCGGCGTCGGCGGGATCGAGTTCGCGGCGGACGGCGAGGAAGGCCTGCGCAAGGTCGCGCGGTTCCAGCCCGACTTGGTGCTTCTCGACGTCGACATGCCGGTCATGGACGGGCTGGAGATGTGCCGCCGCCTGCGCCAGGAGCCCGAGCACGCCGAGCTGCCGGTGCTGTTCCAGACGGCGCTGGACGGCGACGACGAGCAGGTGCGCTGCTTCGAGGCGGGCGGCAACGACTTCATCTCCAAGCCGATCCGCCCCGGCGAGTGCGTCGCCCGCGTGCGCCACCACCTGGAGAAGCGCCAGCTCTTCGCCGAGCTGTCGACCTACCGCGCCCGCGTGCAGCGCGAGCTGGCGCACGCCCAGGCGATGCAGCTCTCGCTGCTGCCCGACCCGGTCCTGGTGGACGCCATCGGCCTGCGCTACGGCCTCGCCATCGCCGCCCATTTCGAGACGTCGTCGGAGCTGGGCGGCGATCTGTGGACGGTGCGCTCGCTGGACCACCGCCGGATCGGCGTGCTGGTGGCCGACTTCGCCGGCCACGGCATCACGGCGGCGATCAACACCTTCCGCCTGCACACCCTGATCGAGCGCATCCCGATGTCGGCCGAGAACCCGGCGGGCTGGCTGGTGCAGCTCAACGCCGCGCTCAAGGAGGTGCTGCCCGTCGGCCAGTTCGCCACCGCCTTCGCCGCCGTCCTCGACGTCGAGGCCGACACCCTGACCTACGCCGGCGCCGGCTCCCCCAACCCGGCCGTGGGGACGCGCGACGGCACGGTGCGGCTGCTCGATTCGGCCGGGCTCCTGCTGGGGGTCTCGCGCAAGGCGCACTACGTCAACCGCACCGTGGCCATGCCGCCCGGCGCCTTCCTGTTCCTCTACAGCGACGCCCTGATCGAGAGCCGCGACGCCGCCGGCGCCTGCTTCGGCCAGCCGGCGGTGGCCGATCTGGTGCGCGACGCCGCGGCCGACCGCGGGCGCCCGCTCGACCGGCTGCTCGACCGCTTCTTCGCGCGGGTCGGCCGCCCCTTGCGCGACGACCTCACCGCGGTGTGGATCGCCCGCCGCCCCTGACGAGGGCGGTCACCGCGCGAGCTGCCGGTAGAGGGCGGGCAGCGCCGTCGTCAGCCGGTTGGCGTGGGGGAAGATGGCGTAGGCGCCACGGCCGAACAGGGCCGGGACGTAGTCGCGCGCCTCGGCGTCGACGGTGATGCCGAACACGGCGACGCCGGCCTTGCGGGCGGCGCGGATGGCGACGCGGGTGTCCTCGATGCCGTAGCGGCCCTCGTAGTGGTCGACGTCGTTGGGCTTGCCGTCGGTCAGCAGGATCAGCAGCTTCTGGCGGTTCGGCCGCTCCGCCAGCCGGGCCGTCACGTGGCGCACGGCGGCGCCCATCCGGGTGTACCAGCCCGGGCGCAGCGCCTGGATGCGGCGGGCCACCGCCGGGCCGTGCGGCTCGTCGAAGTCCTTCACCGCCTGCACCCGCACCCAGTCGCGCCGGCGCGAGGTGAAGGTGAAGACGCCGTGCTGGTCGCCGCACGCCGCCAGCCCGGCCGACAGCGCCAGCAGCGCCTCCCTCTCCACGTCGAGGACGCGGCGGTTGTCGATCCAGCCGTCGGTCGACAGCGACACGTCCATCAGGACGGCCACCGCGAGGTCCGGCGCGCTGTTGCGCCACTGCCGGTAGACGCGGTCGCTGGCGACGCCGCCGGCCCGCCGGTCGGCGTGGCGGCGCACCAGCGCCGCCAGGTCCAGCTCGTCGCCGTCGGGCTGGCCGGGAAAGGCCTCGCGGCGCGGCCGCAGCGCCTCGAACTGGCGGCGCACCCGGCGGATGCGGCGGCGCGCCGCGGCGTCGGGCTCCCAGTCCTCGCCCTCCTCGGCGGCCGGCTCGGCGACGACGCGGCAATGGGCCGGCAGCAGGACGCGGCGCGACCAGTCCCACTCGGGGTAGGTGAAGGTCCCCGCCAGCGCCGCCGTGTCGGCCGCCGCCGGCGCCAGGTCCAGCTCCAGCTTCAGCCGGGTCGCGGCCTTGCGGTCGTGCCGGCCGACGGCGATCTCGTCGAGGTCGTCGGCCGCCCGCTTCGCCCCCGCCTCGTCGTCGTCGTCGACGGCGCGGTTGAGGTTCATCATCTCGGCGAGGCCGAGGATCTTCTCGAAGCGGTTGAGGATCAGCGGGTCGTCGCGCCGGGTCTGGTCGGTCGCGCGGCGCGCCGCCTTGCGGCGGGTGCCGTCGGCCGGGGCGGCCGGCGGCGCGCCGGCGCCGTCGTCGGCCGCCTCGGCCGCGGCCGGCGCGGGGTGGCGCGCCAGCGCCTCGCCCCACAGCGGCACCGGCAGGCCGGTGCGGTGGTCGCGCGGCGCCGTCCAGCGCTCCAGCGGCACCGTGTCGTCGAGCATCGCAGCGACGGCGGCCGGGTCGGCCAGCAGGGCCCGCACCGCCGCCTCCACCTCGGCCTCCGCCGGCGGCAGGCGGCGGACCGGGCGGATCGCCGCACAGGCGGCGGCCAGGGTGGCGTGGAGGGGGCGCAGCCCCGGCCAACGTCCGAGCGCCGCCAGGGTGGTGCGGCGGGCGTCGCGCAGGGCGGCGATCTCGGCCCGCAGCGGGTCGGCCGGCGGCGGCCCGCGGCGCGGTGCGGCGTGGGCGAAGAAGGCGGCGAGCCACTCGTACAGCGCCTCGTTCAGGGCGCGCTCGGGGAACAGGTCGATGACCGCCGGCAGCTCCAGCGCCTCGCCGTCGAGGGTGGCGCGGTCGACCCGCTCGGCGCCCAGCCCGACGCGTCCCAGCAGCGACAGCCGGTGGCCGGACGCCGCCTTGGCCCCGGCGCACAGCCGCACGCCGCGGTCGCCGCCGAGCCCGCGGAAGAACACCGCCAGGCGCGGCCGCAGCTCGGCCAGGGCCACCGCCGCCCCGGGATGGCGCGGGTAGCTGGCGCCGCGCTCGCCGACCAGGCGGTGCCACAGGCGGCCGACCGTCTCCTCCGGCTCGAAGAGGGCGAGCATGGGACGGCCCCCCTCAGCCGAGCGTGACCTGGGCGACGCGCACCAGCGCCAGGCGCACGTCGGGATCGTCGGTCAGCGGCTCGATCAGCGCCGTGCGGATGGCGCGCTCGGGATGGATGCCGGAGCGGACCAGGGTGGCGCAGTAGACGAGCAGGCGGGTCGACACGCCCTCCTCGAGGTCCTGCCCCTTCAGCGCGCGCAGCGCACCGGCGAGCTGGACCAGCGGCGCCACCCGGGACTCGGCCAGGCCGCTCTCGCGGGCGACCACGCGGGTCTCCAGGTCCGGCGCGGGGAAGTCGAACTCCAGGGCGAGGAAGCGCTGGCGGGTGCTCGGCTTCAGCGCCTTCAGGACGTTCTGGTAGCCGGGGTTGTAGGAGACCACCAGCATGAAGCCCGGCGGCGCGTCCAGCACCTCGCCGGTGCGGTCGAGCGGCAGCATGCGGCGGTCGTCGGTCAGCGGGTGGAGGACGACGGTGACGTCCTTGCGCGCCTCCACCACCTCGTCGAGGTAGCAGATGGCGCCCTCGCGCACGGCGCGGGTCAGCGGCCCGTCGACCCACACGGTGTCGCCGCCCTTGATCAGGTAGCGGCCGGTGAGGTCGGCGGCGGTCAGGTCGTCGTGGCACGACACGGTGTAGAGCGGCCGGCCCAGCCGGGCCGCCATGTGCGCGACGAAGCGCGTCTTGCCGCAGCCGGTCGGCCCCTTCAGCAGCAGCGGCAGCTGGTGCTGGAAGGCGTGGGCGAACAGCTCGCACTCGTCGCCCACCGGTTCGTAGAAGGGGACCGCGGCGTCGGCCGGGACGGCGGAAAGGACGGCCATGGGGGATTCCTGACTGGCTTCTCTGCCCTCCCCCGGCGCCGCCGGGGGAGGGTGGCGCCACAGGCGCCGGGTGGGGGCGAGGTTTCGCCGGGAGTGCCGGAGTTCGGACGGCGCGAGGCGGCACCGCCGGCCCTCGTGCCACACCTTGCCCCCACCCTCCCGCTTCGCGGGCCCCTCCCTCCCCCGGCGGCGCCGGAGGAGGGAGAGTATCCCTTACTCCGCCGGCTGCAGGCCGGCGCCCACGGAGGCGGCGGGCTTGCGCGCGCCGGCCGGGCCGAAGACGGCGTAGAGGAAGACCGCCACGCCGACCAGCACGACGGCACCGGACCCCAGCCGCATCCAGTAGAAGACGGCGATCTGGTCCTGCACCTCCATGTAGGACATGCCGAGCACCCGCTGCAGGTGGGTCTGCAGGACGCCGGCCACGGTGAGCGCGAAGGTCATGAAGGCCATGCCCGAGCTCATCAGCCAGAAGCTCCACATGTTGAGCACCTGGTTGTAGGGCGCGCTCCCGCGCAGATAGGGCATGGCGTAGGTGATGATGGCGAGGTTGATCATCACGTAGGCGCCGTAGAAGGCGAGATGGCCGTGCGCCGCCGTCACCTGGGTGCCGTGGGTGTAGTAGTTGATCGGCGACAGGGTGTGCAGGAAGCCCCACAGGCCGGCGCCGAAGAAGGCGAACACCGCGCAGCCCAGCGACCACAGGAGCGCCGCCTTGTTGGGGTGCTGCCGCCCGCCCTTGTAGACCATGGTGAAGGCGAAGACGACCATGGCGAAGAAGGGCGCCACCTCCAGCGTCGAGAAGATCGAGCCGATCCACTGCCAGAAGCCGGGCGCGCCGATCCAGTAGTAGTGATGGCCGGTGCCGAGGATGCCGGTGAACAGGGTCAGCGCGATGATGGCGTAGAGCCACTTCTCCACCACCTCGCGGTCGACGCCGGTCATCTTGATCAGCAGGAACGACAGGATGGCGGCCAGCACCAGCTCCCACACGCCCTCGACCCAGAGATGGACGACCCACCACCAGTACATCTTGTCGAGCGCCAGGTTGCCGGGGTTGTAGAAGGCGAACAGGAAGAACAGCGCGATGCCCCACAGCCCCATCAGCAGGATGTTGGTGATCACCGTGCGCCGGCCTTTGATGACCGTCATGGTGATGTTGTAGAGGAACAGCAGCGCCACGACGACGATGGCGGCCTTGATCCAGGTCGGCTGCTCCAGGAACTCCCGCCCCTCGTGGATGCGGAAGACGTAGCCGACGACCGCCGCCAGCGCGCCGAACATGAACAGCCCGAACTGCAGATAGGCCAGCTTGGGGCTGTGGATCTCGCGTTCCGCCTCCTCGGGCACGAGGTAGTAGGCGGCGCCGAAGAAGCCCATCAGCAGCCACACGATCAGGGCGTTGGTGTGGATCATGCGGACGATGTTGAAGGGCAGCAGCTCCGACAGGACGTTGGGCAGGACGTAGACGGTCCCCGCCAGCACGCCGACGAGCACCTGCACCAGGAACAGGACCATCGCGCCGGCGAAGTAGACGAGCGCGATCTTCTGGGTTTCGTATTTCATGGTCGACGCTCCTCAGCCGGACACGTGGGGCGGCCAGTTCTGGGTCTTGATCCGGCTGGTCCACTCGAAGAACGCAGCGAGATCGTCGAGTTCGGAGTCCGTCAGGTTGAACTGCGGCATCTGGCGGCGCCCCTCGATGCCCGAGGGCTGCGAGCGCATCCACGCCTTCAGCGCGTCGCGCGCGCCTTCGGGCTCGGTGTCGCCGCCGTAGCGGATCCAGACGTTCCCCAGCTCCGGCGCGAAATAGGCGCCTTCCCCCAGCAGGGTGTGGCAGTTGATGCAGGCGTGCTTCTCCCACACGTGCTTGCCGCGGATCACCGCGTCGTTCAGGGTCGATTCGTCGGTGCTGGTCGAGCGGATGTAGCTGTGGCTCATCGCCACCAGGGATACGAATACGACGCCGAAGAAAAGCGTGCCGCCGTAGAAGATGTTCCGCGCAGCCGCCTTGGTAAAGCGTTCCGTCATCGCGCGTTTCCTTTATGCATGGTCTTGCATGCGAAAAAGAGTGGCAGAGTCCCCGGATGGCGGCGGCCGCGGTCGCGGGAACCATCGCCTGGGGTGCGACAACAGTCCACAGGGGGGAGCGGACGGTCCTTGACGGTGGTCAAGCGGCCGCGGCCGGGCGGCGACGTACCGTGCACCCATGAATGCCGATTCCCCCGACCGAGTCATGGACGACGAACTCCGGCGCGCCCTCGCCCGCCTGCCGGTCCTCGCCCCCCTGGCGGCGGAGGACCGCGACCGGCTGCTGGGCTACAGCGCCGAGCGCCGGCTCGCCGGCGACGTCACCCTGTTCCGCGCCGGCGATCCGGCCGGCGCCGTCTTCCTCGTCCTGGAGGGGCGGGTCGTCCTCGACCCCGGCGGGACCGCGGCGGCGGATACCGCCGCCGAGCCGCTGGAAGCCGGCGACCTCGTCGGCACCGAGGCGCTGCTCGCCGGCGCACGCCGGGCGGCGACGGTCCGGACCCGCGGGCCGGCGCGGCTGCTGGAGATCCCCGCCCCGCCCCTCTCCGCCCATCTCGAGACCCGCTTCGAGGCGGTGCTGGCCCTGCTGGCCGGGGCCTCGGCGGGGTTGCGCGGCATGATCCACGAGATCACCGAGCTGAAGCTGCGCTCCACCACCCACCGCCTCGCCAACTACCTCCTCGGGCTGGCCGGTCCGGAGGGCGGCGGCCTCGCGCGGATCGTCCTGCCCTGCGAGAAGAGCGAACTCGCCGAGCGGCTGGGCATGAAGCCGGAAAGCCTGTCGCGCGCCTTCGCCAAGCTGCGCGCCCACGGCGTGCACAGCAGCCGTGGCGGCACCGTGGTGCTCAAGGAGCCGGACACCCTGCGGGCCTTCTGCGGCGGCGCCGGAAACGGCGCCGGAGACGAGGAGGCATGGCCATGACCTGCGCGCCGGGGCCCTACGGGCGGATCTGTCCGCTGCGGAGCGGGGGCGCGGGACGGCCGCGCTGCGCCGCCGCGGCGCGCGCCTGCCGCCGCCAGCGCCTCGACCCGGCGCAACTGGCCGAGCTGCCGCTGTTCGACGCGGTGCCGGCCGACGTCCTGCCCGACCTGCTGGGCGGCGCCGCGGTGGAATGGCTGCCCGCCGGCACCCTGCTGTTCGACGCCGGCGCCCCGGCCGATGCCTTCTACGTCCTGCTGGGCGGGCAGGTGAAGCTCTCCTCCCTCCTGGAGGACGGGCGCGAGAGCATCGTCGAGATCGTCGAGCCCGTCGCCACCTTCGCCGAGGCGGCGATGTTCGCCAGCGGCCGCTTCCCCGTCACCGCCGAGACCATGGCGGACTCGGCCCTGGTGCGGGTGCGGGCCGAGCCGTTCCTGGCCGGCCTGAACCGTCATCGCGCGGTGGCGGTGGCCATGTTGGCCGGCCTGTGGCGCTGGAACCGCCACCTCGCGCGGGAGATCCGCACCCTGCGCCGGCAGACCCCGCTGATGCGGGTGTGCGGCTTCCTGCTGTCGCTGGCACCGCAGGCGACGGGGGCAGCCGAGGTGGTGCTGCCGCTGCGCAAGGCGGTCATCGCCAGCCGGCTCGGCATGGAACCGGAAAGCCTGTCGCGCGTGCTGGCGCGCCTGCGCGCCCACGGCGTCGACAGCCGGCGCGACACCGTCCGCATCGCCGACGTGGCGGCGCTGCGCGCCCTGTGCGCCCCGGACGAACCGGGGCCGGACGCCGGCGCGGACGCGGCGGAGCGCCGCCGCGTGCCCGCCTGATCCGCGCTAAGGCGTCGCGGCACGGCCGCGGCACCATACGGCGCCGGACAATCGGCGACCTAACCAACGTCAAGGACCGGGACAACCGGCGCTGCCATCACTGGCGCAATCGTTCGTGCAAGGGGGAAACAACCATGAAGCGTTCCGCGTCGCTGCTCTCCGCGTCCCTGGTCCTGGCGGTCGCCGGCCTGTCGGCCGGCCCGGCGCTGGCCGGCGAGGACCCGCCGCCGATGACCGACCAGGAGTTCGCCCAGGCCAAGGAGATCTACTTCCAGCGTTGCGCCGGCTGCCACGGCGTGCTGCGCAAGGGCGCCACCGGAAAGCCGCTGACCACCGACATCACCCGCGAGCGCGGGCTGGAATCGCTGAAGCTGTTCATCGAGATGGGCTCCCCGGCGGGCATGCCGAACTGGGGCACCTCGGGCGAGCTGTCGCCCGAGCAGATCGACCTGATGGCCCGCTACATCATGCACGAGCCGCCGCAGCCGCCGGAATGGGGCATGGCCGAGATGAAGGGGAGCTGGAACGTCCTGGTGCCGGTCGACCAGCGCCCGGCCAAGCCGATGAATTCCCTCGACCTCGACAACCTGTTCTCGGTCACCCTGCGCGACAGCGGCGAGATCGCGCTGATCGACGGCGGCACCAAGAAGATCGTCACGATCATCAAGACCGGCTACGCCGTCCACATCTCGCGCATGTCGGCCTCGGGCCGCTACCTCTTCGCCATCGGCCGGGACGGCAAGATCGACCTGATCGACCTGTGGATGGCCGAGCCGACCAAGGTCGCCGAGATCAAGATCGGCATCGAGGCCCGCTCGGTCGAGACCTCGAAGTACAAGGGCTTCGAGGACACGTACGCGATCGCCGGCTCCTATTGGCCGCCGCAGTACGTGATCATGGACGGCGACACGCTGGAGCCGATCAAGATCGTCTCGACCCGCGGCATGACCGTCGACACCCAGGAGTACCATCCCGAGCCGCGCGTGGCGTCGATCGTGGCGTCGCACCACAAGCCGGAGTTCGTCGTCAACGTGAAGGAGACCGGGCAGATCCTGATGGTGAACTACGAGGACGTGAACGCCCTGACGGTCACCACCATCGGCGCCGACCGCTTCCTGCACGACGGCGGCTTCGACAGCACCGGGCGCTATTTCCTGGTCGCCGCCAACGCCCGCCACAAGATCGCCGTGGTCGACACCAAGGAGGACAAGCTGGCGGCGCTGATCGAGACCCAGGGGCAGATCCCGCACCCCGGCCGCGGCGCCAACTTCGTCCATCCGAAGTACGGCCCGGTGTGGGCGACCAGCCATCTCGGCGACGAGAAGATCTCGCTGATCGGCACCGACCCGGAAAAGCACCCGGACCACGCCTGGAAGGTGGTCGAGACCGTCGACGGCCAGGGCGGCGGGTCGCTGTTCATCAAGACCCACCCGAAGTCGCGCAACCTGTGGGTCGACACCGCCCTCAACCCGGACGACGAGATCCATTCCTCGGTGGCGGTCTTCGACGTCCAGGCGCTCGACAAGGGCTACAAGGTCCTGAACATCGCCGAGATGGCCGGCATCAAGGACGGCGCGCGGCGCGTCGTGCAGCCCGAGTACAACAAGGACGGCAGCGAGGTCTGGTTCTCCGTCTGGAACGCCAAGGACAAGGAATCGGCGATCGTCGTCCTCGACGACAAGACGCTCACGCTGAAGGCGGTGATCAAGGACCCGAAGCTGATCACGCCGACCGGCAAGTTCAACGTCTACAACACCAAGACCGACACGTACTGACGTGCGTGTCGGGGATGTCCGGCGGCGGCCTTTCGGGTTCGGCCGCCGCCGGGCCTTCCCTCCTTCACTCCCACGCAACGCGCGCGAACGGAGGGACCGGATGACAATCGGACGGGTCTACCTGGTGGGCGCCGGCCCCGGCGATCCCGACCTGCTGACCGTCAAGGCGCGGCGGCTGGTCGAGCGGGCGCGCACCGTGCTCTACGACCGGCTGGTCGACGAGCGCGTGCTGGCCCTGCTGCCGCGCACCGCCGAGCGGGTCTTCGTCGGCAAGGCGCCGGGCCGCCATTCCCTGCCGCAGGAGGAGATCAACGCGCTGCTGGTGCGCCTGGCCCTGGCCGGGCGCACCGTGGTCCGCCTCAAGGGCGGCGACCCCTACGTGTTCGGCCGCGGCAGCGAGGAGGCGCTGGCGCTGTCGGCGGCCGGCGTGCCCTTCGAGGTGGTCCCCGGCGTCACCGCCGCCACCGGCTGCGGCGCCGCCGTCGGCATCCCGCTGACCCACCGCGGCCTCGCCAGCGGCGTGCGCTTCGTCACCGGCCACTGCCGCGACGACCGGGCGCTCGACCTCAACTGGGCGAGCCTGGCCGATCCCGACACCACGCTGGTCTTCTACATGGGGCTGGCCAGCCTGCCGGAGATCCGCCGCCGCCTCGTCGCCGCCGGCCTCGACCCGGCCACGCCGGCCGCCATCGTCGCCGCCGGCACCACCGAGCGGGAGACGGTCTGCCTCGGCACGCTCGCCGACCTGCCCGAACGCGCCGCCGTGGCGCCGCTCCCCGCCCCCTGCCTGATCGTCATCGGCCGCGTCGTGGCCCTGGCGCCCCACCTGGCGTGGCAAGGCGAGGCGGAGGACCTGAGGGAGGCGGTGGATGCGTGAGATCGCCAAGGTCGTCGCGTCGGACCCCCCTCCCAGCCTCCCCCCACTCCGCGGGGGGAGGAGCGAGCCCTCCCCCGCGCAGTGGGGGAGGGTTGGGTGGGGGACCGCCGCGACCCTTCTCCTTCTCCTCGCCGCCCCCGCCCTCGCCGACCCCGCACCGGGGCGGCAGCGGGAGCTGGACTACATGCTGCGCCAGGACTGCGGGTCGTGCCACGGCATGACCTTCAAGGGCGGGCTCGGCGCGCCGCTGCTGCCCGAGGCCCTGGCCGGCAAGGCGCCGGACGCGCTGGCGGCGGTGGTGCTGGACGGCATCCCCGGCACGCCGATGCCGCCGTGGCGCGGCCTGCTGTCGGCCGCGGACGCCCGCTGGATGGTCGAACGCCTGCAACGAGGACTGGACGATGATTGACCGCCGCTTCCTGCGGGCGCTCGCCGTCGCCGCGGCGGCGCTCGCCTCCACAGCGCTCGCCGGGGAGGCGCCGGCCCTGCGCGGCACCGGCGACCTCGGCATCGTCGTCGAGCGCGCCGCCGGCCGCGTCCTGGTGGTGGAGCACAGCCACCGCACCGTGCTGGGCGCGGTCGACGGGCTGGGCGACCTCAGCCACGCCTCGGCGGTGTTCTCGCGCGACGGGCGCTACGCCTACGTCTTCGGCCGCGACGGCGGCCTCACCAAGGTCGACCTGCTGACCCGCTCCGTCGCCGCCCGCACCGTGCAGGCCGGCAACAGCATCGGCGGCGCCATCTCCGAGGACGGCCGCCTCGTCGCCGTCGCCAACTACGAGCCGGGCGGCGTGCGGGTGTTCGACGCCGACACCCTGGCCCCCGTCGCCGACCTCCCCGCCACCTACGGCGACGGCGGCGCCCGCTCCAAGGTGGTCGGGCTGGAGGACGCGCCGGGCAACCGCTTCGTCTTCAGCCTCTACGACGCCGACGAGATCCGCCTCGCCGACCTCTCCGACCCCGCCCACCCCCGGGTCACCGCCTTCCCCGGCGTCGGCCGCCAGCCCTACGACGCGCTGGTCGGCACCGACGGGCGCCACTACATCGCCGGCCTGTTCGGCGAGGACGGGCTGGCCATGCTCGACCTCTGGCACCCGGAGACGGGCGTCACCCGCATCCTCGACGGCTACGGCCGCGGCGAGGCGCCGCTGCCGGTCTACAAGATGCCGCACCTGGAGGGCTGGGGCTTCGCCGGGGGCCGGGTGTTCCTGCCGGCCGTCGGCCGTCACGAGGTGCTGGTGGTGGACGGCGCCACCTGGCGGGAGGTCGGCCGCATCCCGGTCGCCGGCCAGCCCGTCTTCGTCATGGCGCGCCCCGACGGCCGCCAGGTCTGGGTCAACTTCGCCCTGCCCGACAACGGCAAGGTGCAGGTCATCGACGTCCCCTCGCTCGCCGTCCAGGCGACCCTGGAGCCCGGCCCCGGCGTCCTGCATCTCGAGTTCACCCCGCGCGGCGAGCAGGTCTGGGTGTCGGTGCGCGACCGCGACACGGTCAAGGTCTACGACACCGCCACCCTGCGCGAGGTCGCGGCACTCCCCGCCGACAAGCCCTCGGGCATCTTCTTCACCGGCCGCGCCAACCGGATCGGGCTCTAGCCATGGAAACTCCCGCCATGGACAGCCTCGACCGCCAGATCCTCGACCGCTTCCAGCGCGGCCTGCCGCTGGTGCCCCGCCCCTACGCCGCCATGGCCGAGGCGCTGGGCTGCGGCGAGGCCGAGCTGCTGGAGCGCCTCGCCCGCCTGCGGGCGTCCGGCATGGTGGCGCGGGTCGGCGCCACCTTCCGCCCCAACCGGGTGGGCGCCAGCACGCTGGCCGCCTTGGCGGTGCCGCCGGAACGCCTCGAGGCGGTGGCCGCGATCGTCAGCGGCTTCGACGAGGTCAACCACAACTACCAGCGCGACCACCGCCTGAACCTGTGGTTCGTGGTGACGGCCCATGACCGCGGGCACCTGCGGGCCGTGCTCGACGCCATCGCCGACGCCTGCGGCCTGGCGGTGCTCGACTTCCCGCTGGTCGACGGCTTCCACATCGATCTGGGATTCCCGCTATGGAGCACCTGACCGCGACCCGCGCCCTGCGCGGACCGCTGCTGGCGGCCCTGCGCGACGGCCTGCCCCTGGTGGAGCGGCCCTTCGCCGCCATCGCCGCCGATCTCGGCGCCGACGAGGAGGCGGTGATCGCCGGCATGGCGGCGCTGGCCGAGGACGGTGCGCTGGCGCGCTTCGGCGTCATCGTCGACCACCACGCGCTGGGCTACACCGCCAACGCCATGGTGGTGTGGGCGATCCCCGACGACACGATCGCCACGCTGGGCGCACGGATCGCCGCCTCCGGTCTGGTGTCGCTGTGCTACCGCCGCCGCCCGAGCCCGCCGCTGTGGCCCTACTCCCTCTACACCATGGTGCACGGCAAGGACCGCGACGAGGTGGCGCGGCGCGTCGCCGCCCTGGCCGAGGCCTGCGGCGTCGCCGCGGTGCCGCGCGAGATCCTCTTCACCGTGCGCCGCTTCAAGCAGACCGCCCCCTGTTACGGCAGCCGCCGGAGGACCCGATGCCGCTCGACGCCACCGACCGCGCCCTGATCGACCGCCTGCAGGACGGCATCCCCGTCGCCGGGCGCCCCTTCGCCGCCGTCGCCGCGGACCTCGGCCTCGCCGAGGACGAGGTGGTGGCGCGCCTGCGGGCCCATCTCGACGCCGGCCTGCTGACCCGCTTCGGCCCGCTCTACGACGCCGAGCGCCTGGGCGGCGGCCTGACCCTGGCGGCGCTCGCCGTCCCGGCGGAGGATTTCGAGCGGGTCGCCGCCATCGTCAACGGCTTCTCCGAGGTGGCGCACAACTACGCCCGCGACCACGCGCTGAACATGTGGTTCGTGGTCGCCACCGAGACGCCGGAGCGGGTCGCCGCCGTGCTGGCGGCCATCGCGGCGGCGACCGGGCTGACCGTCCACGATTTCCCGAAGCTGGCGGAATACCACCTGAACCTGAGGTTCCCGGCATGACCCGAGCGCCCCTGGACGACATCGACCGCCGGCTGGTGCTGGCGACCCAGGCCGGCCTGCCGGTCTGCGCCGAGCCCTACGCCGCCGTCGCCGCCGCCGTCGGCATCGCCCCGGCCGAGGCGATGGACCGCTTCGCCCGGCTGCTCGAGCGCGGCGTCGTCCGCCGCATCGCCGCCGTGCCCAACCATTACCGGCTGGGCTACGCCGCCAACGGCATGAGCGTTTGGGAGGTCGCCGAGGACCGCGTCGGCGAGGCCGGCGCCGTCCTGGCGGCGCTGCCCTGGGTCAGCCACTGCTACCGCCGCCCGGCGAAGGGGCCGCACTGGCCCTACACCCTGTTCGCCATGGTCCACGCCCGCAGCCGCGCCGAGGTCGAGGAGCGGGTGGCCGGGATGGCCGAACGGCTGGGCCCCCTCCAACGCAGCCACACCGTGCTCTACAGCACCCGCATCCTCAAGAAGACGGGCCTGCGCCTGTCCGCCTGAGAGAAGGATACCGTCATGTTCCGCCTCAGCCAGTTCATGCGCGCCCTGGTCGCCCCGCCCGACACGGCGGCCCCACGGGCGGCCCCGCGGCGTCCGCCGCCGCCGGCGACCGGGCCGGTGGTCATCTGGAACCTGGTGCGGCGCTGCAACCTCACCTGCCTGCACTGCTATTCCTTCTCGGCCGACCACGACTTCCCGGGCGAGCTCACCACCGACGAGGCGTTCCGCGTGCTCGACGACCTGCACGGTTGCGGCGTGCGCGTCCTCATCCTGTCCGGCGGCGAGCCGATGCTGCGCCGCGACCTGCCGGACGTCGCCCGGCGCGCCAAGGCGATGGGCTTCTACGTCGGGCTGTCGACCAACGGCACGCTGATCGACGAGCGGCGCGTCGCCGCGGTGGCGGAGGTGGGCTACGACTACGTCGGCATCAGCCTCGACGGGCTGGCCGCCACCCACGACCGCTTCCGCCGCCGCGCCGGCGCGTTCGACGAGGCGCTGCGCGGGGTGCGGCTGTGCCGCGACGCCGGCCTCAAGGTCGGCATCCGCCTGACCCTGACCGAGACGACGGCGCGCGACCTGCCCGGGCTGATCGCGCTGTCGGACGCGGAGCGGATCGACAAGTTCTACCTCTCCCACCTCAACTACGCCGGGCGCGGCGACGCCAACCGCCGCTCCGACGCGCTGAAGGCGACGACGCGCGACGCCATGGACCGCCTGTTCGAGGTGGCGCTGGCCGACGCCCGGGCCGGCCGCGCCCGCGCGATCGTCACCGGCAACAACGACGCCGACGGTGTCTATCTCCTGCACTGGGCGCGCCGCCGCTTCCCCGAGCGCGCGGCGCTGCTGGAGCGGATGCTGGCGCGCTGGGGCGGCAACGCGTCCGGCGTCGGCATCGCCAACATCGACACCCAGGGCAACGTCCATCCCGACACCATGTGGAACCACCACACGCTGGGCAACGTGCGCACCCGCTCCTTCGGCGCCATCTGGAGCGACCTCTCCGACCCGGTGCTGGCGGCCCTGAAGCGGCGTCCCCGTCCCGTCGGCGGCCGCTGCGCCACCTGCGCCCACGTCGCCATCTGCAACGGCAACACCCGGGTGCGGGCGGAGAAGACCACCGGCGACCCCTGGGCCGAGGACCCCGGCTGCTACCTCAGCGACGCCGAGATCGCCCCGGACGGACGGGAGGCGGCGGCGTGAGCGACGCGGTGCGGCAACAGGAGGACGCCTTCGCCGGCCTGCCCGGCCACCCCATGATGTGGATCCTCATCCTCAGCGAGCTGGCGGTGTTCGGCGCCGCCTTCGTGGGGTTCGCGGCGGCCCGGGCGCTCGATCCGGCAACCTTCGACACGGGGCAGATGCATCTCGACCGGCTGCTCGGCGGCCTCAACACCCTGGTGCTGGTGACCAGCGGCTACCTCGCCGCGCGCGGCGTGGCGGCGGCGCGGCGCGGCCGGCCGGCCGGGCGCTGGATGGTGGCGGCGTCGGCCGGCGGCACGGTGTTCCTGGCGGTCAAGGCGCTGGAGTACGCCGCCACCATCGCCGCCGGCTACGGCATCAACAGCGACAGCTTCTTCACCCTCTACTTCCTGCTGACCGGCTTCCACGCCCTGCACGTGGTGATGGGGATCGCCATCCTGCTGATCGTCGCGCGCCACGCCAGCGTGGAGAACCTGGAGACCGGCGCCGCCTTCTGGCACATGGTCGATCTGATCTGGGTGCTGCTCTACCCGCTGGTCTACCTGATCCGCTGAGGATGCGACCATGACCGACCGCCTGACCCGCGCCTGGGGCATCCTGCTGGCGCTCTGCCTGCTGACCCTGGCCCTCGGCCTCGCCGACCCCGCCGCCCCGCTGGGCCTCGCCGGCACGGCCGCCGTGCTGGCGACCACCGTGGTCAAGGGCCGGCAGATCCTGCTGGACTATCTGGAACTCCGCCACGCCGGCCGCGGCTGGCGGGTCGGGCTGACGCTGTACCTGCTGGCGGTGGCGGCGCTGATCCTGGGGGCCTACGCGGTGGCCGGGATGAGGTGAAACGGCGGCCCGACGAAGATGGACGCGCCAACCCCTGTCGGGCAGGCATTACTCCCGGCGGACGTACGGCTCTCCCGTGTCGACCCGTTCGCCGCACAGCCCGCAAACGCCTTGCTACCGTCGAGCGGAACGGCTGGCACTCCTCCTACCCCCACCCTCCCCACGGCTTCGCCGCGGGTCCCCTCCCTCCCCCGCTTCGCAGGGGAGGGCAAACCAAACTCCCTCCCCTGCGAAGCGGGGGAGGGTCGGGGTGGGGGCACAACGCGGTACGGACCGGATAGATAGGTGACAGGCTGGACCGGAGAGATGGGTAACGGGTGGCTTGTCGGCAGGAGGACCTGCCAATGCCCCGTCCGATCCCCTGAAAAGGGATTCTATACGACGAAAAATGGGGTCAGCGCTCGGGATTTCATGAATTCCGATTCCTTGGACGGCGTCATCGATCGTACCCGGGCGTCACCCCCGCCCCGCCAGCCGCTTCACCGCCGCGGCCAGCGCCTCCTGGGCGGCCAGCATCACCGCCTCGTCGTCGGCGCTCTCGGCCACCGCGCTCAGCCAGTCGGCCAGCTCCTCGTCGTCGGCGAAGCCGGCCAGCCGCTCGGCGAAGGCGGCCGGGGTCAGGCCGCGGCCGGGCGGCGGGGCGGGCGCGCGGCCCTCGCGGCGGTAGGCCTTGCGGCGCTCGCGCCGCAGCAGGGCGGCGTGGCCCAGCTCCTCCGCCGCCAGCCGCTCGGCCAGGACGCGCAGCTCGGCGTCGCCGGCGTGGGCGGCGACGTAGGCGAAGAAGGCGAAGGCCTGCTCCTCGTTGCGCACCGCCACCGAGAGCGCCTGGTACGGGGTGACCCGGGCGCGGCCCAGCAGCTCCTCCCACGACGCGGCGATGTCGGCGGGCAGCCGCCACGCCTGGGGCTCCGCCGCCGGGGCGGGGCGGCCGAGCCGCTCGGCCCAGCGGGCGACGCCGCCGGCGTGGTCGCGCTCCTCCTCGACCAACGCGCGGAAGACCGTCGCGGTGTCGGCGTTGCCGAGCCGCTCCATGAGCGCCGCCAGCTCGCCGTAACGGCGCACCGCGTCCTGCTCCAGCGCCAGCGCCGTGCCCAGCAGGGCGTCCACGGACGGAACGGCGCCGTCCGGCTCGTGGCGTAGGCGGGTCATCGCACGGCGCTCCTCTTCCACTCTTGCGACGATGATGGTCGGAAAAGTTCGCGGGCCGCTTGATCAATATCAAGAAGCCGACCGCCGCCCTGGGGCTTGATGCCCTCACCTTCGTCCCATCGAACCCCGGACCGCACGGTGATGATCGCAACCTTGGCGCGAATTGCGGCGCTCGTCCTTTGCCTCCTCGCCGGAGCGCAGAGCCCGGCGACGGCCGCCGAACCGCACCTCGCCCGCTTCCTCGCCGAGGTGAAGCCCGACGCGCTGTTCCCCGGCGCCGACCGCATCGGCCCGCTCCAGGCCGGGGTGCCGGTGGCGCCGGTCTACCGGGGCGACCGCCTGCTCGGCCATGCCTACCTGACGTCCGATTTCGTCAACACCACCGGCTACTCCGGCCGGCCCATCCACGTCGTGGTGGGCCTGACCCCGGACGGCACGGTGGCCGGGGCCAAGCTGGTCGACCACCACGAGCCGATCGTCCTGGTGGGCATCCCGCTGGAGCGGATCACCGCCTTCATCGACGGCTACGTCGGCCGCAACGTGCTGGCGCTGGCGTCGCAGAGCGCCGCCGCGCCGCCGGTGGACATCGTCTCCGGCGCCACCGTGACGGTGATGGTGATCGGCGATTCCATCGTCCGCTCCGGCAAGAAGGTGATGCAGGCGCTCGGCGCCGCCGCCGCCGAGGCCGCTCCGGCGGTGCGCCGCAGCCTGGCCGAAGTGGCGGGCGGGCAGCCGGGCACGGTGACGGACTGGGCGACCCTGGTGGGCGACGGCTCGGTGCGCCGGCTGGCGCTGACGGTCGGCGACGTCAACGCCGCCTTCGAGCGCACCGGCAAGGCCGAGGCGATCGCCCGGCCCGAGCCCGGCGCCGCCGACGAGCCCTTCATCGACCTCTACGCCGGCCTCGCCACCGTGCCGTCGATCGGCCGCAGCCTGCTCGGCGACGCCGAGTACGGGACCCTGCTGAAGCGCCTGAAGCCCGGCCAGCACGCCATCGTCGTCGCCGGCGACGGCCGCTACTCCTTCAAGGGGTCGGGCTACGTGCGCGGCGGCATCTTCGACCGCATCGAGCTGATCCAGAACGAGGCGAGCACCCGCTTCCGCGACCGCGGCCACAAGCGCCTGGGCGACGTCGCCGCCGCCGGCGCGCCGAAGTTCCCGGAGATCGGCCTGTTCGTCCTGCCCGAGGGCGCCGAGTTCGACCCGGCCGAGCCGTGGCGGCTGCAGCTCCTGGTGCAGCGCGCCACCGGGCCGATGGACAAGGCGTTCGTCACCTTCGACCTCGGCTACCAGTTGCCCGAGCGCTTCGTGCGGACCGAACGGCTGGCGCCCGCCCCGGCCGCCGCCGCCCCGGTCGTCGTCGCCCAGGCGGCCGAACCCGAGGCCGACGCCGCGGCCGAGCCGGCGGAGACGCCGCTGTGGCAGCGCATCTGGCAGAACCGGATCGTCGACGTCGCCATCCTCACGGCCGCCATCGCCCTGCTGACCGGCATCTTCTTCTTCCAGAACCTGCTGGTGAAGCGCCCCACCCTGTATGGGCGGGTGCGCCTCGGCTTCCTCGCCTTCACCCTGCTGTGGATCGGCTGGCACACGACCGCCCAGCTCTCCGTCGTCAACGTCTTCACCTTCGCGGGGGCGCTGCGCACCGGGTTCTCCTGGGACTATTTCCTGATGGACCCGCTGGTGTTCATCCTGTGGTTCGCGGTGGCGGCGTCGCTGCTGTTCTGGGGGCGCGGCGCCTTCTGCGGCTGGCTGTGCCCGTTCGGCGCGCTGCAGGAGCTGGCCAACAAGGCGGCCAAGGCCCTGAAGGTCCCGCAGGTCGCTGTGCCCTTCGGCCTGCACGAGCGGCTGTGGCCGATCAAGTACATGATCTTCCTGGTGCTGTTCGGTCTCTCGCTGTATTCGCTGGCGACCGCGGAGAAGGCGGCGGAGGTCGAGCCCTTCAAGACGGCGATCATCCTCCACTTCGTGCGGGACTGGTGGTTCGTCGCCTTCGCCGTCGCGCTGATCGCCGCCGGCCTGTTCATCGAGCGCTTCTTCTGCCGCTATCTCTGCCCGCTCGGCGCGGCGCTGGCGATCCCCGGCCGGCTGCGCATGTTCGACTGGCTGAACCGCTACCGCGAGTGCGGCAACCCGTGCCGGCGCTGCGCCAACGAATGCCCGGTCCAGGCCATCCACCCCGACGGCCGGATCAACCCCAACGAATGCATCCAGTGCCTGCACTGCCAGGTGCTCTACCACCACGACCACAAGTGCCCGGTGCTGATCCAGAAGCGCCTGAAGCGCGAGCGCAGCGGCACCGCCGCCCCGGCTCCCGCAGCCCCCGCCAAGGCGCGGGCGGCCGTCCTCACCACCGATCCGGCCACCGGCACCGTGACCGCGCGCCCGGCCGGCGCCTGACCCTTCCAGTAATCCCTCTCCTTCACGCGCAACGAGGAAAAACGACGATGTCGAACGAGAATGACAAGCCGGTTGCGATGAACCGCCGCGACCTCCTGGGCGGCACCGCCAAGGCGGCGGCGCTCGCCGGGCTGACCGGGGCGGTCGGCGGCGGGGCCGCCGTCTCGCTGGGCGGCGGCTCCCTGATCGGCGCCTCCGCGGCGCAGGCGGCGACCGCCTCGGGCGCCGGCAACTACGAGGTGAAGCCGGGCGATCTCGACGAGTACTACGCCTTCCACTCCGGCGGCCATTCGGGCGAGCTGCGCATCCTCGGCGTGCCGTCGATGCGCGAGCTGATGCGCATCCCCGTGTTCAACCGCTGCTCCGCCACCGGCTGGGGCCAGACCAACGAGAGCCGCAAGATCCTCACCGAGGGGCTGACCGAGGAGACCAAGGGATTCCTGGCGTCGCGCGGCGGCATCTACCTCAACGGCGACCTGCACCACCCGCACATGTCGTTCACCGACGGCACCTACGACGGCCGCTACATCTTCGTCAACGACAAGGCCAACACCCGGGTCGCGCGCATCCGCTGCGACATCATGAAGACCGACAAGATCATCGAGATCCCCAACGCCGCGGCGATCCACGGCCTGCGCCTGCAGAAGTTCCCGCGCACCGGCTACGTCTTCGCCAACGGCGAGCAGCGCGTGCCGACCCCCAACGACGGCCGCGACCTGAAGGACCCGAAGAAGTACAAGTCGCACTTCACCGCCGTCGACGGCGACACCATGGCGATCGCCTGGCAGGTGTGGGTCGACGGCAACCTCGACAACACCGACGCCGACTACCAGGGCAAGTACGCCTTCTCCACCTGCTACGATTCGGAGGAGGGCGTCACCGCCGCCGAGATGACCTCGGGCGAACAGGACTGGGTCGTCGTCTTCAACCTGAAGCGCATCGAGGAGGCGGTGAAGGCCGGCAAGGTCGAGATGGTCAACGGCGTCCCCGTCGTCGACGGCCGCCACGGCACGCCCTACACCCGCTACATCCCGGTGCCGGCCAACCCGCACGGCATCAACACCGCCCCCGACGGCATCCACGTCACCGTCAACGGCAAGCTGTCGCCCACCGTCACCGTGTTCGACGTGCGCCTGCTCGACGACCTGTTCGACGACAAGATCAAGCCGCGCGACGTCGTGGTGGCCGAGCCGGAGGTGGGCCTGGGCCCGCTGCACACCGCCTATGACGGGCGCGGCAACGCCTACACCACGCTGTTCCTCGACAGCCAGCTCGCCAAGTGGAACATCGACCTGGCGCGGCGCGCCTACAAGGGCGAGAAGGTGCAGCCGGTGCTGCAGAAGCTCGACGTCCACTACCAGCCCGGCCACAACCACACCTCCATGGGCGAGACCCGCGAGGCGGACGGCAAGTGGCTGATCTCGTTGAACAAGTTCTCCAAGGACCGGTTCCTCAACGTGGGTCCCCTGAAGCCGGAGAACGACCAGCTCATCGACATCTCCGGCGAGGAGATGAAGCTGGTGCACGACGGCCCGACCTTCGCCGAGCCGCACGACACCCTGATCGTCCACCGCTCCAAGGTGAACCCGAAGAGCGTCTACGACCGCAACGACCCGCTGTTCGAGGACGCCCGCCAGCAGGCCAAGAAGGACGGGGTGAGCCTGGAGGACGACGCCACGGTGGTCCGCGACGGCAACAAGGTGCGGGTCTACATGTGGCAGCGCGCCCCGGCCTTCGGCCTCGAGGACTTCACGGTGAAGCAGGGCGACGAGGTCACCCTCTACCTCACCAACATGGACGACGTCGACGACCTGACCCACGGCTTCGCGCTGACCAACCACGGCGTGAACATGCAGGTGGGGCCGCAGGAGACGGCGTCGGTGACCTTCACCGCCGACCGTGCGGGCGTGCACTGGTACTACTGCAGCTGGTTCTGCCACGCCCTGCACATGGAGATGGCCGGCCGCATGATCGTCGAGCCGCGCGCGGCGTAGGCGCGGACCCGGCCGCATCGGCCCCCCACCCAACCCTCCCCCACTGAGGCGGGGGAGGGCTTTCTCCTCCCCCCGCCTCAGTGGGGGGAGGTCGGGAGGGGGGACCGCTGCGACACCCTCCCTCGAACAGCAGTTCCCCCATGCACCGCTTCCTCCTCCCCCTCGCCGCCCTGCTCGCCGCCCTGCCCGCGGCGGCGGCCACCGTGACCGCGGCGCCGGGCGAACTGCCGGCCGTCCTGGCGGCGGCGCAGCCCGGCGACACGGTGGTGCTGGCGGCCGGCGTCCACGAGGGGCCGGTGCGGGTGGACAAGCCCCTCACCCTGGCCGGCGAGCCCGGCGCCGTCGTCGACGGCCGCGGCGTGGCCAGCACGATCACCGTCGCCGCCCCCGGCGTCACCGTGCGCGGGCTGGAGATCCGCCATTCCGGCACCAGCCTGATCGACCAGAACTCCGGGATCTTCCTCGACAAGACGGCGACCGGCGCGGTCGTCGAGGGCAACCGGCTGGTCGACAACCTGATCGGCATCTACGTCTGGGGTGCGGCCGACTCCCTGGTCCAGGGCAACACCGTCGACGGCCTCACCGGCCTGCACCCCAGCGAGCGCGGCAACGGCATCCAGGTGTGGAACGCCCCCGGCACCCGGGTGGTCGGCAACACCGTGCGCCACGGCCGCGACGGCATCTTCGTCACCACCTCCAAGCGCAACGTCTTCCGCGGCAACCGGCTGGAGGACGTGCGCATCGCCGTCCACTACATGTACACCAACGACAGCGAGCTGTCGGAGAACGTCTCGGTCGGCAACACGGTCGGCTTCGCCGTGATGTTCTCCAACAACCTGAAGGTGCGCGGCAACCTGTCGCGCGGCGACCGCGACCACGGGCTGCTGCTGAACTACGCCAACGGCAGCGCCATCGAGGGCAACGCCGTGCTCGGCCGCTTCGCGGCCGGCGGCTGGGCCGGGGCGGCCGGGGCGGCCGGGGCGGAGGGTGCCGCCGCCGCCGACGCCGACATGCCGCGCGACGCCGACTCCGCCGGCGTCGGCCCGCGCTCCGGCACCGGCAAGTGCGTCTTCATCTACAACGCCAACAAGAACCGCCTCGCCGGCAACCGCTTCGAGGGCTGCGAGATCGGCGTCCACTTCACCGCCGGGTCGGAGCGCAACGCCATCACCGGCAACGCCTTCGTCGCCAACCGCACGCAGGTCAAATACGTCGGCACCCGCGCGCTCGACTGGTCGGCCGAGGGGCGCGGCAACTACTGGTCCGACAACGCCGCCTTCGACCTCGACGGCGACGGCATCGCCGACGAGGCGTACCGGCCCAACGACGTGGTCGACCGGGTGCTGTGGGCCTACCCCGTCGCCAAGCTGCTGATGAACAGCCCCGGCGTCCAGGTCATCCGCTGGGCGCAGAAGCGCTTCCCCGCCCTCCATCCCGGCGGCGTCGTCGACAGCCGCCCGCTGATGGCGCCGCCGCCGCTGTCCCTGCCGGCCCAGCTGGCCGCCGACCCCCGGAGTGAGCACCCATGAGCGACCCCACCATCCTCGCCGCCGGCGTCACCAAGCGCTACGGCGCCCAGACCGCGGTGCGCGGCGTCGACCTGGCCCTGGAGGCGGGCGAGTGCGTCGCCCTGGTCGGCCACAACGGCGCCGGCAAGAGCTCGCTGATCAAGCTGATGCTCGGCCTCACCACGCCGAGCGAGGGGCGCATCCGCGTGCTCGGCGAGGACCCCGCCGGCTCGGCCGCCGCCGGCGTGCGCCGCCGCATCGGCTTCCTGCCGGAGAGCATCGCCTTCCAGCCCGCCATGACCGGGCGCGAGTGCCTCGACTTCTACGCCCGCCTCAAGGGCGTGCCGGTGGCCGGCAATCCGGCCCTGCTGGAGCGGGTCGGCCTGGCGGCGGAGGCGGCGCTGCGGCGGGTCGGCACCTATTCCAAGGGCATGCGCCAGCGCCTCGGCCTCGCCCAGGCGCTGCTCGGCGGCCCCCGGGTGCTGTTCCTCGACGAGCCGACCACCGGCCTCGACCCGGCGCTGCGCCAGAGCTTCTACGAGATCGTCCGCGACCTGCGCGACGGCGGCACGACGATCCTGCTGTGCAGCCACGCGCTGACGGAGCTGGAGGGCCAGGCCGACCGGGTGGTGGTGATGAACCGCGGCCGCAAGGTGGCCGAGGGCTCGCTCGCCACCCTGCGGACGCTGGCCCAGCTCCCGGTGCGCATCCGCCTGACCCTGCCCGACGAGGCGGTCGCCACCCTGGCCGGCCTCGCCGACCTGGAGGGTGCGGCGGTGCGGCTGGCCGGCGGCGTGGTCGAGCTGACCTGCGCCAACGACGACAAGGTGGGGATGCTGCGCCACCTCGCCTGCCGCGACCTCGACCTCGCCGACATCGAGATCGTCCAGCCCAGCCTGGACGAGATGTACGCCCACTTCCTGCGCCGGGAGGCCGCGGAATGAACATCCTGCTCCTGATCGCCGCCAAGGAGGTGCGCGACGGCCTGCGCAACCGCTGGGTCGTCGCCACCACCCTGCTGATGGCCGCCCTGGCGCTGACCCTGGCCTTCCTCGGCAGCGCCCCCACCGGCACCGTGTCGGTCGGCCCGCTGGAGGTGACCATCGTCAGCCTGTCCAGCCTGACCATCTTCCTCTTGCCGCTGATCGCCCTGCTGCTGTCCTACGACGCGGTGGTCGGCGAGATCGACCGCGGCACCATGACCCTGCTGCTGTCCTACCCGGTGGCGCGCTGGCAGGTGCTGCTCGGCAAGTTCCTCGGCCACGCCGCCATCGTCGCCGTCGCCACCGCCCTCGGCTACGGCGCCGCCGGGGCGGCGCTGGCCGCCACCGGCCCGGCGATCAGCGCCGCGAGCTGGGCCGCCTTCGCCGCCATGATCGGGTCGAGCGTGCTGCTCGGCGCCGCCTTCACCGCGCTCGGCTACCTCGCCAGCACGCTGGTGCGCGACCGCGGCACGGCGGCCGGCATCGCCGTCGCCGTCTGGCTGGTCTTCGTGCTGCTCTACGACATGGGGCTGCTCGGCCTCGTCGTCGCCGACCAGGGGCGCACGGTGGACGCCACCGTGCTCAACGCCCTGCTGCTCGCCAACCCGGCCGACGCCTACCGCCTGTTCAACCTCGCCGGCTTCCAGTCGGTCAGCCACTTCGCCGGCACCGCCGGCCTGGCCGAGCAGGTGCGGGTGGCGCCGGCGGTCCTGCTCGGCGTGCTCGTCGCCTGGACCGTCGCCCCGCTGGGGCTGGCCGCCCTCGTCTTCTCCCGGAGGCAGATCTGATGCGCCGTTCCCTCCTCGCCGCCCTCCTCACGGCCACGCTGCTGGCGCCGCTCGCCGCCTGCCAGGAGGACGAGGCCGCCGCGGCACCGCCGCCACCCCAGGCGATCGCCGCCGACGCCGTCGGCCACTACTGCGGCATGATGCTCGCCGAGCATCCCGGCCCCAAGGGGCAGGTGCTGCTGGCCGGCGACGGGCGGCCGCTGTGGATGAGCTCGGTGCGCGACCTCTTCGCCTTCACCATGCTGCCCGAGGAGCGCAAGGACGTCGCCGCCCTCTACGTCACCGACGTCGGCCGCGCCGCCGACCCGCGGCGCCCCGACCTGACCGCCTGGGTCGAGGCGCACCGCGCCTGGTACGTGCTGGGCAGCCGGCTCTCCGGCGGCATGGGCCAGGCAGAGCCCTACCCCTTCGCCAGCGAGGAGGCGGCCCGCGCCTTCGCCGCCGCCAACGGCGGCGTCGTCAAGCGCTTCGCCGAGGTGACCGAGGCGGAGATCCTGCAGCCGCCGGAGGAGTCCACCGCCATGCCGGGACACACGCTGTGAGCGCCCCCGTCAGCCGCTCTCCCCTCGGCCGCCGGCGTTTCATCGCCATCGGCGCCGCCGCCGCCGGCCTCGCCCTGCTGCCCGGCGCGGCGCCGGCCGCCGCGGGCGGCGAGCGCCACGTCTGGCGCGGCACGGCGCTGGGTGCCGCCGCCAGCCTGACCCTGTACCACCCCGACCGGGGCGAGGCGGAGCGCCTGATCCGCCTGTGCCTGGCCGAGGTGGCGCGGCTGGAGCGCGCCTTCAGCCTGTACCGGCCGGACAGCGAGCTGGCGCGCCTCAACCGCGACGGGGCGCTGGACGCCCCCTCGACCGATTTCGTGCGCCTGATGGGCGAGGCGGCCGGCTTCGCCGCGGCGACCGGCGGCGCCTTCGACCCGACGGTGCAGCCGCTGTGGCAGCTCCACGCCGCCCACCCCGAGCCGCCGCCGGCCCTGGTGGAGGCGGCGCGCCGGCTGGTCGACCACCGCGCCCTGCGGGTCGAGGCGGGCCGCGTCGCCTTCGCCCGGCGCGGCATGGCGGCCACCCTCAACGGCATCGCCCAGGGCTACGTCACCGACCGGGTGGCCGAGTTGCTGCGCGCCGAGGGCATGGACCGCGTGCTGGTCGACCTCGGCGAGATCCGCGCGCTGGGCCGCCGCCCCGACGGCCGCCCCTGGACGATCGGCCTGGAGGACCCGGACGACCCGGCGCGGCTCGCCGCCACCCTGGAGATCGCCGACCGCGCCGTCGCCACCTCGGGCGACTACGGCGTCGCCTTCGGCCACCTCTTCGACCCGGCCACCGGCCGCCCGGCCCGGCTCTGGCGCTCGGTCACCGTGCAGGCGGCCGAGGCGACCACCGCCGACGCCCTGTCCACCGCCCTGGCGGTGGTCCCCGCCGGGCGCGCCGCCGCCATCCTGCGCGGCCGGCCCGGCGTGACGGCCCGGCTGACCGCGCCCGACGGCGCCGTCCTCGCCCTGGCGTCCGACGGCCGCGGAGCCGGCTGAGCCATGACCGGCGTCCAGTTCGCCCTGCTGCTGATGACCGGCGCCGCCGTCGCCACCGGCGTCGCCCTGCACCGCCAGGGCGCCCTCGGCACCGCCGGCCTCGTCCTGGCGACCCTGGCCGCGCTCGCCATCGCCGGGGTCCTCTACGTCAGCCAGTCCTGACGGGGTCGTCGCACCGGTCCCCCACCCAACCCTCCCCCACTTCGCGGGGGAGAGCCTGTTCCTCCCCCCGCGAAGTGGGGGGAGGTTAGGAGGGGGGCCACCGCGACACCCCCCTCAATGGCTGGTCCCGCTGGAATAGGTGATCTTGTTCCAGACGTTGTACTTGCCGATCGGCTTGCGCATCGGCAGACGCGTCACCTCGTCGAAGGTGCGGGCGTCGTAGACGACGAGCGCCCCCTCGTCCTCCATGACCGACACCAGGGCATACCGGCCGTCGCGGGTGAACTCGACGTGCGCCGTCCGCTTGCCCGGCGCCGGGCGCAGGGTGCGGACGATCGCCAGGGTGCGGGTGTCGATGATCGGGATGACGTCGTTGTCGCGGCCCATGGAGGCGTCGCCCCAGACGTAGGGCGTGGTCTCGTGGCCGCGCAGGAAGAAGCCGGGGCCCGGCATGGCGATGCGCTTGAGCGTCGTCCAGTCCGCGGTGTCGATGACGCTGACCACCGGCTCGCGCAGGTGCGGCGTCGCCATCACCGGCCGCCCGCCATAGTCGAAGGTGATGCCGGAGCCGAGATGGGGCATGCCCGGCAGGTCGAGGGTGGCGACCGTCGCCCCGTCCTCCAGGTCGACCACCAGGCCGCGCCGGCCGTCGCGCGACGCCCCCATCAGCCGGCGGTAGGCCGCGTCGAAGAAGAAGTCGTCCATGACGTCGGCGGTCTTCAGCCGGCGCACCGGGAAGCCCGCGGGGTCGCCCCAGGGGATCTCCCACACCTCGGCGACGTCCTTCAGCGCCACCGCGAAGGCGCCGCGCGGCGGCATGGCGTAGACGGCCGACACGCGCGACGGCGTGCCCGCCGCGTCGGCCACCGGGATGACGGCGAGCGGCCGCAGGTCGGCGGCGGCGAGGGCCACCAGGGTGCGCGGCAGCGTGTTGCCGACCAGCAGCACGCGGCCGTCGCCCGACACGGCGACGTTGCGGGTGTTGACGCCGGCCCGCACCTCCGCCACCAGGGTCAGCGACCACAGATCGTAGGCGGCGATCCAGCCGTCGCGCGAGGCGAGGTAGACGAAGCGGCCGTCCGGCGCGTACTTGGCGCCGCCGTGCAGGGCGAAGCGGCTGGGGAAGCGGGCCAGCACGGTGAAGCGGTCGCCGTCGACGATGCTGACGTGGTGGTCGCCGGCCTCCACCACGGTGAAGAGGTTGAGCGGGTCGGCGTCGAACACCGGCTCCGCCGGCAGGCCGGCCGGGTCGCGGTGGACGACGCGCGAGGCGGCGATCTCGGCGAGGCCCCAGGCCGGCACCTCCGGCAGCGGCGTGAAGACGTAGGCGGCGAGCGCCGCCACCTCGGCGTCGGCGAGCTGGCTCTCGGCGAAGCCCGGCATCTGCGTGGCCGGCCGGCCGTGGCGGATCAGCGCCGCGGCGTCGGCCGGCCTGAGGCGCCCGAGATTCTCCGGCAGCAGGGCCGGACCGATGGCGCCCAGCCGGTCGCCGCCGTGGCAGGCGGCGCAGTGCTCGGCGAACAGGCGGGCCGGATCGGGCCCGGCCGCGATCCCGGCCGCGATCCCGGCCGCGATCCCGTCGGCGCGGGCCGGGGCGGCGGTCGGTGCGGCGGCGGCAACGGCGGCGAGCGCGCAGAGGATGGCGGCGCGTGACGACGGCATCGGGCGACTCCTGCGGCGCGGGGACGGCGGTCCCGCGAGCATGCCGACCGCCGGCCGCGCCGCCTTGACGCCGGTCAACCCCCGGCCGCCGCAAGAAAAATCCCCCGGCCGGGGGGCCGGGGGTGCGAGTGCTGAGATGGGAGAGATTGCCGCCAGCGGCACCCCGAGGGGTGGAACGGCCGCAACCCGGCACGGACCGTAGCGCGGCCGCGGCAGCGTGAGCTTGACGCCGGTCAAATGCGGTGCTGGAGGTCGCCCGGTGACGGCCCGCCCTCAGCGCACCACGCGCCAGCTTCCGTCCGGCTCCATGCAGGCGGTGCCGTGCATCGGGCTGGGCTGGCCGCCGACCATCACCGTGGTCTGGAACTCGCGGCAGTAGCGGCCGTCCGGGGCGGTGTAGACGCCCGAGGCCGGGACGGCCGTCAGCGGCGGGGCGCCGTAGGCGACGGGAGGCGGGGCGTAGACCACCGGCGGTGGCGCGTACACCGCGGGCGGCGGGGCGTACACGACCGGCGGCGGCACGGGACGCACCGGCGGCGCCATCGCCGCCGCCGCCACCCCGAGCCCGAGGATGCCCAGCCCGATGCCGAGCACCACGTCGCCGTCGTCGTCGTCGTGATGGTGATAGCTGTAGCTGCGGTGATAGCCGCCGTGGCGACCCCCGTGATAGCCGCCGTGATAGCCGCCGTAATAGCCGCCGTAATGGCGGCCATGATCCCGCCCGCCGGCGAACGCCGGCGACGCGGCGGTCAGCGCCAAGCCCAGGACGCTCACGCACAGCGCGGCCGTGCGTCGTCCACCCCTCGACCCATCCATGCGCAACATCGTCCCACTCCTCGACGAGACCGGCGCGCCGTTCGGCCGGTCCACCCGACAACGCCAAGAACACGCTGGCGCCGCCGTTATTCCGCCACGTCACCTGATACGCGGGGCGGCCCGGCGGTCCTGCGGCGGCCGGCCGGCCGCCGTGGCGCGGTCACGCGGTGCGGCCGTCCCGGTCGACGGTCTGGATCACCGCGAAGCCCTCGAACTGGGGCGGCCCCAGGTAGAGCGGCTTGCGCTCGCCGGCGCCGCGGTGGGCGTTGCGGAAGGCCTCGGAGCGGGTCCAACCGAGGAAGTGCTCCTCCGACTCCCACACCGTGTGCGAGGCGTAGAGGCGATGGTCCTCGCGCTGCGGCCCGCGCAGCATGTGGAACTCGACGAAGCCCGGAACGGTGTGGAGATGAACCTCCCGGTTCAGCCACACCGCCTCGAAGTCGGCCTCGGCGTCGAGGCGGACCTTGAAGCGGTTCATCGCGATGTACATGGATCGCTCTCCCTTCGGGTTGCCGGCGCAGTGTAGCCCGGAGCGGCCGCCGGCGACACCGCCGATGGACGGACCGGGCCGCCGCTGCCATTCTCCGCCCCATGCTGAGCAGCAACACCCTTTCCGCCGCCGAGGCGCGGCGCGTGGCCCTGGCGGCGCAGGGACTGGCCGCCGCCCGGCGGCATGACCCCGCCGCCCCGCCCGAGGCCCGGCACCTGAAGCGGCTGGCCGAGCGGCTGGGCGTGGTGCAGATCGATTCGGTGAACGTGCTGGTGCGCGCCCACCACATGCCCTTCTTCAGCCGGCTCGGCCCCTACGGCGACGGCCACCTGGAGCGGCTGGCCTACGGCGGCCGGCGGCGGGCCTGGTTCGAGTACTGGGGGCACGAGGCGTCGCTGCTGCCGCTGGCGCTGCACCCGCTGATGCGCTGGCGCATGGCGCGGGCGGCGCGCAACGAGGGGATCTACGGCGGCCTCGCCACGTTCCGCGCCGAGCGCCCGGACTACGTCGACGCCGTCCTGGCCGAGGTGGCGGCGCGCGGGCCGCTGGGCGCCTCCGAGCTGGCGGGCGGCGGACGCGGCACCAGCTCCTGGTGGGGCTGGAGCGACGGCAAGCGGGCGCTGGAGTGGCTGTTCTGGGCCGGCCGGCTGACCACCGCGACGCGCCGCCGCTTCGAGCGCGTCTACGACCTGCCCGAGCGGGTGCTGCCGGCCGCCGTGCTCGACGCGCCGACGCCGCCGGAGGACGAGGCCCAGCGCGCCCTGCTGCGCCTGTCGGCGCGGGCGCTCGGGGTGGCGACCGAGGCCGACCTGCGCGACTACTACCGCCTCGACGCGGCCGACGTCCGCGCCCGCCTGCCCGAGCTGGTGGAGGAGGGCGCGCTGGTGCCGGTGCGGGTCGAGGGCTGGGACCGCCCGGCCTATCTCGACCCCGAGGCGCGGGTGCCGCGCCGGGCCGCGGCGGCGACGCTCCTCTCCCCCTTCGACCCGCTGGTGTGGGAGCGCGAGCGCACCGAGCGGCTGTTCGGCTTCCGCTACCGCATCGAGATCTACACCCCGGCGGCCAAGCGGGAGTACGGCTATTACGTGCTGCCCTTCCTGATGGGGGAGCGGCTGGCGGCGCGCCTCGACCTCAAGGCCGACCGCGCCGGCCGGCGGCTGCTGGTGCCGGCGGCCCACGCCGAGCCCGGCGTGCCGCACGGCGCCGTCGCCGAGGCCCTGGCCGCCGAGCTGACGGCCCTGGCCGGCTGGCTGGGGCTGGAGCGGATCGTCGCGGAGGAGCGCGGCGACCTCGCCGCCGCCTTGCGCGAGCGCACGCTTTGACGCACACCATCGCCAAGCCCCTCCTGCACCAAGCCCCTCTTGCGGAGACCCGACCCGTGATCACGTCCGCCACCAGCCTTGCCGCCCTCGACCCGGGCGCCCGGACCCGGCTCGCCAGCCTGCACCCGGTGTTCGCCGACCCGGCCGCGCTGCCGGGCGAGGCGACCCTGGACGAGGTCGCCGACGCCCTCGACCTGCCCGTCGCCGTCCTCCTCGCCGCCGCCAGCAACGAGATCCGCGTCACCGTGATCGAGGGACAGGGCTGCGGCTGCTCTTGCGGTGGGGGTAAGTCCTGATGGAAAATACGAAGATTGAAAGATGGGAAGATTCGAAGAAAATTATTCGCGGCCCGTGCTTGTCGACCGGCACGCGCGCTCCATGATGAATTTCTTCCGATCTTTCAATCTTCAAATCTTCGTGTTTAACATTCGCACCCCCGCCGCCGACGAGGCCGATCCATGCTCCGCGCCGCCCTGCTCGCCTTGACGATCGCGTTGCCGCTCGCCGGCTGCCAGAGCCAGGCGACGCCGACGTCGCCGCTCGCCGCCTCGGTCGGCCCCGAGCGCCCGCAGAGCGAGCCGGCCTGCACCGCCGCCGGCGGGCGCTGGGAGAAGGGCGGGCTGGCCGGGATCGCCCAGTGCTTCCTCGACTATCCCGACGCCGGCAAGCCGTGCCAGGGCCCAGCCGACTGCGCCGGCATGTGCCTGGTCCCCGCCGACGGCCCGCCGCGCTGCCAGAAGACCTACCCGCTGTTCGGCTGCGTGCGCTTCCTCGACGCCGAGGGCAACCGGGCGGGCATCTGCATCGATTAGGGACGCCGTCAGTCCAGGCGCTCGAAGGCGATCTGGTTGGCGTCGTAGCGGGCCGCCACGCGCACGGTGTCGCCGGGCGCCACCGCCAGCGGCGCGTCGAAGAAGGCGATGGCCTGCTTCCAGTGGTTGGTGCGGGCGCGGCTGGCGGAGTGGTAGACCACTTCGTCGTCCATGACGAGGTCGAACCAGAAGGCGACGCCGTGGCAGGTGCCGGCGGCCGTCACCGGCACGGCGATCTCGCGCCGCCCCTCCTCCGGCATGTTGCGGGTGAAGTCGAACTCCAGCGCCGGGAACGCCGCCGACAGGGCGCTGTGGGCGTCGGCGGAGAGGTCGATCTGGGCGTAGCCGGGGGAGCGGAAGACGTCCATCTCCGACATGTCGAAGCCGTCGATCGTGCCGACCGGGTTGATGCGCGCCAGCTCCGGCGTCTCCACCAGCATGGCGTGGACGGTGGAGGCCCGCGGGATGATCGCCGCGTCCGGCTTCACCAGATGGGTGCGCGCGTGCTGCAGCACCGACAGCATGCGCGGCGCCAGCATGCCGATGTTGATGAGTTCGGAGACGAAGACGTCCGCCTTCTCCGGCAGGTCCTCGCCGACGGCGAGCTGGGTCGACAGCTTGGGCACCACGGCGACGCGGTCGGCGTAGCCGTTCCTCGCCACCGTCGCCGCGGCGACGCGGGCCAGCACCGGGTTGACCTCGCAGGTCACCACCCGCTTCGCCCCGGCGCGCGCCGCCATCATGGCGACGATGCCGGAGCCGGTGCCGATCTCCAGCACGAGCGACTCCGGGCCGACGGCGCGCTCCACGGCGCGGCGGTAGGCCTCGTTGCGCTCGACGTCGTTGATCATCGGCAGGTGCCAGCCGGGCACCGCGTTCGAATAGATCAGGCGCCGGGTGAAGGCGACGAGCGGGTGGTCGGGCACGGTGGCGCGGGCCGCGTCGATCACCTCCCTGGCCTCCTCGGCGCGGTCCAGGCTGTGCAGCGTGTGGGCCAGGCCGACCTGGGCCTGGACGAAGCCCGGCGCCGCGTCCAGCACGGTGCGGAAGGAGGCGGCCGCCTCCTCCAGCCGGCCGCGGGTCGCCAGCGTCTCGGCCAGGCCGTAGTGCGCCTCGAGATAGTCCGGGGCGCGCTGCAGGGCGGCGCGGAAGCTGGCCTCCGCCTCGTCGAGCCGGCCGAGCTCGCGCAACGCCCCGCCGAGGAAGGCGTGCATCTCCGGCGCCTCGGGCCGCAGCTCCAGGGCGCGGCGGTAGCAGGCCTCCGCCTCCGCCGCCCGGCCCAGCGCCTTCAGCGCGTTGCCGAGGTTGCCGTGGGCCTCCGGCAGGTCGTCGCGCAGCTCCAGCACGCGGCGGAACGCCGCCTCCGCCTCGGCGTGGCGGTCGACCTGGTAGAGCAGGCTGCCCAGGCTGTTGAACCCCGAGGGGTCGTCGGGTGCGGCGTCGACCGCCTGGCGCAGCAGGTCGAGCGCGTCCGCCGTGTGCCCGCCGTTGGCGGCGATCAGGCCCAGCACGTGGAGCGCCTGACCGTTGCGCGCGTCGGCGGCGAGGATGGCCCGGCAGGCCGCCTCCGCCGCCGCCAGGTCGCCGGTGCGGAAGGCGCGGATCGCGTCGTTGATGGTGGGCACGGCGTCGGTCATCGCTGCGGGCTCCCTCGGGCGCTGGGCGTCGGATTCGCGCACCATAGCCCGAAAGGGGGCGCCGCTACAGCCCCGAAGCGTGCTCCAGCCCGTAGAGCCGCGACGTGTGGTGGCGCCCGCGCAGCGCCGTCTCGGGCAGCGCGGTCCAGCCCTCCGGCGCCTCGCCGGCGGCCACCAGCAGCTCGCGCGTGACGATCAGCGCGTGCCCGGTGTCCTTGGTCATCTGCTCGACCCGCGCGGCGACGTTGACCGTGTCGCCCAGCACGGTGAACTCCAGCCGCGTGTCGTCGCCGACGGCGCCGCAGAACACCTCGCCCCAGTGGACGCCGACGCCGACGCGCACGGCGTCCTCCCCGGCGGCGGCGCGCGCCGCGTTCCAGGCCGCCAGCTCGGCCAGCAGGGCGCGGGCGCAGGCGAGCGCCCGGCGGGCGTCGTCGGGTCCGGGCGCCGGCACGCCGAACACCACCATGGCGGAATCGCCGACGAACTTGTCGATCACGCCGCCGCTGCGCTCCGCCGCCCGGGCGACGCAGGCGCGGTAGGCGTTGACGAAGGCGCCGAGGCGCTCGGGGGCCAGCGCCTCCGCCCGCTCGGTGAAGCCGCGGACGTCGGCGAACAGCACCGCCGCGTCCTGCCGGCGGCCGCGCCGCAGATCCTCCGGGCTGGTCTCGGTGAGCCAGTCGGCGATCTCGGGCGGCAGGAATCGGGTCAGGGCGGCGCGCCGCCGCGTCTCGTCGATGGCCTGGCGCAGCAGTCCCCGCGCCCGCTGCGCCGCCAGCACCAGCACCACCCCGGCCAAGCCGGCCATGGCGCCGCGCATGAGGTTGGGCGGCACCCCGAAGAACAGGGTGAGGGCGTCCGGCAGTGGCCGGCCCAGGCCGGCGCCGGGCGCGCCGAACGCCAGCACCGCCGCCAGTCCCAGCATCAGCAGCCCCAGGAGATAGGCCTGCAGATAGGGGTCGTAGCGCAGGGCGCCGAAGGCGAACATCATGGGGGCCAGCCAGATCGCCGGGAAGGCCGCGGCGTAATTGGCGGCGAGGCCCGTGTTGTGGGCGGTCAGCGCGACGTTGACGGCGACGAACGCCAGGTCGGCGGTGGCGAACGCCCAGCCCATCCAGCTCCGGTAGGCCGGCGATCCGGCCAGCCGCAGCGACAGCAGGCCGAACCCGAGATAGGCCCCCATGGTCGCCACGGCGTAGATCATCTGACGCGTCAGCAGCGGCTGGTCGTGCGGCGCCAGGGCGACGACGGCCGGCAGGAACGCGGCGAGCAGCAGCACCACCACGACGACGCGCAAGCACGCCACGGTCCGTTCGGCCCGCACCTCGGCCGCTCGGAACAGGCGCCGCGCATCCGTCTCCATGGACCAGACTCCGCAACCACAGGAGGAGCCCGTTGCTCCGCTGCGATTATGTGTCCTAGGGTCGCCCGCTTTCGAGGAAAAAGGGAGGAACGCGCACCATGCTCCGCCACCGGCCGGGACGGACCGCCGCCATCGTCCTGCTGCTCCTGGCGTCCGGCTGCGCCGGCCTGCCGCCGGCCGGCACCCCGGACGGCGCTTCCGGCGACGCCGCCGCCCGGTTCGCCGCCGTCAAGGACGACCCGCCGGCGCTGCGCGCCTTCCTCCACCGCATGCCCAAGGGCGCCGACCTGCACACGCACCTCACCGGCGCGGTCTACGGCGAGACGTACGTCCGCGCCGCGGCCGCCGCCGGCCTGTGCTTCGACCAGGCGAGCGGCGCGCTGGTGACCCCGGAGCCGCCGTGCGACGCCGCCGCGGGGCGCCCGCCGGCGGCCGCCGCGCTCAGCGACGGCGGACTGAACACGCGCATCGTCAACGCGCTGTCCATGCGCTCCTTCGTGCCGGAGAGCGGCGTCAGCGGCCACGACCAGTTCTTCGCCACCTTCGGCCGTTTCTCCGCCGCCGCCCGCGATCCCGCGGCGCTCGTCGCCGAGGTGGCCGACCGCGCCGGGCGCCAGCGGGTGCAGCACCTCGAGCTGATGACCACCGCCCAGGGCGGCGCCGTGCGCGCGCTGGGCGCCGCGCTCGCCTGGACCGGCGACCTCGCCGCCATGCGCGGGGCGCTCCTGCAGGCCGGCCTGCCGGCCCTGGTCGAGGCCGGGCGGCGGGACATCGACGCGGTGGAGCGGCGGCGCCGGCAGTTGCAGCGCTGCGGCACGCCGCAGGCGACGCCGGGCTGCGACGTCTCCGTACGCTACCTGCAGCAGGTCAGCCGGACCGCGGCGAAGAACCAGGTGTACGCGCAGACGGTGTACGCGTTCCTGCTGGCGGAGGCCGACCCGCGGGTGGTCGGCCTGAACTTCGTCGGGCCGGAGGACCACCCGGTGGCGCTCGCCGACTACGACCTGCACATGCGCATGCTCGACCATCTCCACCGCCTCCACCCCGGCGTCGGCATCGCCCTGCACGCCGGCGAGCTGACCCTCGGCCTGGTGCCGCCGGAGGAGCTGCGCTCCCACATCCGCCAGGCGGTGGAGACCGGTCACGCCGGGCGCATCGGCCACGGCGTCGACGTCATGTACGAGGACGATCCCTACGGCCTGCTGCGCACCATGGCGCAGCGCCGGATCGCGGTGGAGATCAACCTCACCAGCAACGACGTCATCCTCGGCGTGCGCGGCCGGCAGCACCCGTTCGCCCTCTACCGCGCCGCCGGCGTGCCCACCGTCATCACCACCGACGACGAGGGCGTCAGCCGCTCCGACCTCACCAACGAGCTGCAGCGGGCGGTCGAGGCCCACGGCCTCGGCTACGCCGACCTCGTGCGCAACGCCCGCGCCGGGCTGGAGCACAGCTTCCTGCCCGGCGCCAGCCTGTGGGACGACGCCGCCCGCGGCGTGCGGGTGGCTCCGTGCCGCGCCGCCGCCCCGGCGGGCGGCGCCTTGCCGGACGCCTGCCGCTCCCTGCTCGACGCCAGCGAGAAGGCACGGCTACAGTGGCGCCTCGAGGAGGCCCTCGCCGCCTTCGAGCGCGAGGCGGCGGGCGGCGTGTAGCGGGATGCGCGACGGTCGGAGCGGCATGGCGGGTTCCCCTGGAGACGTGCGCGGCCGCGGGTTCGCCACCCGCGCGCCGCTGGAGGCGGCGGCGGCGTGGGTGGACACGCACACCGTGGCGCTGCCGGCCGAGGCGGCGGCGCCGGCGGTCGGCCGGGTCCTCGCGCAGGCCGTGGCGGCGCCGCAGGACCGCCCGGCGGCGGCGACGGCGCGCTGGGACGGCCACGCCGTCCGCGCCGAGGACACGCTTGGCGCCAGCGCCTACAACCCGCTGCCCCTGCCGGCGGCGCCGGTGGCCGCGGGGGACCCCCTGCCGCCGGGCTGCGACGCGGTGCTGCCGGTCACCGCCGCCGGCCGCTCGCCGCTCGGCGTCGAGGTCACCGAAGCGGTGGCCCCCGGCAGCGGCGTGCTGCGGCGGGGCGAGGAGGCGGCGGCGGGCACGGCGCTGCTGCCCGCCGGACGGGTGCTGCGGCCGCAGGACGTGGCGCTGCTGGCAGCACTCGGCGCGGCGCGGGTGGCGCTGGTGGCGCGCCCGCGGGTCCGCATCGTGCTGGCCGGCGGCCCGCGCGGCGGGACGCCCGAGACGAACGGTGCGCTGCTGGCGGCGCTGACGGCGCGCGACGGCGGCGTGCCGGAGCCCATCGGGCCGCTGCCCGCGGAGCGCGCGGCGCTGGCGGAGGAGCTGGGGCGGCCGGGTGCCGACCTGCTGCTGCTGTGCGGGCGCTGCGGCATCGGCGAGGACGACGTGGCGCCGCTGGCGCTGGCCGATGCCGGCACGGTGGCGCTGCACGGGCTGGCGCTGCGCCCGGGCGGCAGCGGCGGCCTGGGCACGGTGCGGGGCGTGCCGGCGGTCCTGCTGCCGGGCGAGCCGGCGGCGGCCTGGGCGGTCTACGAGACGCTGGCCGGCCGCGCGGTGCGGCGGCTGGCCGGGCGGCCGGCGGCACCGCCCCACCGCGCCGTGGTGCGCCCGGCGCGGCGCAAGCTGGTGTCGGAGATCGGCCTGACCGAGCTGCACCGCGTGCGGATCGCCGGCGCGGGGGTGGAGCCGCTGGCCTCGGCGGCCGTGCCGGGCCTGACGGCGCTGGCCCGCGCCGACGGCTTCGTGGTGGTGGCGCCGGACAGCGAGGGCGTGGCGCCGGGCGACAGCGCCACCGTCCTGCTTTATGACGGCGGCCTTCCTGATGATGCCCTTCAGGATGGTGGTGGTGACGGACTATGGTGACGGGACGGTCCGGCGGGGGCGATGCGGCCGCGCCGGACGTCCAAGGGAGTGTGGCGGTGTCCAATGACGAGGTGCGGCGGTTCGTGGGTCGGGCCGCCCGGCAGGAGCAGTTCCTCACGGTGGTCGGCAAGGACGAGGCGTGGCGGCGGTTCGCCGCGCACCTGCGCCTGGCCCCGCTGGGCGAGGAGACGGTGGCGCTGGACGAGGCGCTGGGGCGCGTGCTCGCCCGCGACGTGGTGGCGGCGGTGGACGTCCCCGGCTTCGACCGCTCCTCGGTCGACGGCTTCGCCGTGCGCGCCGCCGACACCGTCGGCGCCACGGAGGACGCGCCGGCGGTGCTCGCCCTGAACGGCGAGGTGCTGGCCGCCGGCGCGGTGCCGGCGCTGGCCGTGACCGGCGGCACCACCACCGTCATCGCCACCGGCGGCATGGTGCCGCGCGGCGCCGACGCCGTGGTGATGGTCGAGCAGACCGAGACGCGCGAGGACGGCGAGGCGATCCGCATCGAGATCCGCAAGCCGGCGGTGCCCGGCCAGTGCATCGCCGCCGCCGGCTCCGACATCGGCCGCGGCGAGACGGTGCTGCGCCAGGGCCAGACCCTCACCTCGCGGGAGATCGGCGTGCTCGCCGCGATCGGCGTCGCCGCGGTCGCGGTGTGGCGCCGGCCGCGGGTCGCCATCCTGTCCACCGGCGACGAGGTGGTGCCGCCCGGCGAGCCGATCCGGCCGGGCGCCGTGTACGACAGCAACGGCGCCATCCTCGCCGCCGCCGTGCGCGAGCTGGGCGGCGAGCCGGTGCGCCTGGGCGTCGCCGCCGACGACGAGGCGACCCTGACCCGCCTCGTCGCGGCCGGGCTCGCGCACGACATGCTGCTGCTGTCGGGCGGCACGTCGAAGGGGGCCGGCGACCTCTCCCACCGGGTGGTCAGCGCCCTCGGCGACCCCGGGGTGGTGGTGCACGGGGTGGCGCTCAAGCCGGGCAAGCCGCTGTGCCTGGCGGTCAGCGGCGGCACGCCGGTGGCGATCCTGCCGGGCTTCCCCACCTCGGCCACCTTCACCTTCCACGAGTTCGTGGCGCCGGTGATCCGCGCCTACGCCGGCCTGCCCGCGGCGGCGCGCGAGACGGTCCCGGCCACCCTGCCCGTCCGTGTCGCCTCGGAGCGGGGCCGGCGGGAGTACGTCATGGTCTCCCTGGTGCGCGCGGCGGACGGCGGGCTCGCGGCCTACCCCTTGAGCAAGGGGTCGGGCTCGGTCACCGCCTTCAGCCACGCCGACGGCTTCGTCGCCGTCGACGCCCAGGCCGAGGCGGTGGACGCCGGCGCCGCCGTCGACGTCCAGCTGATCGGCCGCAACGCCGGGCCGGCCGACCTCATCGTCGTCGGCAGCCACTGCCTGGGTCTCGACGCCATCCTCGGCCGGCTGATCGCCGGCGGGCTGAGCGTCAAGGCGCTGAACGTCGGCTCCATGGGCGGCCTGGGCGCCGCCCGGCGGGGCGAATGCGACGTCGCCCCGGTCCACCTCATGGACGTCGCGACCGGGGAGTACAACCGCCCCTTCCTCCAGCCGGGGCTGGAGCTGGTGCCGGGCTACCGCCGCATGCAGGGGATCGTCTTCCGCGACGGCGACCCCCGTTTCGCCGGCAGGACGCCCGAGGCGGCGGTCGCCGCCGCGGCCGCCGAGGCGGACTGCATCATGATCAACCGCAACGCCGGCAGCGGCACCCGCATCCTGACCGACCGCCTGCTCGGCACCGTCCGGCCCACCGGCTACTGGACCCAGGCCAAGTCGCACAACGCGGTGGCGGCGGCGGTGGCGCAGGGGCGCGCCGACTGGGGGGTGGCGATCGACAGCGTCGCCCGCCTCTACGGGCTGGGCTTCCTGCCGCTGCAGGAGGAGCACTACGACTTCATCGTGCCGCGCGGCCGCATCGAGCGGCCGCCGGTGCGCCGTTTCCTCGCCGCCCTCGAAGATCCGGAGGTCGGCGCCCTGCTCGCCGGTCTCGGCTTCCGGCGCTGACCCTCGGGAGACCTGCGGACGTGACCACGCCCGACCGCCGCGCCATCGCCGCCTGGTGCCTCTACGACTGGGCGATGTCCGCCTTCAACACGGTGATCTCCACCTTCGTCTTCAGCGTCTATTTCATGCGCGCGGTCGCCGCCGACGAGGTGGCGGGCACCGCCGACTGGAGCCGCGCCATGGCCGCCGCCGGCGTCACCATCGCCGTGCTGAGCCCGGTGCTGGGCGCGATCGCCGACCGGGCCGGACGGCGCAAACCCTGGCTGGCGCTGCTGACCCTGGCCTGCGTCGTCTGCACCACGGCGCTGTGGTGGGTGCGGCCCGACCCCGCCTTCGCCGCCATGGCGCTGGTGCTGGTGGCGGCGGCGACCATCGCCTTCGAGCTGGCGAACGTCTTCTACAACGCCATGCTGCCGGCCATCGCCCCGCCCGCCATGCTGGGACGGGTGTCGGGCTGGGGCTGGGGGGTCGGCTATTTCGGCGGGCTGGCCTGCCTGGTCGTCTCGCTGTTCGTCTTCGTGCAGTCCGACGCGCCCCTGTTCGGCCTGCTCTCCAGCGCCGAGCAGGCCAACGTCCGCGCCACCGCGCTGCTGGTGGCGGTGTGGTACGGCCTGTTCGCCCTGCCGCTGTTCGTCTGGGTTCCCGACACCCCGGCGACCGGGCGGCGGCTGGGGGAAGCGGTGCGCGAGGGGCTGGCGACCCTGCGGCGCACCGCCGTGGAGGTGCGCAAGTACCGGCAGGTGCTGCGCTTCCTCGTCGCCAGCGCCTTCTACCGCGACGGCATCAACACCATCACCGCCTTCGGCGGCCTCTACGCCGCCGGCACCTTCGGCATGAGCTTCGAGGAGATCGTCGTCTTCGCCATCGCCCTCAACGTGGTGGCGGGGGGCGGGGCGATCGGCTTCGCCTGGATCGACGACTGGATCGGCTCGAAGAGGACGATCCTCATCAGCGTCGCCGGGCTGATGGTGGCGGGCGTGTTCCTGCTGCTGGTCACCGAGAAGATCTGGTTCTGGGTGCTGGCGCTCGGCCTCGGCTTCTTCTTCGGCCCGGCGCAGGCGGCGGGCCGGTCGATGATGGCGCGCCTGTCGCCGCCCGCCATGCAGGCCGAAATGTTCGGCCTCTACAACCTGTCGGGCCGGGTCGTCGGCTCCTTCGGGCCGCTGGCGCTGGGCTTCGCCACCGAAGCGTTCGCCAGCCAGCGGGCCGGCATGGCCTCCATTCTCGTCTTTTTCGCTCTGGGGCTCGTCTTCATGCTCACCGTGCGCGAGCCCGCACGACAAACTGTAACAGTTGAACGGTAGAGAGGAGGGCAACTTTTCCCTGGCATTCTTCTTTGCTGCGGTGCACAATGACGGATCTCGATGACGGAGGCGTTCCCGCCCGGGAGCCCGGACACAGGCACCCCACGCAGGGGCCCTCCAGCCAGGACCACCGGCCCATGCTGCACATCAAGGACATCGAGGCCTTCGCCCGCATCAACGAAGCGCTGGCCGGCACCGGCGGCGGTCCGTTCGGCGGCGGCGCGGAAAAGCGCGGGGGGCCGCTCCACCCGGCCTTCCTGTTCGCGCGGCTGGCGACCGGCATGATGGCGCCGCGGCTGCCCGGCGGGCCGACCCCGTCCCCCGTCCCCGCCCCGCTGCCGGCGAACGACGCCGACGATCTCATCGAGAGCGGCGTCGGCACCGCCCTGACGGAGGCGACGGTGGTGGCGGCCGCCGCCAACGACGATCACGGCCTGCCGCCGCCGGCACCCGCCGAATCGGCCCTGGAGATCGCCGAGGACGAGGGCGGCGCGGCCTCGGTCGACGCCATTCCCCTGGCGTGCGCCGACGTCGTGCCGTTCCGGCTCCGCCCCCGCGAGGTCGCGGACCGCGGCGCCGATTCCGTCGGCGGCATGGCCTACGATTTCGACCTCGTCCCGTGCCGGCCGGCGACGATGGTGGGCATGCTGACTCGGATGTTCTTCGGGCGGCGTTGAGCCGCCCCGCCCGGCCTGCGCTCGGGCGCAGCGGGCCTCAGGCGCAGTGGGCCATGGCGACGGGATCGCCCGGCGCCAGCGCCAGGAGCACTTCCAGTTCGATGGCGAGCAGCGCTGGCGGCAGGTTCGGACGCAGCCGCTGGAACACGCCGGAGGCGGCGGCGAACGCCTCTTCGTGGGATTCGCTGACCAAGGTGTCGTCATAGGCCCGAACGACGGCGACGCTCTCGTCCGCCGTCAAGTCGTCCACGTGCTGCAGTTCGTCGAGAATCATGTCGATCATCCTGATCCCTGGCGGGATGAAGTCCCCAGCGTGCCCGATCTTGGTTAAGGAGGCGTTTCGCCGCCGCACGGCGGCGGCCACAGCCCTGGCAAACTAGGATAAATCGTTCGGGCGAGTCCATCGTACTTTTCGCCCGAAATTTGTAATTTCCTGGCGAATGCCGTTGCATTGCGGCAACGGAATTCCATTTTCCCGCCCGCCGGAACGGCCTGCCCTGGCCGGATGGCCGATACGCCGGGCCGTCGGCCGGCCGCCCGCCCCGCGGCGGGCGGCGTCAACGCGGCGTCCCGACCGCCGGATCGGCCCCGTTCCGCGCCGCGAGGCCGTCGCCGGAGGGACGACCGCGTGCATGCCCCCTGATGGCGGTGGGAGGAAACCCGAACCGCCTGCGGAACCGGATGGCGAATCGGGAGGCCGATTCGTAGCCGACCTCCAGCGCGATGCGGTTGACCGCGTGGTCGGTCGACTGCAGGAGCATCATCGCGAACGACATGCGGACGTCGGTCAGGAGATCGCCGAGGGTCGTTCCTTCGGCGGCCAGGCGCCGCCGGAGGGTCGCCTCGCTGACGGCGAGGCGCTGCGCCACGACGGTCGTCGTCCACCGATCCGCCAGGGAGGTCTCGACGAGCCGGCGCACCTTCGTCGCCAGGTTGGGGGTCTGCGCCGCCGAGAAATGGATGCCGCGCAGGGACAGCCAGACGAGGACCTCGGCAAGCCTGTGCTCGGCGACCTCGGCCGGAATGTGCGGCTCGTCCCCGATCGCTTCGAGCGCGCGGTCGAACGCCGAGGCGAACTGCGCGTCGATCCTCCCCAGGGCGGCCGCCCCGACCAGGGGACGCCGCTCGACCGCCGTCCGTTCGAAGCGCCCGACGACCGCCGGATCCCAGACGAGCCATCGCGCCTCGTAGGCGCCCCGGTCGGACAGGCGATTGGTCACGTCGAAGGTCTGTCCGCCGGCGATGGCGATGGCTTCCCCGCCTCCGAGGGACCATCGCCCGGCGGGAGAAAGGAGGGTCTTCGTCCCGTGGCGCAGGACGATCAGCGTCGGACGGTCGATCACGATCCGGCTGAACCGCAGGTCGCTGCGCTGGACGACGCCCGCGGCGACGCCGATGCCGGGGCGGGCCAGCAGCGCCTTGCCGTTGCCGCCCGGCGGTGCGGTCATGGCGTCACCGTGGCCCCTCGGCGTCGCACCGGTCGCCGCGGGACCGTCGATGTCGGCGGGCCGGCGCGGGCGGGCCGGCATCGGGGCGGGAGCGTCGGGTCGTCACGTCAGCGGCACGTCGAAATCCGGATCGGCCCTCAGCATGGCGCGCCGAAAGGCCGGACGCGCGGCGATGCGCCGGACGTAGGCGCGAATGCGCGGATAGGGGCCGATGTCCCGCGGCGCAAAGGCGCGCATGGTGGTCAACGGAAAAAGCGTCATGATGTCCGCTGCGGTGAACGCGTCTCCTGCCAGGAACGGCACCGTGCCGAGCCGCCCCTCGAGCAGATCGTAAGCGCGATCGAGGCGGGACCGAAGAGCCGTCATCATCACGTCCTCACCCCCGACGCGCCGGGTGACCGAATCGATCAGGGCGGCCGGCATCAGCGATCCGTTGGCGAAATGGAACCAGAACAGGAAGTCGGGGTAATCGGGCGAACCGCACCGGACGATCAGGCGGCCGTCCCCGTAGATCTGCGCGAGATACTCGACGATGGCCGCCGATTCGCCCAGCACGACGTCGCCATCGACGATCACCGGGGCGGTGCCGAACGGCGTGAGCGCCCGATAGTCGTCCGGCGCAAGCCGGGTCTCCGGGTCGCGTTCATAGCGTCTGAGTTCGTACGGGATCCCGAGTTCCTCGCAAAGCCACACGATCCGGTCGGATTGCGAGATCCCGAGGTGATGCACGACGAGCATGTCCGAACCTTTCCGCCGAGGGAAGAAGGGGCGAGGGAGGGATCGCCCCTCGCCCGTCCAGGAATAGGACCTTTGCGGGGCGCCGGCGACGCGGGGGCGATCGATTTCGGTGCCGATCGGCTCATCCGCAGGGGCCCGCCGGCAACGGGCGGCCCCTTCCGGGGGTTGAGCGCGCTCGCCGCCCGGCCCTAAGCTCACGGTTCCGGAGACGCGGGGGACAGGCGGATGGCGGCCAGGGTGACACCGGCGGTGAACGCGGCGAAGGCGGCGGGGGTGCGCTTCCGGCTGCTGGAATACGACTACGATCCCTCGGCCGACGCCATCGGCCTGCACGCCGCGGCGGCGCTCGGCCTGGACCCGGCGGTCGTCTACAAGACGCTGATCGCCCAGGTCGACGGCCGGGCGCTGGTGTGTGCGGTGATCCCGGTGGCGGCGCGCCTCGACCTCAAGGCGTTGGCCGCGCGCGCCGGCGGCAAGAAGGCCGACCTCGCCGACGCCGCCGCGGCGGAGCGCAGCACCGGCTATCTCGTCGGCGGCATCAGCCCGCTGGGCCAGCGCAAGGCCCTGCCCACCTTCCTCGACGCCGGTGCCGAGGCGCTGGCCGAGATCGTCGTCAACGGCGGCCGCCGCGGCCTGCAGATCGCCCTGGCTCCGGCCGACCTCGCCCGCATCGCCCGCGCCACCGTCGCACCGCTCACCGCCGCCGGCTGAGGTCCGGCCGGACCGCACGCCGGCGGCGGGCCGCCGTCAAACGGCGAAGCTCACGTGCCCGCGCTCGTCGATCGCCCACGCCGGGTTCCACGCGATTTCCCAGGCATGGTCGTCGGGATCGGCGACATAGCCGCGGAACCCGCCGTGCACGGGTTCGTCGGCCGGCCGGAGAAGGCGGCCGCCCGATTGCGCCAGCCGGTCCAGCAGCGGCTCGACGTCCGTCCTGGCGGCGACGTTGTGTGCGAGGGCGAAAGCGCCGGGCCGCATCAGGCCGCCGCGGTTCATGTCGCCGGCAAGGGCATCCGCCTGCCAGGTCCCGAGCACGAAGCCGTTCATCTGGTAGAAGACGATCTCCGCGTTCTCGAAGACCGGCACCCAGCCGAATCCTTCGGTGTAGAAGCGGCGGGAGCGGGCGAGATCCGCAATGCCGAGGGTGATCACCGAGATTTGCTGCTGCACACCAAGACCCTCCTGTGCGCCGACGCACCAGCGCGGCGGCGTTGAAGGTCATGGGACTCGACGCCGGCGGCGAAGGCCAGGACCCGCTGGCGCGGGGGTCGGGCCAACCGCACCGACCTCTCCTTTTCTGACACCCACCACGTAAGACCTCTTCGGCCGCGGACGCAACCCCAAACGCGTCGGGGTCTCGCCGGCGGCGGCTCGCCCGCACTCGCCCGACCGGCGCGGCCGTGATACCACTGACGGCGCCTCCCCCGCCGCCGAAGGCCGCCCATGCCACCCCAGCCCTCCTTCGCCGCCTTCGCGCTCTACTGGTTGAAGCTGGGCTGCCTCAGCTTCGGCGGACCGGCCGGGCAGATCGCCATGATGCAGGCCGAGCTGGTGGACCGCCGCCGCTGGATCGACCAGACGCGGTTCCTGCACGCCCTCAACTTCTGCATGATCCTGCCGGGGCCCGAGGCGCAGCAGCTCGCCACCTACGTCGGCTGGCGCCTGCGCGGCACGGTCGGCGGGCTGGTGTCGGGCGGGCTGTTCGTGCTGCCGGGCGCGCTGGTGCTGCTCGCCCTGTCGTGGCTCGCCGCGGCCCACGGCGACGCCGCCCCGGTGGCCGCCGTCTTCGCCGGGGTCAAGCCCGCCGTCGTCGCCATCATCGTCGCCGCGGTCTGGCGGATCGGCCGCCGCACCCTGAAGGGGCCGGCGCCGGCGGCCCTGGCGACGGCGGCCTTCCTCGCCCTGGCCGTCCTCCACGTGCCCTTCCCGATGGTGGTGGCCGGCGCCGCCGCGGTCGGCCTGGCGGCCCACGCCGCGGGGCGGCGCTGGTTCGCCCCGGCGCTGCACGACGGCCCCGACCTGCTGCCGGCGGGCGCACCGCCCGGACCCGGCCGGCTGGTGCGCCTGGGGCTGCTCTTCGCGGCGCTGTGGGCGGTGCCGGTGGCGCTGGCGGTGGCGACCCTGGGCTGGCAGCCCTGGGCCGGCATCGCCGCCCTGTTCACCAAGGCCGCCTTCGTCACCTTCGGCGGCGCCTACGCGGTGCTGCCCTACGTGGCGCAGCAGGCGGTGGAGGTGTACGGCTGGCTCGGCCCCGCCGACATGGTGAACGGCCTGGCGCTGGCCGAGACGACGCCGGGCCCGCTGATCCTGGTCACCCAGTACGTCGGCTTCTTCGCCGGCTGGAACGCCGCCGCCGATCCCGCCGCGGCGTTCCGGTCGGGAGCCCTGGGCGCCGCCTTGACCACCTACGTCACCTTCCTGCCCTGCTTCCTCTTCATCTTCGCCGGCGCGCCCTACGTGGAGCGGCTGATCCACGACGGCCGCGTGGCGGCGGCGCTGGCCGCGGTGACGGCCGCGGTGGTCGGCGTCATCCTCAACCTCGGCGTCTACCTCGGCCGCGCCGTGCTGCTGCCCGACGGCCGGCCCGACGCCTTCGCTTGGGCGGTCGCGGCGGCGGCGCTGGCGGCGCTGCTGCGGGGACGGGTGGCCGTTCACTGGGTGGTGCTGGGCGGCGCCGCGGCGGGGCTGGCGGGGGCATGGCTCGGCGCGCGGTGAGGGAGCGTCGCCTCGGTCACCCCGCCGGCACGCCGTCGCGGAACGCCACCATCTCCCCCGCCCCCATCACGGTCCAGCGCTCGTCGCGGGTGAGCGGGCGGGTGGCGACGACGGTGACCACGTCGTCGGGGGTCGTCTCGCGCTCGAAGTCGACGGTCATGTCCTCGTCCAGCAGGGTCGCCGGGCCGAAGGGCGCCCTGCGGGTCAGCCACGCCAGGTTGGTGGCGCAGTGGCACCACAGGAACCGCCCGTCGGTGAGCAGCATGTTGAAGACGCCGAGCCCGTTCAGCTCGGCCGCCAGCTCCCGCACGAAGGCGGTCAGCGCCGCCTCGCGGCGCGGCGGGTCGGGCCAGCGGTCGCGCACCCGGTCGAGCAGCCAGCAGAAGGCGTGCTCGCTGTCGGTGGTGCCGACCGGGCGGTAGAAGCGGAGATCCCGGCCCTTGATGCCCTTGAGCTGGCCGTTGTGGGCGAAGGTCCAGACCCGCCCCCACAGCTCGCGGGTGAAGGGGTGGGTGTTCTCCAGCATCACCCGGCCGCGGTTGGCGCGGCGGATGTGCGAGACGACGACCCGCGACTTGATGGGGTATTCGCGCACCAGCCGGGCGATCTCCGACTCGCAGCTCGGGTGCGGGTCGTGGAAGGTGCGGCAGCCCTTGCCCTCGTAGAAGGCGATGCCCCAGCCGTCGCGGTGCGGCCCGGTGCGGCCGCCGCGGTTCATCAGTCCGGCGAAGCTGAAGCAGATGTCCGTGGGCACGTTGGCGCTCATGCCCAGCAGTTCGCACATGGCGGTCCCTCTCCCCCGCGGCCGCTCAGGCGCCGCGCAACGGCACGACCGCCGCCGCCGGCGGCACGTCGGTGTCGCGGTAGAGGTCGGCCATGGCGACGCGGGCATCGACGGCGGGCAGATCGACCATCGGGTCCGATCCCCGGAACACCTTGTAGGCCCATCCATCCCCTTGGCGGCTGTAGACCTCGACCAGCTGCCGCTCCTGGGACACCAGCACGTACTGGAGAAGGAAGGGCAAATCGAGGTAGCTCTGCTGTTTGAGGGTGCGATCCTTCGTCTGCGTGCCCTCGGCCAGCACCTCGACCACCACGGTGGCCTCACCGACTGTGGTTTCCCGGCCCGTGCACGGCGTGCAGACCACCATCACGTCGGGATAGACGGCGTACGTGTCGGTCTTCAGTTTCACGGTCTCGCTCTGCACCCGGCAGCCGCGCGGTCGGAACACCGCCGTCAACGCCGTGCGCATGTTGAAAACGAGATCGTTGTGGGTGAGCGAGCCGCCAGCCATGGCCGTGGCGTCGCCGCCCGCCGGCCAGACCGCGCCGGCGAGGTACTCGTAGCGGTCGGCCTGCCCCTCCTCCCAGACGAGGAACGCCTCCACCGAAGCGAAGCGCGTCTCAACCCTGTCGCTGCGCACCCGAGCCCCCATCTCCCATCCCGCGGAAAGGACGATAGCGCGGCCGGCCGGCCCTGTCGAATCAGCCCCGCCGCGGCGCCGGGCACGGCGGCATGGCGGGACGGACGCAGCCCTCCAGCGGGCCGGCGGGTCGCTCGGCGAGGCCGATCCAGGCGTCCACCGCGTCGGCGTCGAAGCCGCAGCGGCGCTCGTCCGCCACCTGCATGAGCGGCCGGCGGATCAGCAGCGGCGCCGCCACCAGGAGGTCGAGGGCCGCCGCCGCGTCGAGGGCGTCGGGATCGATCTCGCCGGCCTTCACCGCCGGGGCCGAGCGGTTGAACCACTCCGCCACCGGCCGGTTGCCGAAGAAGGGGCGCAGGCTCTCGCGCGTCCACGGCGCGGCGAGCAGGTCGCGCACCTCCAGCCGGTGCCCCGCCGCCTCCAGCAGGCGGCGCTGGCGCGCGTTGCCGGCGCAGCCCGGCTTCTCGTAGAACACCACCTCAGCCATCGCCTCCTCCCCGTCGCACGTGGGGCGCACGGGCCAGCAGCCCGTCCACCTGCTCGCGGATCTCCTGCTGCACGCGGGCGTCGAGCTTGCGCAGCCAGCGCCGCGGGATGCTCTCGACCCCGTAGGTGGCGCCCGCCAGCATGCCGGCGAGCGCCCCCGTGGTGTCGGCGTCGCCGCCCTGGTTCACCGTCGCCACCACGCAGGATTCCACGGTGTCGGTCTGGAAATAGTGGTGCAGCACCGTCTGCACCGTGTCGACGACGTAGGCCGTGGACAGGCCGCGGTAAGGCTCGAACTTGAAGGCGCGGTGGTCGGCGACCAGGCGGTTGGCGATGTCGCGCACCGCCTTGACGCCGCCGCCGCACAGCAGCGCCTGCACCATCTCCCCGAACGCCAGGGTCGCCGCGTCGGCCAGGGGATGGTTGTGGGTGACGTGGGCCTGTTCCAGGCTCTGGCGCCGGAAGGCCTCGTCCTCGCCGAGCGTCGCCAGCGCCACCGGCAGGTTGCGCATGAGGGCGCCGTTGCCGCCGAGGTGCTCGGCCGGCGGCTCCTCGACCGTGCCGTGCATGATGAAGCGGCGGATGCCGCGCCGCGTGGTGTCGCCGACGTCGACCGGAACGCCCTTCAGCCAGACCGCGAACTCCTCGGCGACGCGGCGCACGTCCCAGGCCGGGCCGGCGAGGATGGCGCGGCCGAGATGGATCGACATCTCGGTGTCGTCGGTGACCTGGCCCGGCTGCAGGCGCAGCCAGCCGCCGCCCTTGAGGTGCTTGTGGACACCGTACTGGTGGGCGATCTCGCCCTTTGTCAGGAATTCGACAGTGGCGCCCAGCGCATCGCCGCAGGCGAAGCCGAGATAGGCGCCGAGCGCCCGGGAATGGAGCAGCGGATCGATCATGCCCGGTACCGTGCAAGGATCGCGCCGCGCCGCCGCGTCACAACAGCGACACCGTGACGCGGTAGTCGCCGCCGACCACGAGGTACTCGCCTTCGCCCTGGAAGGGATAGCGCGGCAGGATGTCGCGGAAGAAGACGATCTTCACCGCCGGCACCCAGGCCTCCAGGATGTAGTCGCCGAACTGGCCGGCGATCTCGCGGTCGACCGAGAAGGAGGACAGGTTGTTGAGGCGCAGCACGGCGGTCCGCCGGTCGGGCCGTTCGAGGATGAAGTGCTCCTCGAAATCGTTGACGCCGCGGTAGAGCCGCATGGCCTGGGTGCCCGCCGGCATCGGCGCGCCCGGCCAGCCCCGGCGCATCCACCACTGGCAGTATTCGTACAGCAGGTCGAGCTGGAGGTGGATGTGGTTGTTGTGGAAGCGGGTCGACGCCTTCTGCTCGCCGTAGCGGTACCAGGCCGTGGAGGCGAAGCGGCGGATCGGCATGCCGTGGAAGGTCGGCAGCAGGCCGAAGCGGCTTTCCACCCAGCCCTTCAGGACCGCCCCTTCGGCGTTGTTGGCATCGAACATCCACCCCTTCAGCAGGCGCAGATAGCTGGCGCGGAAGCGGCGCCGGCCGTCGGCGCCCTCGCTGCCGGAGAAGTCCGGGTTCAGCCCGAACGTCCGGGCGAGATAGCGCTGGAAGACCTCGGCCGCGGCGTCCGCGTCGGCAGACTCGTCGAGCGCCTCGAACAGGGCGGCGTGCTGGCCGCGGGTGCCGTGGATGCGCAGGGCGCGCGGCGCCTCGTTGAAGGCGGTGGTCGAGAGGATCTGCGCCGGGATGCCGACCAGGTTGGTGCGATGGCCGCGCAGCGCCAGCGGCGAGTCCGGTTCGATGCGCCGCCCGGAGGCGTCCCGCAGCTCCGCCCCGACCGCCCAGCCGTCCGCCCCACCATCCACCCCACCATCCACCATGGCACCGCCTTATCCACACTTTTCATAAGGAATAGCGGGAAATGCGGCGGATCGCCAGATGCTACGCCGGCCCGGCTCAGGCGTACACGAACCAGCCGTCCTGCACGAGGTGGCGGCCCACGCCGTCGAGGGTGATGACGTCGCCGTTGCCGAGGTCGACGACGGCGTCGGTGGCCGAACCGTCGACCACCCGGTGGGTCTGGCCGACGGCGAGCTGGATGCGGTCGCCGGCGGCGGCGTCGAAGTCGGTGATGACGTCGTGGCCGCTGCCGCGGGTGTACTTGAACCAGTCGGCGCCGTCGCCGCCGCTCAAGGTGTCGTCGCCCGGGCTGCCCCAGAGGATGTCGCCGCCGGCTCCGCCGAAGATCAGGTCGTCGTCGTCGCCGCCGTGCATGCTGTCGTCGCCGGCGCCGCCCTGGAGGGTGTCGCGTCCGGCCTCGCCCTTCAGCGTGTCGTCGCCGGACAGGCCGGACAGGGCGTCGTCGCCGGCGTAGCCGCGGATGCTGTCGTCGCCCGAGGCGCCGCTCAGGACGTCCGCGGCGGCGCCGCCGTTGACGGTGCGCCCGGCTTCGGCAACGGGTTCGGGCTGCGGAGCGGCGGCGCCGTCGGCCTCGACCACCGTCAGGGTGCGGCCGTACAGGGTCTCGGCGAAGTGGTCGACCGACCAGAAGTAGCCCTCGTCGAGGACGGGCGTGAGGTCCGACATCAGGGTGCCGGTGGTGGCGAACCCGTTGTAGGTGGCGCCGCCGGCGTATTCGTCGAACATGCCGATCATGTGACCGAACTCGTGCGCCGCCAGCTCGTCCTGGTAGGCCGGCCCCCAGGCGGTGTCGGTGTACCAGTTCGTCATGTCGTCGCGCCCGGTGCCGTCCCGGACGGTGACGGTGTAGTGGGCGTCGGCGTCGACGAACGCCACGTCGACGGCGATGGGGAAGAGCTCGACGCCGTCGGTGAGGCACATCTTGCCGCTCCAGATGTCCTCGATCCCCTGCTCCCAGGTGGCCTGCAGCGCGCCGGGGTCCGCGCCGGCGAGGTCGATGCGCGTCTGCACCGTGAAGGTGCTGCCGTCGAAGTCGAGATCGTAGTTCACCGCCCAGCCGAAGCCGCCGTCGGCGCGGTTCTCGTAGTAGCTGGCCGAGAGGGTCATGGCGCGCACTCCGCTTGCGATGGACTGCCGCGGAGTGTGCCTTAACGTTTTCTTAACCTGCTGTGACCAACGCCGGGCCCTGACCATTGTCCCGGCGGGCCGTACGTTCGGAGAGGCCCTCCCCCGTTCGGCGGGCCCTCCCCGCCCGTCCGCTCAGGGCCCGCCCGCCAGGAAGGCGAGCAGCGCCGCCAGCGTCTCCTGCGGCCGCTCTTCCGGCAGGAAGTGGCCGCCGGGCAGCGCGCGGCCCTCGACCCGCGGGGCGTACGGCCGCCACAGGGCGAGCGGGTCGGCGTAGGTCCGCCCCACCACGCTGTCGGCCCCCCACAGCGCCAGGGTCGGCGCCGCGACGGTGCGGCCGGCGAGCCGGTCGCCGCGGTCGTGCTCCAGGTCGATGGAGGCGGCGGCGCGGTAGTCCTCGCACATGGCGTGGACGGTGGCCGGATTGCGGAATGCCTGGAGGTAGGCGGCGAAGGCCTCCTCGCCGAACGCCCCGGTGCCCGAGCCCCAGGAACCGAGCGTGCGTCGCAGGTAGAATTCGGGGTCGAGGCCGATCAGGTGCTCCGGCAGGCCGCCGGGCTGGATCAGGAAGAACCAGTGGTAGTAGGCGGTCGCCATGGCCTGGTCGACCCGCTCGAACACCTCAAGGGTGGGCACGATGTCGACGACGGCAAGCCGCTCGACCCGGTCCGGATGGTCCAGCGCCATGCGGTGCGCCACCCGGGCGCCGCGGTCGTGGCCGCACACGGCGAACCGCTCGAAGCCCAGCGCCGCCATCACCTCGACCTGATCCTGGGCCATGGCCCGCTTGCTGTGGCGGACGTGCGCCGGGTCGCCGGCCATCTTCTCCGAGGCGCCGTAGCCGCGCAGGTCGGCGGCCACCACCGTGAAGCGCCGCGCCAGCTCGGGCGCCACGCGGTGCCACATCGCGTGCGTCTGCGGAAACCCGTGCAGCAGCAGCAACGGCGGCCCGTCGCCGCCGACCGCGGCGAAGATCTCCGCGCCGCTCGTGGCGACGCGACGCCCTGCGAATCCCTCCAGCATGCCCCAGCCCCCCTTCCGCCGTGTTCCGTTCTAGATGGCGCGGCCGCGCCACGGGACCAGGGCCGGCACCCGCGCGCGATAGGCGCGGTAGGCGTCGCCGTGGAGCGCCAGCAGCCGGCGCTCCTCGAACGTCATGCCGATCAGCAGGTAGAGGCTGGCCCACAGGGCAGTCGCCCCGGTGTACGCATCGAGCACGCCGCCCCACAGGAGGAGCAGCCCGCCCGCATACAGAGGGTGCCGGACGTAGCGCCCGGCACCGCCGATGCGCAGCGGGCCGTCCTCGTCCAGCGCGCGGCCGGCGCGGTGGGCACGCACCTGGGCGGTCCCGGCGAAGCGCCCGAGATCGTAGCCGGCCAACCCCCAGGCGAACACGGCGGCACCGGCGACGGCCAGCACGCCCTGCAGCACGACCAGCCAGCCCGGCCGGTCGAACGCCGCACCGGCCAGCAGCCGGCGCCCGCACGCGACCACCAGACCGGCGTGCAGCAGGGCGACGAGGTTGTACGCCAGCCGCGTGTAGGCCCCCAGCCCCAGCCGCGCCTTCACCCGCCGCGACGCCAGCAGGCTGTGGAGGACGCCGAACGACGCCCAGGCCAGCGCGTACAGGAGGTGGGCGGCGGGGGCGGACGCGGGCCTATCCCTTCAGGCGCTTGATGGTGTTGGTCGTGCTCTGGCCGGCGACGAGGTCGGCGAGCAGCACGCGGCCGCCGTAGCTCTGCACGAAGTCGGCGCCGACCACCTGGTCGACGCGGTAGTCCGCCCCCTTCACCAGCACGTCGGGGCGCAGGGTGCGGATGAGCTGTTCCGGCGTATCCTCGTCGAAGATCACCACGAGGTCGACCGAGCTCAGCGAGGCCAGCACGGTGGCGCGCGCGGACTCGCCCTGCACCGGCCGGGTCGGGCCCTTCAGGCGCCGCACGGAATCGTCGCTGTTGAGGCCGACCACCAGCAGGTCGCAGCCTGCCTTGGCCTGGGCCAGCAGCGAGACGTGGCCGGGATGCAGCAGGTCGAAGCAGCCGTTGGTGAAGCCGATCCGCTTGCCCCGCATCTTCCAGCGGCAGAGGCGCTCCACCGCCTCCTCGCGGGTGACGACCTTGCATTCGCCGTGGCGCCACTCCTGCTCGTGCAGGGCGCCCAGCAGCTCCGCGGTGCGCACCACGGCGGTGCCGACCTTGCCGACGACGATGCCGGCCGCCAGATTGGCCAGCCGCGCCGCGTCCTCCAGCGGCACGCCGGCGGCCAGCGCCGACGTCAGGGTGGCGACCACGGTGTCGCCGGCGCCCGAGACGTCGAACACCTCGCGCGCCTCGGCCGGCAGGTGGGCGACCGTGCCGGTGCGGGTGACGACCGTCAGGCCGCGCTCGGAGCGGGTGGCGACCACCGCGTCGATGCCGCAGGCGCCGATCAGGTGGGCGCAGGCGTCGGCCACCTCGGCGTCGCTGTCGGCCGGTCGGCCGGTCGCCTGCATCAGCTCCTTGCGGTTCGGCGTCACCACGGTGGCGCCGCGGTAGCGGCGGTAGTCGTTGCCCTTGGGATCCACCACCACCGGCAGGCCGGCCGCCCGGGCGGCGGCGATGGTCTCGGCGACCAGCCGATCGGACAGCACGCCCTTGCCGTAGTCGGACAGGACGACGGCCCCCACCTCGCGCAGCGCCTCGTGGACCGCGCCGCGCAGGGATTCGCACCACAGCGGGTTGACCCCGACCACCGTCTCGGCGTCGGCGCGCAGCAGCTGCTGGCGGCCGCCGATGAAGCGGGTCTTGACGGTCGTCTGCCGGCCCGGCTCGGCGACGATGCCGGCGTTGTCGCCGGTCTCCAGCGCCACCAGCCGCCGCACCTCGCTGCCGGCGGGATCGTCGCCGACCACCGAGACGAAGCGGCAGACCGCCCCGAGCGCCGTCAGATTGGCCGCGACGTTGCCGGCGCCGCCGAGCATCGCGGTCTCCCGCTCGATGCGCAGCACCGGGATCGGGGCCTCCGGCGACACGCGGTCGACGGCGCCGTAGACGAAGCGGTCGAGCATGACGTCGCCGACGCACAGCACGCGCGCCGTCGACAGGGCCTCGATGTGGCGGGCAAGGTCGCTCATGGCCGCTTCTTACCAACAGCCCGGAAGCGATACAACGAACGTTGTCGGGCCGCAGCAATGCAAGCCGGACAGGGCGCCCCGGCCCCTTCACGCCAAGGTGACTGGCGGGTGAGCGGAGGGCGGGGCTACCTGTTGCAGGAGGAGACCCCGACCGCCCGAGGAGACCCCGTCATGGCCGTGGCCGAGCGCGCCTCCGCCGACCCGCCGCCGGCGCTGTGGAAGCGCCTGGCGCCGCTCGCCGTGCTGGGGGCGGGCCTGGCCGCCTTCCTCGCCTTCGGCGGCGGCGACGCGCTGAGCCTGGACGCGCTGGCCCGCTACCGCGGCGAGCTCACCGGCTTCGTCGCCGCCCACGGCGCACTGGCGGTGGCCGCCTACGTCGGCGTGTACGCCCTGGCCGTCGCCTTCTCGGTGCCCGGGGCGACGGTGCTGACCCTGGCCGGCGGCTTCCTGTTCGGCACCGTCCCGGCCGCCGTCTGCGCCGTGATCGGCGCCACCGTCGGCGCGGTCGCCGTGTTCCTCGCCGCCCGCACCGCGCTGGGCGACGCGCTGCGGCGACGTGCCGCGCCGTGGATCGCCCGCCTGGAGGCCGGCTTCCGCGATCACGCCTTCAGCTACACGCTGTTCCTGCGCCTGGTGCCGCTGTTCCCGTTCTGGCTGGTCAACCTGGTGCCGGCCTTCCTCGGCGTGCCGCTCGGCACCTACGCGCTGGCGACGGCGATCGGCATCGTTCCCGGCGCGCTGGTGTACGCCTCCGTCGGCAACGGACTGGGGGCGGTGCTGGAGGCCGGCGGCGAGCCCGACCTGGACCTGATCCTGGCGCCCGAGCTGATGCTGCCGCTCCTCGGCCTCGCCGCCCTGGCGCTGGTGCCGGTCGCCGTCCGTCGCTGGCGGAGGCGGCGGTGAGCGCGATCCGCTGCGACCTCTGCGTCGTCGGCGCCGGTTCCGGCGGCCTGTCGGTGGCCGCCGCGGCGGCCCGGCTGGGCGTCGACACGGTGCTGGTCGAACGCGGCGCCATGGGCGGCGACTGCCTGAACGCCGGCTGCGTGCCCTCCAAGGCGCTGCTGGCCGCCGCCAAGGCGGCGCACGCCGTGCGGACGGCCGGCCGCTTCGGCGTGAACGGGCACGAGCCGGCGGTGGACTTCGCCGCCGTGCACGCCCATGTGCACCGCACCATCGCCGCCATCGCCCCCCACGACAGCCGCGAACGCTTCGAGGGACTGGGCGTGCGGGTGATCGCCGCGCACGGCCGCTTCACCGGTCCCGACACCCTGGAGGCCGGCGGCACCCGCATCCGCGCCCGCCGCTTCGTGCTGGCGACTGGCTCGCGGCCGCGGGTGCCGCCGATCCCCGGTCTCGACGGCGTGCCCCACCTGACCAACGAAACGCTGTTCGCGCGCACGGCGGCACCGGAGCACCTGATCGTGCTCGGCGGCGGCCCGATCGGCGCGGAGATGGCGCAGGCCCACCGCCGCCTGGGAGCCCGCGTCACCCTGGTGGAGCAGCAGCGCCTGCTGCCGCGCGACGACCCCGAGCTGGTGGCGGTGGTGCGCCGCAGCCTGGCGGCCGACGGGGTGGCGCTGGTGGAAGGCCTGGGGGTCGCCCGCGTCGAGCGCGCCGGCAGCGGCGTCGCCGCCTGGCTGGAGGACGGGCGGCGCCTGGAGGGCTCCGACCTGCTGGTCGCCGCCGGGCGCCGGCCGGTGGTCGACGACCTCGGCCTGGAGGCGGCCGGCATCGCCGCCGATGCCGGCGGCATCCGCGTCGACCGCCGTCTGCGCACCAGCAACCGCCGGGTCTTCGCCGTCGGCGACGCCACCGGCGGGCCGGCCTTCACCCACGTGGCCGGCCACCACGCCGGGATCGTCGTGCGCAACGCGCTCTTCCGCTGGCCGGCCCGCGCCGACGCGGCCCCCCTGCCCTGGGTCACCTACACCGACCCCGAGCTGGCCCAGGTCGGGCTGACCGAGGAGGCGGCGCGCGCCGCCCATGGCGACACGGTCACCGTGCTGCGCCAGCCCTTCGCCGACAACGACCGGGCCCGCGCCGAGGACGCCGCCGCGGGGCTGGTGAAGCTGGTGGTGGGCCGGCGCGGCCGCCTGCTCGGCGTCTCCATCGTCGGCGCCCACGCCGGCGAGCAGCTCGCCCTGTGGTGCCTGGCGCTGACCAAGGGCATGCGGGTGCACGACGTGGCACCGCTGCTGCTGCCCTACCCCACCCTGGCCGAGTCCGGCAAGCGCGCCGCCGGGAGCTGGTTCGAGCCGACCCTGTTCGGCGAACGTACCCGCCGGCTGGTGCGCTTTCTTCAGCGCTTCGGGTAGGCCGAGCGGATTTGCAGCCACCGTGATACGCTTGCCTCCGCCCTCCGCTTGCACAGCATGGGGAGGGCGGGGGCAATGGCGATCCGCCCGGTCCCGTCGACTCCGTCCCCTACGCTCCGCGCCCCCATGCCCCTGCCGCCGCTGACCCGCAGCCTTTCCGCCAAGCTCCTGGTGCTGACGGTGCTGTTCGTCATGCTGGCCGAGGTGCTGATCTACACGCCGTCGATCGCCCGCTTCCGCCTCGCCTTCCTGGAGGAGCGGCTGGCGGCGGCCCACTTGGCGGCGCTGTCGGTCGAGGCGGCGCCCGACCGCATGGTGACGAAGGCGCTCGAGGCCAAGCTGCTGGCCCACGTCGGCGCCCACGCCATCGACCTGATCCAGCCGGATTCGCGGGTCTACATGCTGTCCACCACCATGCCGCCGACGGTGGACGCGGTGGTCGACCTGCGCGAGGCGACCACCGTCTCGCTGATCGCCGACGCCTTCGCCGCCATGGCGCGGCCGGGCAACCGGGTCGTCCGCGTCATCGACCGCTCGCCCAAGGACCCCGCTCTCACCGTCGAGGTGACGATGGACGAGCGGCCGCTGATCATGGCGATGCACGACTTCTCCGGCCGCATCCTGGCGCTCTCCATCGTCATCTCGCTGATCACCGCGGGGCTGGTCTACCTGGCGCTGACCGGCCTGCTGGTGCGGCCGATGCGCCGCCTCACCGCCAGCATGGTCGGCTTCCGCCGCGATCCGGAGCGGGCGGTGCCGGCCTTCGCCTCCGACGGGCGCGACGACGAGATCGGCGTCGCCCAGCGCGAGCTGGTGGAGATGCAGGCGGCCCTGCGGGCGGCGCTGCGCCAGCGCGAGCGGCTGGCCGCCCTGGGCACCGCGGTCACCAAGATCAACCACGACCTGCGCGGCATCCTCGCCACCGCCTCGCTGCTGTCGGAGCACCTCGCCGAGAGCACCGACCCGGAGGTCCGCCGGGTCACGCCGCGCCTGCTCGGCGCCCTCGACCGGGCGGTGGCGCTGTGCGGCCAGACCCTGTCCTACACCCGCGACGGCTCGCTGCCGGTGCACCCCGCGCCCTTGGACCTGCACGCCCTGGTCGGCGAGGCCGGCGACGAGGTCCTGGACTCCCTGCGCGCCGACGGCGTGCGGGTCGAGGCGCGCTGGGTCAACCGGGTGCCGGAGGGGCTGCGAGTCGCCGCCGACCGCGACCAGCTCGCCCGCGCGCTGGTCAATCTCGGCCGCAACGCGGTGCAGGCCGGGGCCGGGGCGGTCACCGTCACCGCCGAGGCGGAGGGCCCCCGCGTCGTCCTGCTGCTCACCGACACCGGGCCGGGGCTGCCGCCGCGCGCCCGGGAGAACCTGTTCCAGCCCTTCACCGGCTCGGCGCGGGCCGGCGGCACCGGGCTCGGCCTCGCCATCGCCCGCGAGATCGCCCGCGCCCACGGCGGCGACCTGGTCCTGGTGGAGAGCACCGCCGCCGGCACCACCTTCGCCCTGGAGCTGCCCGCGTCGCCGGAGGCGAACGGCGCGCATTGATTCCCGCCATCGCTTCGCACAATGTAGGCGCCGCCGGGCACCCCCCGGGACGGGGGCGGCGGGATCGAGCGACGAGAAAGGAACGGGACGTGCAAGGAGCGGGTACGTGGATCGCCTCCGGGGCGATCGGGATTCTGGGCCTCTTCGGCCTGCTGGCGGCCTCCAGGGCGGCGGACGAGGCGTTCTACTACGGCGGCTGGCTGGTCGCCGTCCTGTGCGTCGGCTACCTGTTCCTGGCGATCCACCGCCACTACAACGCCGTCGACGCCGAGATGGCGCGCAAGCGCCAGGCCGAGGCCGAGCGGGGCGGCACCGTCAAGCACTGAGGCCGAGGAGGCGCAGCATGGCATGGGATCCCGACCAGTACGGCCGCTTCGAGGCGCTGCGCCGCCGCCCGGCCCACGATCTGGTGAACGCCCTGCCGCCGATGACGCCGCGGCGGATCGTCGATCTCGGCTGCGGCGCCGGGCAGTTGGCGCGGTCCCTGGCGGCGCGCTGGCCGGACGCCGCGGTCGCCGGCGTCGACGGCTCGCCGGAGATGCTGGCCCGCGCCGCGGCGACGCCGTCGCCGGTGCGCTGGATCGCCGCCGACCTGCGGGACTGGCGGCCGGCGGAGCCGGTCGACCTGATGATCTCCAACGCCGCCCTGCACTGGCTGGACGGCCACGACCGCCTGTTCCCCGACCTGCTGGCGGCGGTGGCCCCGGGCGGCGTGCTGGCGGTGCAGATGCCCCGCAACTTCGACGCCCCCTCCCACGCGCTGCTCTACCGCACGGCCCAGGACGGGCCGTGGGCGGAGCGCCTGGCCGGCGCCCTGCGCGGCACGCCGGTGCATCCCCCGGCCTTCTACTACGACGCGCTGGCGGGCCGCGCCCGCCGCCTCGACATCTGGGAGACCGAGTACCTGCAGGCGCTGGAGGGCGAGCGCCCGGTGCTGGAGTGGACCAAGGGCACCGCACTCCTGCCCTTCCTGGAGGCGCTGGCCGACGACGCCGAGCGCGCGGCCTTCCTGGACGCCTACCAGGAGCGGCTGGCCGCGGCCTATCCGCGGCGTGCCGACGGCACCACCCTGTTCCCCTTCCGCCGCCTGTTCATCGTCGCCCAGAGATAGTCAGAGCGGCCGGCGCGCCTTGAGGGCCGCCGTCAGGGTGCCGTCGTCGAGATAGTCGAGCTCGCCGCCGACCGGCACGCCGTGGGCGAGGCGGGAGACCGCGACGTCGGCCTGGGCCAGCCGGTCGGTGACGACGTGGGCGGTGGTCTGGCCGTCGACGGTGGCGTTGAGGGCGAGGATCACCTCGCCGACCTCGGGGTTGCGGGCGCGCTCCACCAGGGCGGCGATCGTCAGGTCCTCGGGGCCGACGCCCTGCAGCGCCGACAGGGTGCCGCCCAGCACGTGGTAGACGCCGGAGAAGGCGCGCGAGCGCTCCAGCGCCCACAGGTCGCCGGCGTCCTCGACCACGCAGATGGTGGTGCGGTCGCGCCCCGGGTCGGCGCACACGGTGCAGGGGTCGCGGGTGTCCAGGTTGCCGCAGACGGAGCAGGTGCGCACCGCCTCGGCGGCCGCCGCCATCGCCTCCGACAGGGGCACCAGCAGGCCGTCGCGGCGCTTCAGCAGCAGCAGCGCGGCACGCCGCGCCGAACGCGGTCCCAGCCCCGGCAGGCGCGCCAGGAGCTGGATCAGCCGCTCGATTTCAGGTCCGACCATTCGCGGGTGTTCTTGGAAGGTGCATGCGACGGCCCCCCTCCCGACGTCTCCCGCGCGGCGGGAGGCGGATGGGGGGCCGATGCGACAACGTTTCGGTCAGAACGGCAGCTTCATGCCCGGCGGCAGCTTCAGGCCGCCCATCAGCTTCGCCGTCTCGTCGGCCGCCATCTGCTCGGCCTTCGACTTGGCGTCGTTGAACGCGGCGACGATGAGGTCCTCCAGCATCTCCGTGTCCTCGGGATCGACGATGGACTTGTCCAGCTTCACCTTCTTCAGGTCGCCCTTGCCGTTGACGGTGACGCTGACCATGCCGGCGCCGGCCTGCCCGGACACTTCGATGTCGGCCAGCTTCTGCTGCATCTCCTGCATCTTGGTCTGCATCTGCTGGGCCTGCTTCATCATCTGGCCGATGTTCTTCATGGTTTAGAACTCTCCTTCGTCATCGAGCGGGTAGAACACCGCGTCATCGTCCTGCATGAGATCGTCATCGCCGCCGGCTTCCGCAACCGCGGGCACCACGGCTTCCCGTTCCGCCTCCGCCGCGGCCGCGGCGGCGAGGTCGCGGACCTCGGCGATGCGGGCGCCGGGGAAGGTCTCCAGCACGGCCCGCACCAGCGGGTTGGCCTCCGCCTCGGCGTAGGCGCGCTGGCGGATCTGCTGGTCCTGCTCGGCCAGCGTCGGCTGGCCGACCGCGTCGCTGACCGCCACCACCCAGCGCGTGCCGGTCCATTCGCCGAGCAGCTGCCCGGCGCGGTTGGCGAGGTTGGCCGGCGCCGACGGGCCGGGCCGGATCTCCAGCCGGCCCGGCTCCAGGCGCACCAGGTGCACCGCGCCGTAGAGATGGCCGTAGAGCGCCCCCTCGCGGTTCTCGGCGAAGAGCTGCACCAGCGCGCGGAAGTCGCGCGGCATGGGCGCGCGGTCCTCGCTGGGGAGGGCGGCCGGGGCGGCGCGCTGGGCGGTCGGCTCGCGCGCCGGCTCGGCCGCGCGGGCGACGGCGCGGGCCGGCGCGCCGCCCCCCGCCACCGCCACCGGACCGCCGCCCGGACCCCGCGCCGCCGGGCCGGGACCGGCCCCGCCGGCGGGGCCGGCGTTCTGCATCTGCCGCACCAGCTCGCCCGGCGTCGGCAGGTCGGCGGCGTAGGCGAGGCGGACGATCACCATCTCGAGCGCCTGCTGCGGCACCGGCGCCATCTGCACCTCGCCCAGTCCCTTGAGCAGCAGTTGCCACGCCCGCGTCAGCGCCGGCATGCCGAGACGGCCCGACAGGGCGCCGCCGCGGGTGCGCTCGGCCTCCGGCAGCGACGGATCGGCGGCGGTCGCCGGCACCACCTTGAGGCGGGTCAGGTTGTGTACGAGGTCGAGCAGGTCCTGGAGGATCACCACCGGGTCGGCGCCGACCCGGTGCAGGTCGGCGAGGATGTCCAGCGCCTCGGCCGGCCGGCCCGTCAGGGCCGTCTCGAACAGGTCGATGACCCGCTCGCGGTCGGCGAGGCCCAGCATGTCGCGGACCTGCACCGTGGTGACTGCGCCGCCGCCGAGCGCGATCGCCTGGTCGAGCAGGGACAGGCCGTCGCGCACCGAACCGTCGGCGGCGCGGGCGATCAGCGCCGCGGCGTCGGGCTCGATGCCGGCGCCCTCGGCGCCGGCGACGCGGGTGAAGTGCTCCTTCAACACCAGGCTGTCGACCCGGCGCAGGTCGAAGCGCTGGCAGCGCGACAGCACCGTCACCGGCACCTTGCGGATCTCGGTGGTGGCGAAGACGAACTTCACGTGGCTCGGCGGCTCCTCCAGCGTCTTCAGGAGCGCGTTGAACGCGCTCTTGGAGAGCATGTGGACCTCGTCGACGATGTAGAGCTTGTAGCGCGCCGACACCGGGGCGTAGCGCACGCCGTCGATGATCTCGCGGATGTCCTCGACGCCGGTGTGGGAGGCGGCGTCCATCTCGATGACGTCGACGTGGCGGTCCTCGGCGATGGCGCGGCAACTGTCGCAGACGCCGCAGGGCTCCACCGTCGGCCCGCCCTTGCCGTCGGGGCCGGTGCAGTTGAGCGCGCGGGCGATGATGCGTGCCGTCGTCGTCTTGCCGACGCCGCGCACGCCGGTCAGCATGAAGGCCTGGGCGATGCGCCCCGACGCCACCGCGTTGGTCAGGGTGCGGACCAGCGCGTCCTGGCCGATCAGCTCCTTGAACGAGGTCGGGCGGTACTTGCGGGCCAGCACGCGGTAGGCCATGCCGGCGGCCGGTGACCCGGCGGGGCTGCGGCTGGCTGCGGCGCTGTCGGCGACGGTCTGGTCGGTCACGCGGTCTTCCCGGGAAACGGCAAAGCGACGGCCCGCAGCATAGCGGCACCGGTCGGCGCTGTCGCGTGTTCCGTCGGGACTGTCGGGGAGAGGAGGCAAGGTGGGTGGCTGGACGAACGACCCGAGCCGGAACTCGTTACGGCTGCTTCCTTCCGGACCTGACCGGTTTGGCGAGGGACCCGTCCGCCGCCAACCACCCGACCCCAATATCGGCACCCCGCCCCGCCATTGCAAGGCGAATCGTGCCGGGGTGTCTCCTGGCGGAGGAGGTCCGATATAAAAACACGAAGATTGGAAGATGGGAATATTTTGAATTATAACTTGTAGAAAAAACTTCTGATCCTACAATCTTCGGATCTTTGTGTTTGATATCCGAACGCCAATCGGCCCGCCGAGACCCGGCCTATCGGATCGTGTCGTTGTGCAGCACCATCTCGACGGCGAGCTGGGCGGCCGCGAGGTCTTCCAGCGCCGTGCCGACCGACTTGAACAGGGTGATCTGGTCGTAGAAGCGGCGCCCGGCGCGCTCGCCGCGGGTCAGGTCGAAGAGATCGCCGGCGATGTCGTCGGCATGCAGGATGCCGGCCGTCATGGGCTGGACGATGTCGCCGGCCTCCGCGCAGGCGCCCTCGCGGGTGTCGACGAAGACGCGGGCGCGGCGGATGCAGTCGTCGTCGGCCTCGCGCATCTCCGGGGTGAAGCCGCCGACCAGGTCGAGGTGCTGCCCCGGCTGCAGCCACGCCCCCTTGATCAGCGGCTCCTTCGCCAGGGTGGCGCAGGAGATGACGTGGGCGCCGCGCACCGCCTGCTCCAGGTCGTCGGTCGCCTCGATGCGGAACTTCGGCCGGTGGAAGCGGGCCACCACCCTCTTGGCCTTGTCCGGGTTGCGCCCCCACACCAGGACGTGGCGCAAGGGCAGCACGCTGGCGTGCGCCTCGATCAGCTCCGGCGCCAGCGCCCCGGTGCCGACCACCAGCAGCCGATCGGAGTCGGGCCGCGCCAGGTAGGAGGCGGCCAGGGCCGACGCCGCGGCGGTGCGCCGCTTGGTCAGGGCCGCGCCGTCGATCAGCGCCTGCGGCACGCCGGTCTTGCCGTCCATCAGAAGGTACACGCCCTGCACCGCCGGCAGGTCCTGGGCGGCGTTGTCGGGAAAGACGGTGACCACCTTGATGCCGATGGTGCGCCCGGTCTGCCACGCCGGCATCAGCAGCAGGGTGGCGTCGTGCTCGCCGTAGGTCGGCACGGTGTGGTGGTGGCGCAGCGGCACCTCGACCTCGGCGCGGAAGGTCTGCCGGAGCCGTTCGATCAGCATCCGGTGGTGCAGAACGCTGCGCAGTTCGGCGCCGGTGACGGTGCGCATCGGTTCCCTCCCTCGACCTGCGGACCGGGGGTAGGCGCCCCCGGCGCCGTACGGGCGTCAGTGCACGGTGGGCGGAGTCGGCGCGGTCGGCGCCGGCGCCGGCGCCGGCGCCGGCAGGGTCGCCGCGCTGCGGGGCTGGCCGGACACCGGCGGGGTCATCTCGGCGATGCGCTTCTCGGCGGCGGCGAGGCGGGCCTGGGACTCGCGCAGGTCGCGCTCCAGGTAATGGACCCGGTCGGTCTGCACCCGCGCCCGGCGGCGGTTGCCGCCCTGGGCCACCCAGGCGATGAAGCCGCCGGCCAGGAAACCGACGACCAGCGCCACCAGGGTGGCGAGGTAGAGCGGCGCCTCCAGCGAGAACGGCGTCGGCCACAGGGTGAAGACCACCGTCTCGCGGTTGGAGACGGCGAACAGGACCGCGACGACGGCGATCGGAATGGTGACGATCCAGGTCAGGTAGCGCACGGGCAGTGTCCTTGCCAGTTCGTCCGGCCGTCCGCGCGGCGCCGTCAGTCGGTGTTCAGGCGCTCGCGCAGCTGCTTGCCGGTCTTGAAAAAGGGTACGTACTTCTCGCCCACGTCCACCGACTCGCCGGTGCGCGGGTTGCGGCCGGTGCGGGCGTCGCGGCGCTTGACCGAGAAGGCGCCGAAGCCCCGCAGTTCCACCCGGTCGCCGCGGGCCAGCGCGTCGCCGATCTCGTCGAAGATGGTGCCGACGATCTTCTCGATGTCGCGCTGGTACAGGTGCGGATTGCGTTCCGCGAGTCTCTGGATCAGCTCGGACTTGGTCATGGCGGCTTCGATCCCCCCTCGCAGCGGCACGGATTGCTCCCGCACCGTTGCCGGAATCGTGCCAAAAAGCCCCGGCCGACGTCAAGTCGCCCTTGCGTTAAGCCGTTCTGACGAAACCGCTTTCCCGCCGGGAGGCGGGAAAGCGGGTGCGGCGGAGCCGCGGCCGCGTCACTGCGGCAGCGGCGGCGCGTTCGGCGACAGCGAGCGCAGATAGGCGATGACGTTCGCCCGCTCCTGGTCCTTCTTGATGCCGGCGAAGGTCATCTTGGTGCCCGGGATGAAATCCTTCGGATTGTAGAGGAAATGGCTGAGTTCCTCGTAGTCCCAGGTGCCGCCCTTGCCCTTCAGCGCGTCGGAATAGGCGAAGTCGGGATGGTGCCCCTTCTGCGCGCCGACCACGCCGTGCAGGTTCGGGCCGACCTTGTTGGCGCCCCCGTCGTCGAACGTGTGGCAGGCGGCGCACGCCTTGACCGACTTCTCGCCGGCGGCGGGATCCGCGGCGGCCAGCAGCGGTGCGATGGGGGCCGGCCCCTTGGGCGCCTCGTCGGCCGCCGGCGCGGCGCCCTCGGGTGGCGCCACGGCGAACACCGGCTCCTCCAGCTCGTGCGGCTGCACCAGGATGCGCGCGACGAAGCCGCTCAGCATCGCGATCAGCCCGGCCAAAAGAACCGCGCCGAAAACCTTGTTCAACTCCATCCCCGTCATATTCGCCTCTACCCTTTCGTGTTCTTGACCCGACCCCGTGACGGTGGGCGGCACCTTAGCCCGGCGCGCCGGGCTTGTCATCCGCCGACGAACGCGCTTTCATCACGCGGATGGCGGCGCTGCGGCAAGGGTTGACGCGCGGCGCCGATCCGTGGTTCACCCGCGGCGCGATTCCCCGGCCACGATGGATACGCCCCGCCATGAGCACCGAGCTGCCCACGGCCAACACGCCGCCCGCCAATCCCGTCGTCGTCATCCCCGCGCGCATGGCCTCGACCCGGCTGCCCGGCAAGCCGCTGGCCGACATCGGCGGCGAGCCGATGATCGTCCACGTCTGGCGCCGCGCCATGGAGGCGGAGATCGGCCCGGTGGTGGTCGCCGCCGCCGAGCCGGAGATCGCCCACGCGGTCGAGGCGGCCGGCGGCCGCGCCGTGCTGACCCGGCCCGACCACCCCTCGGGCTCCGACCGCATCTTCGAGGCGGTGTCGCTGATCGATCCGGAGCGGCGCCACGACGCCGTGGTCAACGTCCAGGGCGACCTGCCGACGGTGGAGCCGGCGGTGGTGCGGGCCGCCTTCGCCGCCCTGTCCGACCCGGCGGTCGACATCGCCACCCTGGCGGTCGCCATCGTCCGCGACGAGGAAAGGACGGACCCCAACGTGGTCAAGGCGGTGATCGAGCTGCCCGAGTTCTCCAGCCGCGGGCGCGCCGTCTACTTCACCCGGGCCACCGCACCCTGGGGCGGCGGGCCGCTCTACCACCACATCGGCCTCTACGCCTACCGCCGCGCCGCCCTCGACCGCTTCGTGGCGCTGCCGCCGTCGATGCTGGAGCAGCGCGAGAAGCTGGAGCAGCTGCGGGCGCTGGCGTTCGGCATGCGCATCGACGTGGCCGTCGTTGACGCGCTCCCGCTGGGTGTCGATACTCCCGGCGATCTGGAGCGCGCCCGCGCGCTCCTGGCGCGCCGCGCCCACGCCTAGGCGCCTCCCGAACTAGGCGCCTCCCGCACAGGGTCTCCACGACGATGCCGCACTCCAACGTGATCGCCTTCCAGGGCCTTCCCGGCGCCTATTCCGACCTGTCCTGCCGCTCCGTCTACCCGGAGATGCGGACGCTGCCCTGCACGACCTTCGAGGACGCGTTCGCGGCGGTGCGCGACGGGCGGGCCCGCCTCGCCATGATCCCGGTGGAGAACTCGGTCGCCGGCCGCGTCGCCGACAACCACCAGCTTCTCCCCGAAGGCGGCCTGCACATCATCGGCGAGCACTTCCAGCGGGTGAACCACCAGCTCCTGGCGCCGCCGGGGGCGACGCTCGACACGGTCGAGACCGTGCGCAGCCACATCCAGGCCCTGTCGCAGTGCCGCAAGCTCACCCGCAGCCTGGGGCTGACGGAGATCCAGCACGCCGACACCGCCGGCGCCGCGGCCGAGGTGGCCAAGCTGGCCGATCCGCGCCACGCCGCCATCGCCTCGGAGCTGGCCGCCGAGATCTACGGGCTGCAGATCCTCAAGAGCGGCATCGAGGACGCCGAGCACAACACCACCCGCTTCCTGGTGATGGCGCGCGAGCCGAAGGTGCCGCCGGCCGGCGCCGGCCCCACCATCACCACCTTCGTCTTCCGCGTGCGCAGCGTGCCGGCGGCCCTCTACAAGGCGCTGGGCGGCTTCGCCACCAACGGCGTCAACATGACGAAGCTGGAGAGCTACATGGTCGGCGGCCGCTTCACCGCCGCCCAGTTCTACGCCGACGTCGAGGGCCACCCCGAGGAGCGGCCGCTGCGCCTGGCGCTCGAGGAGCTCGCCTTCTTCGCCCGTGAAGTCAAGATCCTCGGCGTCTATCCCGCCAACCCCTTCCGCTATCAGGAAAGCCAGAGGGACGGCGAGGACTGAGTCCGGGTGATCTTTTGCTGCGCGGTGCCGCCGCGGCTCCTCGCCCGCCCGGGCCGTTGCAGGAGCCCTGCGGCATTCGGTCGCAAGCTTTCCCGATCAACGACTTGCCGCCGGCCTCCCGGCTGTGATTCGACGGGAAATTGTGCTATACACTGAGGGTAACGAAGAGCCCGGCTTCAAAGGGCCCGCGATGCGGCGCCCGTTCGAGCGGACGGACGCCGTCCGACCCCGCGGATCAACGCGGCGCGTTGATCGGGAGGGGCGTGCGAGGGACGCCGGCGGGCGGAACTCGCGTGACGCCAGCGGATGGAGGTTGCGATGCTGACCTACGAGGACTGCATCGGTCTCTCCGACCTCGTGAAGGACGAAGTCGCCGAGATCGCGGCGCACGAACGGCTTCCCTACATGGCTGCGTTGGAAAAGGGAGCGGCGTTGCTGCGGCAGCCCTGGGGCGATGCCGCCGTCCGGCAGATGGTGTGGGACAACCTGTGCCGGGAGACGCGGCACCGGAACCTGGAGCGCGCCCGGGAGCTTACGCTCGTCTACCGGATGACCTGCCAACGGCACCCGAACCCTTGCGACCGCCGCCGGTCGCCGGTGCGTTCAAGCCACCCGATCTGGCACGACTGACACCGGATCGGGTGACGCCGGGTAGGGTGACACCGGACCAGGTGGCGCCGGGCCGGGCCGCCCTGCCCGCGGCGCCCGCGCCCGGGACGCGGACGCCGGCCCCGTCCCGTGCCGCCGTCAGGCGTCCCCGGCCAGCCAATCCTCGATCAGGCGCCGGGCGATGGAATCGCCGCGCGGCAGGCGGAACGCCGGATCGTCCGGCGGGGTGTCGCGCAGGCGCGCCTTGCTCACCCACATCGCCGTCTCGACCTCGTCCTCCTGGATGCGGATGTCGCGGTCCAGCGCCCGGGCGGTGAAGCCCAGCATGAGTTGGGAGGGGAACGGCCAGGGCTGGGAGGAATGGTAGCGCACGTCCGTGACGTGCAGCCCGACCTCCTCCAGCACCTCGCGCGCCACCGCCTCCTCCAGGCTCTCGCCCGGCTCGACGAAGCCGGCCAGCACCGAATGCATGCCCGGCGGGAAGCGGGGGTTGCGGTGGAGCACGCAGCCGTCGCCGCCGTCGTGCACCAGCATGATCACCGCCGGATCGGTGCGCGGGAAATGGGTGGTGGCGCAGGCGGCGGCGGTGCAGGTGCGGACGTGGCCGGCCTCGCCGCTGGCGGTGGGGGCGCCGCACACGCCGCAGAAGCGGTGGCGGAGGTTCCACCAGGTCAGGCCGCGGGCGTAGGCGGCGAGCGCCGCGTCGCCCGGCGCCATCAGGCTGCCGACGGCGCGCAGGTCGACGAACCGGGCCCCGGCGGCGACCGCGGGCGCCACCGCCGGGTGTTCCTCCGGCGCCTCCAGCGCCGACAGGTCGGCGGCAAACACCGCCGCGCCGTCGGTGGCGACGCCGAGCAGCACCGGCTCGCCCGCGTCGGTCCAGGGCGGGCCGGCGGGCAGGCGCACGGCGTGCGGCTCGCCCTCCGGCCCGCCGACCAGGGTGCGGGCGCGCCACACCGGGACGACGCCGGTCTCCGGCGCCGCCCATGCGGCGGCCAGCCAGTCCGGGTCCTTGCGCCGGTGGGCGGCCCGGTCCACGGGCGCGCCGGCGTAGATGTTGTGGCGGTTCTGCATGAGGCCCTTGGTGCCACAGTTCCGGACGGCCGGCAAATGCCCGGGATGCCGGGCTGCCCTGCCGGCCGCCCCGGGCGGGCCAGCACTCCCCCCTCCCCCAACCTCCCATTTCCCATTCCCGCCGGCCGCCCGCCCGTCTAGGATGCGCCGTCGATCCACCCCGGCCGGCGGAGCCGTTCCATGTCCGAGACCTGTCCCGCGCACCTCGTGACCCTCGCCCAGCGCCTCGCCGACTCCAGCGCGGCGGTGGTGCGGCGCTACTTCCGCACGCCGGTGACGGTGGACGACAAGGACGACCGCTCGCCCGTCACCGTCGCCGACCGCGAGGCGGAGCGCATCATCCGCGCCATCCTGGAGGCGCAGCGGCCGGACGACGGCATCGTCGGCGAGGAGCACGGCAGCCGCAACACCGGCGCCGAGTACGTCTGGGTCATCGATCCCATCGACGGCACCAAGTCGTTCATCGTCGGCCGGCCGATCTTCGGCACGCTGATCGCCCTGCTGCGCAACGGCGTGCCGGTCCTCGGCATCATCGACCAGCCGATCGTCGGCGACCGCTGGCTCGGCGTCGCCGGGCGGCCGACCACCCTGAACGGGCAGCCGGCCAAGGTGCGCCCGTGCCCCGGCGGGCTGGCGGCGGCGGTGCTGGGCACCACCGGCCCGGACCTGTTCCCCGGCGACACGCTGGACGCCTTCCGGCGCGCCGCGACGGCGGCCAAGGCCACGGTCTACGGCGGCGACTGCTACACCTACGGCCTGCTCGCCGCGGGCTACTACGACCTCGTCGTCGAGGCCGGGCTGAAGCTCTACGACTTCGCCGCCCTGGTGCCGGTCGTCACCGGCGCCGGCGGCCTCATGACCGACTGGGAGGGCCGCCCCCTCGACCAGCGATCCGACGGCCGCGTCATCGCCGCCGGCGACCCGCGCACCCACCGCGAGGCGCTGGCCGCGCTGGCCGGCTGACCCCCTCCCCGATCCGGCCGCCGCCATGCCCAGCATCCCCCTGCCCCGCCCCGCCCATCCCCTCGTCGACGGCCTGTCGCCGAAGCTGCGCCAGCTGCTCCAGGCGATGGCCGGCCAGGTGGCCGCCGGCGCCAACTGGATGGTGCGCAAGAAGACGGTGTGCGACCTGATGCTCGGCCTCGACGCCTTCTTCGCCATGACGCCCGAGGAGCGGCGCGCCGCCACCGGGCGCGCCGCCACCGGAGACGCCGAGGGGACGGCGGCGGCGGAAGAGGAGAACGCCGCCGGCGAACCCTTCGCCGGGCTGCTGCCCACCTACGTCGGCGTCATCCTGGAACTGTTGGACGAGGAACGGGTTGCCGGCGCCGAACAGGCCGCCATCTATCTCCTGTCGATCCAGCCGGAGCACGTCCGCGCCGCCGAGGCGTGGATGCAGCTCGATCCCAAGCACGAGAAGGCGGTGCGCCGAATCATGCGCCACGACCGCCGCTACGCGGCGCTGATGACGCGCCTGTCGGAGCACGACCTCCGCGCCGCCGCCCACCGCCACGAGCAGGGAGATGCCCGATGACGGCCATCGCCAAACCGGAGACCCCGGTCTACGACACCGCACCCGACGACCTGAAGCCGGTCCTGCAGAGCCTGGCCGAGGCGCTGGCCGACGAGCCGGACTGGGCGGTCCGCAAGGACTCGCTGCTCGAGGTTCTGATGGCCGTCGACGGCATGACCGCCCTGTCGCCGGCCCAGCAGACCGCCCTGGCCGGCGTCATGGAGCGGGTCGAGAACGGCACCATGGACGAGGACGAGGCGGAGCGCGCCCTGGCCGCCATCGACGCCGGCAAGGGGGCGGACGAGGACGAGGACGGCGAGGCGGCCCCGCCGCCCGACCTGCTGCCGATGTTCATCGGCGCCATCCTGGAACGCCTCGACGAGCCGCGCATCACCTGCGCCGAGCAGGCCGGCTTCTATCTGCTGTCGGTGCAGCCGGAGCACGTGGAGGCCGCCGAGGCGTGGCTGGAGGAGGCGCCGGAGAACACGGAGGCGCTGCGCACCCTGCTCGACGGCGACGCGACGTACGCCACGCTGTTCGACCTGCTGTTGGGCCCGCCGGAGGAGGACGACGACGGGGGCGACGACGGGGGTGACGACGACGGCCTGCCCGCCCCCGCCAACGACGACGTGCCCGGCGGCCCCCGGGGGTGAGGGCAACGCCGATCCGCCCGCCGGCGCGGCCGCTCTACGACGGCCTGTCCGAGGAGGTGCGCGGGCAGGTCGACCGGATGGCCGAGCGGGTCGCGGCGGGCGCGAACTGGAAGGTGCGCAAGAAGACGATGCTCGACCTGCTGCTGGCGCTGGAGGCGCTGGCGGCGATGCCGGCCGCGGCCCGCGCGGCGGCGCTCGGCCTGCCCGGCGGCGGGCCGGACGGCGAGCCGGCGGCACCCGGCGCCGACGCCGAGGCCCCCGCTCCCGCCGAGACGCTGGTCCTGTTCTACGCCGGGACCATCCTGGAGCGGCTGGCCGAGCCGGCCATCGCGAGCGCCGAGCAGGCCGCCATGTACTCGCTGTCCCTCCACCCCGAACACGGGGAATCGGTGCTCGACTGGATGCGGGCCGACCGCCGCAACGCCGCCGCCCTGCGGCGGATCATGCGCGGCGACCGCACCTTCCGGACCCTGCAGCGCACCCTCGACGCCGCCGTCTCGCGGATCGCCGACGCGGCGCCGGACGCCTGAGCCGGCGTCACGGCTCGCCGTCGGCCCAGCTCCGCAGGGCGCGCAGGCGCGGCGTCTTCTTGGTCTGGTGCTCGGCCATGCGCCCCAGCATGCGGTCCAGCGCCGCCACCGCGTCGGCCAGGTACGGCCCCTTGTTGAGCATCACGCACTCGGCGCGCGCCGCCATGGCGGCGTCGGTCATCTCGCCGCGCGACGGCAGCCCCTTCTTCACCAGGTTCTCCAGCACCTGGGTCGCCCAGATCACCGGGACGTGGGCCGCCTCGCACAGCCACAGCAGCTCCTCCTGCATCTCCGCGAGGCGCTCGAAGCCGAGCTCCACCGCCAGGTCGCCGCGGGCGATCATGACGCCGAAGGGCTGCTGCCCCATGCCGCGGACGATCAGGTCGGGCAGGTTGCGCACCGCCAGCGGGGTCTCGATCTTGGCGATCAGGCCGAGGCGGCGCCAGTCGGGCCGGCGCCGCGCCAGCTCCTCCTGCAGCCGGGCGACGTCGGAGGCCCGCTGCACGAAGCTGTAGCCGACGAGGTCGGCGTGGCGGGCGACGAAGTCGAGGTCCTCGAGGTCCTTGGCCGTCAGCGGGTCGAGGGGCAGCGGGGTGTCCGGCAGGTTCAGCCCCTTGTCGGCGGCCAGCTTGACGCCGCGCGAGCGCGCCCGCTCGACGGTCAGCCAAGCCCCCTGCGGCCCCGCTTCGACCACCGTCCCGCCGAGCTTGCCGTCGTCGAGGAAGACGCGATGGCCCTGCCGGAGCTGCCCCACCACCTCCGGCAGGGCGAGGGTCGCCCAGGCCGTTGCACCGGCCTCGGCGCCGCCGGGCGGCCGCTCGGCCAGGAGCAGACGGTCGCCGACCTTGAGGCGCTGCCGCCCCTCCGGCAGCCCGACCGCGGCGGTGCGCAGCTTCGGCCCGCCGAGGTCCATCAGGACGCGCACGCGCCGCCCCGCCGCCGCCTCGGCGGCGCGCAGATTGGCGATCATCGCGGCCCAGGTCGCCGCGTCGTCGTGGGCGCAGTTGATGCGCACCGCGTCGGCCCCGCGCTCCACCAGCCCGCGCAGCAGCGCCGGATCGCCGGCCGCTTCCGACGGCAGGGTGACCAGGATGCGGCCGCCGCGCGCCGGCGGCGCGCCGAACAGGGCGCGGGCCTGCAGCGCCAGCAGCCGCTCGCCGCGGAAAAACGCGCGCGGGCCGGGGAAGGGCGAATCGGCCTCCCCCGCGATCCGCGCCAGGGCGGCCGTGACGGCGTCGAGGTTGGCGAGCACGCGCCCCTCCAGGCGCCCCAGCGACGACAGCCCGAGCGGCATCAGCGCCGTCTGCAGGCCGCGCAGGTCGCGGCCGCGCAGCGCCAGGTAATGGGCGAGGTTGAGCAGAGACGGACCGGCGCCGCGCCGGCCGAGCCGCGGCGCCCAACGGGCGTAGCGGGCTCGGCCTTCGGCGTCGACGGCGGCGCGCAGCGCGCACAGCTGCGCCAGCAGGGCGGACGGCGTGGCGGGCGGTGTGGCGGGCGGAATCATGGCGGCACCTCCCCTGGATGTCCGGTTCCCAACAGGGCCGGGCGGGCGACCGCACCGGACAATTCGCTTGATCGCCGGGCGGAGGAGGCAATCTATCGGAGGCAAGGCATCCTACCACAAGCCCGGTCCGCCCGCCCATGCGACGCATCCTCTCCCCCCTCCTCATCGCCCTGACGCTGCTGGCCGCGCCGGCGGCGGCGCAGACGACCACGACCCACGCGCTGCGCCAGTTCGGGGAGCCGATGTTCGGACCGGACTTCAGCCATTTCCCGCACGTCGACCCCGACGCGCCCAAGGGCGGGCAGATCGTCATCGGCTCCAACTTCCCGGCGACCTTCGACAGCCTCAACACGGTCATCCTGCGCGGCGTCCAGCCGCGGCAGATGGGCCTGATCTACGACACGCTGATGACCGGTTCCGGCTGGGAGCTCGACGCCGCCTACGGGCTGCTGGCCGAAAGCGTCGAGCTGCCCGACGACCGGAGCTGGGCCGTGTTCACCCTGCACGACGAGGCGCGCTGGCACGACGGCACGCCGGTGACGGCGGGCGACGTGGTGTTCGCCTGGAACGCCATCCAGCAGCACGGCTCGCCCTTCCTCAAGTCCTTCCTCGACAAGGTCGCCACGGTCGAGGCGGTCGACGACCACCATCTGAGGATCACCCTGAAGAGCCGCGACGAGGTGAAGCCGATCATCGACTTCGCCACCACCGTGGCACCGCTGCCCCGGCACTGGTGGACGGCCGAGGGGCGGGACATCGCCAAGACCACCCTGGAGGCGCCGCTCGGCTCCGGCCCCTACCGGATCACCGCGGTCGATCCCGGCCGCTCCATCACCTTCGAACGGGTGAAGGACTACTGGGGCAGGGACCTGCCGGTGAACCGCGGGCAGTACAACTTCGACACCGTCAAGATCGATTTCTACCGCGACGACGACGTGATGTTCGAGGCGTTCAAGGCCGGCGCCTACGACGTGCGCATGGAGAACCGGGCGCAGCGCTGGACCACCGGCTACGACTTCCCGGCCATCCGGGACGGCCGCGTCGTCAAGCGGGCGATCGCCCGCGAGCTGCCGCTGGGCGCCCAGGCCTTCCGCTTCAACACGCGGCGCGCCACGTTCGCCGACCCGCGGGTGCGCGAGGCGTTCGGCTACCTCTTCGATTTCGAGTGGATCCAGAAGAACATCCTGTACGGCCAGTACACCCGCACCACGTCGAACTTCCCCAACTCCGACTACGCCGCCCGCGGCCTCCCCGGCCCGACCGAGCTGAAGCTGCTGGAGCCGTTCCGCGACAAGGTGCCGCCGCGCCTCTTCAGCGAGGCCTACGAGCCGCCCAGGACCGACGGTTCCGGCCGCTCGCGCGAGAACCTGCGCGAGGCCTTCCGGCTGTTCAAGGCGGCGGGGTGGGAGCTGAAGGGCGGCCGGCTGCTGAACGCCGGGACCGGCGAACAGATGGCGGTGGAGTTCCTCGACGATTCCGGTGGGCTGACCCGCGTCGTCCAGCCCTACATCGAAGCCCTGCGCAAGGCCGGCATCGACGCCCAGCTGCGCCTCGTCGACTCCGCCCAGTACCAGCGCCGCACCGACGACTTCGACTTCGACGTGGTGGTCACCAACTTCGCCTTCCCCAGCCCGCCGGGCACCGAGCTGCGCAACTTCTTCGGCTCCCAGGCGGCGAAGACGCCCGGCTCGGCCAACCTCGCCGGCATCCAGGACCCGGTGGTCGACGCCCTGATCGAGGAGGTCGTCGCCGCCAAGGACCGCGACACCCTGCTGGGCGCCACCCGCGCCCTCGACCGCGTGCTGCTGTGGGGCCAGTACATGGTGCCGCACTGGTACAACGCCGAGAACTGGGTGGCCATGTGGGACAAGTTCGGCACGCCCGCCAAGGACGCCCCCTACGACGACAGCCTGCGCGGCATCTACTTCTCCCCCGCCTGGTGGGCGAAGTCGGCGGAGACGGCGAAGGCCGGCGGGTGACGGCGGCGGCCGGCCGCTTCGGGATGACCCGATCACACGTGTGTATAATGGCCGCGGCGATCCGTTGGTGCACACTGCAATGAGGCGCCTCCGCTGTTGGCCGCGCCGTGCCTGGCGAGGCCACCATGCCGCTCACGACGATCATTGGCATCATCGACGATGATCCTGCGGTCCGGGCGGCGCTGGGGAGTCTCGTGCGGTCGCTGGGCTACGAGGTGGCGTGCTTCGCGTGCGCCGAGGACTTCCTGGCCGCCGACACGCCGGTGTCGTGCGTCGTCAGCGACCTGCACATGCCGGGCCTCAGCGGCCTCGACCTCCAGGCGCTCCTGGCCGGGCGGCCGGGCGGCGTTCCCCTGATCCTGGTGACGGGCCGACGCGACCGCGGGCTGCACCGGCGCGTCCGCGACGCCGGCGTGCGGTGGCTGCTCGCCAAGCCGTGCACGGCCGACGACCTGTCGGCCTGCCTGCGCGAGGCCCTGGACCGGTGAGCCGCGCCGCTCAGGGCGACGCCGGCTCGAGATGCAGCGATTCCGCCATGCGGACGAGATCGGCGAGGGAGCGGGCGCTCATCTTGCGCATGACCGAGCCGCGGTGGATCTTCACCGTCACCTCGCTCAGGCCGAGCTCGCCGGCGATCTGCTTGTTCAGGCGTCCGGCCGTCACCAGCGCCATCACCTGGCGTTCGCGCGGCGACAGGGTGGCGAACTGCGCGCGCAGCCCGGCGGCGCTCTCGTCGGCCTGCAGCCGCGCCCGGTCCTTCTCCAGGGCGTCCGCCACGGCGTCCAGCATGTCCTGGTCGCGGAAGGGCTTGGTGAGGAAGTCCAGCGCCCCGGCCTTCATGGCGCGCACGCTCATGGGAATGTCGCCGTAGCCGGTCATCAGGATGATGGGCATGCGCACGTCGTCCCCGGCGAGCCGGCGCTGCACGTCGAGGCCGCTCATCCCCGGCAGCCGGACGTCGAGGACCAGGCAGCTCGGGAGGTCGGGCCGCGGCGAGTCGAGGAACTCCCGGGCCGAGCCGTAGAGCCGCGTGCCGTGGCCGACCGAACGGAACAGGCTGTCCAGCGAGAACCGAAGCGGCTCGTCGTCGTCGACGATGTGGATGATGGCGGTCTCTGTCATCGGTGCAGCCCGTCACGGTCCGTTCGCGGCACCGAGGATAGCCGGAAGGCGCCGGCCGCGGCACCCGTCTTTTCGGGCAGGTGCACCCGGCCCGTGGCCCGGCGACCGCAGGGCAACCCGGGGCGGAGCAAACCTTGGTATGATCGGACCATGCCAATCGGTGGCCGGCCGACACTCTCGTCCGGGCGATGCGCCGGCGCGCCGGCGCTATCGTTCCCGCGGTCCGCAGCCGCCACCCTCTTTCCGAACAGGGATCCAGACCGATGGGCATGAGCACGAGCCGCGACGGCACCCGCATCTTCTACAAGGACTGGGGCACGGGACGGCCCGTGGTGTTCTCCCACGGCTGGCCGCTCACCGCCGACGCCTGGGACGGGCCGATGGCGTTCCTCGCCGCGCGCGGCTACCGGGTGGTCGCCCACGACCGGCGCAGCCATGGCCGCTCCGACCAGACCTGGGACGGCAACGACATGGACACCTACGCCGACGACCTGGCGACCCTGATCGACACGCTGGACCTGCGCGACGCCGTGCTGGTCGGCCACTCCACCGGCGGCGGCGAGGTCACGCGCTACCTCGGCCGCCATGGCACCGGCCGGGTCGCCAGGACGGTGCTGGTCGGCGCCGTGCCGCCGCTGATGCTGAAGACCGAGGCCAACCCCGACGGCCTGCCGCTCGACGTGTTCGACGGCATCCGCAAGGCCACGTTCGACAACCGCGCCCAGTTCTTCAAGGACCTCACCCTTCCCTTCTACGGCTTCAACCGGCCGGGCGCGGCGGTGTCGGAAGGGCTGCGCGAGTCGTTCTGGCTGCAGGGCATGATGGGCGGCATCGTCGGGCAGCTCGCCTGCATCCGCCAGTTCTCGGAAACCGACTTCACCGAGGACCTCAAGGCCATCGACGTGCCGACCCTGATCATCCATGGCGACGACGACCAGATCGTGCCGATCGGCGCCTCGGCCATGAAGTCGGCGACGCTCGTGCGCGACGCCACGCTGAAGGTCTATTCCGGCGGCTCCCACGGGCTGGCGCAGACCCAGCAGGACGCCTTCAACGCCGACCTGCTCGCCTTCATCGAGGCGTGACGCCGCCGGCCGCGGCGGCCGGCAGGGTGAGGTGGGCGGCGGTGCCCCCGCCGTCGCGCGCGCTCAGCCACAGCCGGCCGCCGTGGGCCTCGACGATCGACCGGCAGATCATCAGGCCCAGCCCCATGCCGTGCGCCTTCGTCGTGAAGAACGGCTCGAAGACCCGTCCGGCGTTCGCCGGGTCGAGACCGTCCCCGGAATCCTCCACGCTCACCAGCACGCCGGCCGGCTCGTGCGGCCGCGAGCGGATGCACAGCACGCGGGGGCGTCCGGCGGCGCCGACCATGGCGTCGACCGCGTTGGCGATCAGGTTGGCGAGGACCTGCTGCAGCTGCACCGGGTCGCCCGCCACCGGCGGCAGCGCGCCGGCCAGGTCGGTCCGGACCGTCACCCGGTTGGCCAGCAGTTCGCGCCGGCAGTGCCCGAGCGTGTCGTGCACCAGCCCGTCGACGTCGACCGCCACGTGGGCCTCGGGGTCCCTGCGGAAGGCGGCGCGGATGCCGTCGATGATCTTCCCGGCGCGGTGCCCCTCGGCGGCGATGCGGGCCAGCGCCGCCCTCGCCTCCTCCAGGTCCGGCACCGGCCGCTGCAGCCAGCGCAGGCCGGCGTCGGCGCTGCTGACCATGCTCGCCAGCGGCTGGTTGACCTCGTGGGCGATCGCCCCCGAGAGGGCCTCCATGGTCGTCAGCCGCGCCTCGCGCACCCGGTGCTCGGCCGCGACCGAACGGGCGAGGCGGGCATACAGCGTCGCCGTCTCGGCCAGCAGGACCAGCAGCACGACGCTGGCCGACGTCAGCCCGTAGAGGCGCCCGGCCCACCAGCCGACGCTGAACCGTCCGGCGCTGACGAACCCGAGCAGAAGCGTCTCGATCAGCCAGGCGCTGAGCGCCACGATCAGCCACAGGTCGAGGATCGACCGCCACCGCCGTGCCAGCAGCAGCAGGGCCGCCACGCTGATCGCCGCGGCGCTCGCCGGCACGGAGGTCCACAGCCCGGTGGTCCGCCGGGCGTCGGTCATCAGCGGCGGCAGCAGCGCCGAATCGGCGATGGCGAACGCGGCGATGGCGACGACGGCGGCGGCGACGCCGAGCACGCCGGCCAGCACGGCCGGCGCCGCGGCGCCGGGCGCCTCGCGCCCGGCCGGCGGCTCGTCCTTGATCAGCACATAGACCAGGACGAAGACGGGAAAGGCGACGCGGCGCAGCGCGGCGACCGTGGCGGTGCTCTGGATGCCCGCCCCCAGCAGGCCCGACGGTGCGAACACGCCGGGGAAGGTCAGCGCCCAGGGCACCACCATGAGCGCCGAGAAGAGGTAGCCGACCGCCAACGCGTACACCGCCCGGGACCGCTCGATGGCGTACAGGACGAACAGCAGGACCGCGGTGATCAGTTCGGTCATCAGCACGGCGGTCGCGTAGGCGGGCAGCAGCGGCTCGGTCCCGGCCAGCGGCACGCGGGCGAACGGCACGGCGAGTGCCATGGCGGCCGGCAGGCTCAGCAGGACGCCGGCAGCGAATCGCGCCTGCAGCGGGCTCGGCGGCTGGCGCGACAGGACCAGGGGTTCGTCGGCGGTGCGCTCGCTGGTCGCCATGGCCAAGAGGGTCCGTGATGGGTCCGCGGGCGCCGGCCCGGTCGCGCTGCGCCGGACCCTCCGCGCCCGGCCCCACCATACCATCGTATAGGCCGGAAAGACCCAAGTCCGATGTCGCCGCCGCCGCCGCTTGCGCATGCTGAGCGGCGTCGAAGGACACGCACCGTCCGGGCAATCCGGCGAAAGGATTTTCCCATGAGCATCACCGCCACGCCGGTCCCAGGGTCGACCCTGCTGTCGCCTCAGGATCACACCCTCATCATGATCGACCACCAGTCGCAGATGGCCTTCGCGACCCATTCGATCGACGCCACGACGCTGCGCACCAACACGGCGCTGGTGGCCCACGCCGCCGCGGGGTTCGGCGTCTCGACCATCCTCACGACGGTGGCGGAGAAGAGCTTCTCCGGACCGATCTTCAGCGAGATCACCGAGGCCTTCCCCGGCGCCGAGGTGACCGACCGCACCTCCATGAACACCTGGGAGGACGCCAACGTCATCAAGCGGGTGAACGCCATCGGCAAGTCGCGCCTGGTGTTCGCCGGGCTGTGGACCTCGGTGTGCATCGTCGGCCCGACCCTGTCGGCCATCGACCAGGGCTTCGACGTGTACGTCATCGCCGACGCCTGCGGCGACGTCTCGGCCGAGGCGCACCAGCGCGCCATGGAGCGCATGGTCCAGGCCGGCGTGCGGCCGATGACGTCGCTGCAGTACATGCTGGAGCTGCAGCGCGACTGGGCGCGCACCGACACGTACGAGCTGACCACCGGCATCGCCAAGAAGTACGGCGGCGCCTACGGCCTCGGCATCATCTACGCCAAGACCATGTTCGGCGCCTCCGAAGGCGGGCACAGCGCCGCCGCCTGAGGCACCGGCGGGCCGGCCGCGCCCCCGCCGGCCGGCCCGTTCCCCCTGCACGAGGTCCACGACCATGATGCCCTACGTGCTTTCCCTCGGCGCCGGGCTGCTGGTGGGCGTCCTCTACGGCCTGATGGGCGTCCGCTCGCCGGCGCCGCCGACCATCGCGCTGATCGGGCTGCTCGGCATGCTGGTCGGCGAACAGGTGGTGCCGGTCGTCAAGCGCCTGGCCGGCGGCCTGCCGGTGGTCGCCTACATCAAGTCGGACTGCGCCCGCCACGTGCTCGGCCCGCAGGCCGGCAGCCCCGCCCCCCGCCGCGAAGAGCCGGTGTGATCCGGCTCCGCCGCCGTCCCGGGAGATCTCCCATGCCGTCCTCCGCCGACCTCCTCCTCGTCAACGCCAAGGTCACGACCCTCGACCGCGGCAACCCGCAGGCCGACGCCGTGGCCGTCCGCGACGGCCGCATCCTCGCCGTCGGCCGCGAAGCCGAGGTGCGCGCCGCCGCGGCCCCCGACGCCACGGTCGTCGACGCCGGCGGGCGCCGCCTGATCCCCGGCCTGATCGACAGCCACATCCACGTCGTCCGCGGCGGCCTCAACTACAACATGGAGCTGCGCTGGGACGGCGTGCCGACCCTGGCCGACGCCATGGCGATGCTGCGCGCCCAGGTCGACCGCACGCCGCCGCCGCAATGGGTGCGCGTGGTCGGCGGCTTCACCGAGCACCAGTTCGCCGAGAAGCGGCTGCCGACGCTCGACGAGCTGAACGCCGCGGCGCCCGACACCCCGGTCTTCATCCTCCACCTCTACGACCGGGCGCTCCTGAACGCGGCGGCGCTGCGCGTCGTCGGCTACACCAGCGACACCCCCGACCCGCCGGGCGGCGAGATCGTGCGCGGCCCCGACGGCACGCCGACCGGCCTGCTGCTGGCCCGGCCCAACGCCACCATCCTCTACGCCACCCTCGCCAAGGGGCCGAAGCTGCCGCCGGAGCAGCAGCTCAACTCGACCCGGCACTTCATGCGCGACCTCAACGGGCTGGGGGTCACCAGCGTGATCGACGCCGGCGGCGGCTTCCAGAACTACCCCGACGACTACGCGATCATCGAAAAGCTGCACGCCGACGGCGAGCTGACCCTGCGCATCGCCTACAACCTCTTCACCCAGAAGCCGAAGGAGGAGCTGCAGGACTTCGCCACCTGGTCGGGCACGGTTCAGCCGGGCCACGGCGACGACACCTACCGGCTCAACGGAGCCGGCGAGATGCTGGTCTATTCGGCGGCCGACTTCGAGGACTTCCGCGTCGCCCGGCCGGAGATGCCGCCGACCATGGAGGCCGACCTGGAGCCGGTGATCCGCCTGCTGGCCGAGCGGCGCTGGCCGTGGCGCCTGCACGCCACCTACGACGAGACCATCGGCCGGGCGCTCGACGTCTTCGAGCGGGTCGATCGCGACATCCCGCTCGCCGGCCTCAACTGGTTCTTCGACCACGCCGAGACCATCAGCCGGCGCAACATCGACCGCATCGCCGCGCTCGGCGGCGGCATCGCCGTGCAGCACCGCATGGCCTTCCAGGGCGAGTACTTCGTCGAACGCTACGGCGCCAAGGCGGCCGAGGCGACGCCGCCGATCCAGGCGATGCTCGCCGCCGGCGTGCCGGTGGGCGCCGGCACCGACGCCACCCGGGTCGCCAGCTACAATCCCTGGGTGTCGCTGTCCTGGCTGGTCACCGGCCGCACGGTCGGCGGCCTCGGCCTCTATCCCCCGGCCAACCGCCTCGACCGCGAGACGGCGCTGCGCCTGTGGACCGAGGCCAACACCTGGTTCTCCAACGAGCAGGGCAAGAAGGGGCAGGTCAAGGCCGGCCAGCTCGCCGACCTGGCGCTGCTCAGCGACGACTATTTCGCCGTGCCCGAGGACGGGATCGCGCGGATCCGCTCGGTGCTCACCCTGCTGGGCGGCCGGGTGGTCCATGGCGACGGCGACTACGCCGGCCTCGCCCCGGCCCTGCCCAAGCCGCTGCCGGACTGGTCGCCGGTCGGCGCCTTCCCGGCGGCGGCGCGGCCGGCGCTCGCCAACGCCTGCGGCTGCCACGCGGCGTGCGCCGTGCACGGCCACGACCACGCCGCCGCCCTGGCGGCGGACGTCCCGGCCGCCGACATCGGCGGCTTCTGGGGCGCGTTCGGCTGCGGCTGCTGGGCCGTGTGAGGTGGCCGCACCGACCGACGACGGGGTGACTCCGATGGCCGACGCCCGATCATCCGCCGCCGCTCCGGCGGCGACGCCGCCCGCCGGCGCCTTCGCGCCGCTGCGCAACCGCCTGTTCGCCATGCTGTGGGTGGCGACCGTGCTGGGCAACGTCGGCACCTTCATGCGCGACGTGGCGAGCGCCTGGCTGGTGCTCGACCTGTCGGGGTCGCCGGCGGCGGTGGCCCTGATCCAGGCGGCGGCGACCCTGCCGGTGTTCCTGCTGGCGATCCCGGCCGGCGTGCTGTCCGACCTCCTCGACCGCCGCCGCCTGCTGATCGCCATCCAGTGCGCGCTGGCCTGCGTCAGCGCCACCCTCGCCGTCCTGGCGGCGACCGGCGGCACCAACGTGGCGGCGCTGGCCGCGCTGACCCTGCTGGGCGGCGTCGGCGCCGCGCTGATGGGGCCGGTGTGGCAGTCGATCGTCCCCGAGCTGGTGCCGAGGGGCGAACTGAAGGGCGCCGTCGCCCTGAACAGCCTGGGCTTCAACATCGCCCGGGCGATCGGCCCGGCCGCCGGCGGGGCGGTCCTGGCGGCGTTCGGCGCCGCCGCCACCTACGGCGCCGACGTGCTGACCTACGCCCTGGTGCTGGTGGCCCTGCTCCTGTGGCGGCGCACCCCCGACCCCCGCGACGACCTGGCGGAGCCGTTCGGCGGCGCCCTCAAGGCCGGGCTGCGCTACGCCCGCTCCAGCCCGGCGGTGCGCCGGCTGCTGCTGCGCGCCGGCCTGTTCTTCGCCGGCGCCAGCGCGGTGTGGGCGCTGCTGCCCATCGTCGCCGGCCGGCTGCTGGGCGGCGGGCCGGGATTCTACGGGCTGCTGCTGGGCGCGGTCGGCGCCGGCGCCGTCGGCGGCGCGGTGCTGCTGCCGCGGCTGCGCGAGCGCCTCGGCGCCGACGGCGTGGTGCTGGCGGGCGCGCTCGTCACCGCCGCGGTGATGGCGATCCTCGCCCTGGCGCCGCCGCGCTGGCTGGCGCCGCCGATCCTGCTGCTGCTGGGCGCCGCCTGGATCGCCGTGCTCACCACCCTGAACGCGACGATCCAGGCGGTGCTGCCGAACTGGGTGCGCGGCCGCGGCCTCGCCCTCTACCTCACCGTCTTCAACGGCGCCGCCACCGCCGGCAGCCTCGCCTGGGGCGCGGTCGCCGAGGCCGTCGGCGTCCCGGCCACCCTGCTGGTGGCGGCGCTGGGCGTCGCCGCGGTGGGCGCGGCGGCGCGGCGCCTGCCGCTGCCGGCCGGCGAGGACGACCTCTCCCCGTCCAACCACTGGCCGGAGCCGGCCCTGGCGGCGCCGGTGCCGAACGACCGCGGGCCCGTGCTGATCAGCGTCGAGTACCGTGTCGCCGCCGCCGACCGCGCCGCCTTCCTGGCGGTGCTGCGCCGGCTGGCCCACGAGCGCCGGCGCGACGGCGCCTACGCCTGGGGGGTGGCCGAGGACGCCGCCCATCCCGAGCGCGTGCTGGAGTGGTTCTTCGTGGAATCCTGGGCCGAGCACCGGCGCCAGCATCGCCGCGTGTCGCATGCCGACGCCGACGTCCAGACCCAGGCGCTGGCCTTCCACCGCGGGCCGGAGCCGCCGGCGGTCGCCCATTTCCTGGCGCTCGACGGGCGTCCGGCGTAGCCGCGTCGTGCGCCAGCGATTGACGTCCGCCACGGACGCCCTATCCTGGCCGTCCGGAGGAGCAACGGCCATGGACCACCCGGTCGGATACGACGCGGACATCTTCGCCTGGTCCCAGCAGCAGGCATCCGTTCTGCGGCGGCTGGCTCACACTCGCCGGGACCTGCCCAACGACCTCGACCTGGACCATGTGGCTGAGGAGATCGAGGACGTGGGCCTGTCGGAACTGCGGACGGTGGAGAAGCTCCTGCGGCGCATGCTGGGCCACGCCATCAAGCTGGTCTCTGCGCCCGGCAGCGACGCCGTCCGTGGCTGGCGCAAGGAGGTGCGGACGTTCCAGGCGGATGCGCCGACGCATCTCACCAACGCCATGCGCCCTCGCATCGATCTGGACAGGGCGTGGCGGCTTGCGCTGCGCGACGCCGGTGACGACCTCGCCGAGTATGGTGACACGATGCTGCCTCTTCCCACGACGTGCCCGCGGACGCTGGACGACCTGCTGAGTGAGAGCTTCACCGTTGACGCCCTCGTCGATCGGCTCGCGACGATCCCGCGACCGACCTAGACTGTGCGGTTCAACTCCTGGAAATCCGCGCCCTCCTGCACCGTCGTGCCTTGATTGTGACACGTTGCGCTCCCTACCTTACCCCCATTGCGGCGGCGATCCGCCGCGGGGCGCGAGGGGTGAGATGACGGGGTTCGCGACGAGAGCCGCGGTGGCGGCGGCCATGGTCTTGGGCGTCACCCTGGCGGGACCGGGGGGGGCGGGACCGGCGGCCTGGGCGCAGGACGCGCCGGCCGAAGGGGTGACCAGGGCCTGGGCGATCTCCGAGTTCGGGACGCCCAAGTACGGCCCGGACATGGCGCACTGGCCCTACGCCAACCCCGACGCGCCCAAGGGCGGCGCGATCACGCTCGGCGCCTTCGGCAGCTACGACAGCCTCAACACGCTGGTCGAGCGCGGCTCCTGGCCGGCCGGCATCGGCCTCACCACCGATTCCCTGACCACCGGGTCGGGCGACGAGCTGATCTCGGCCTACGGCCTCATCGCCGAGAGCATGGAGTACCCCGCCGACAGGAGCTGGATCCGCTTCCACATCCGCCCGCAGGCGCGCTGGCACGACGGCACGCCGATCACCGCCGACGACTTCGTCTACTCCTTCGACTTCGTGCGCAAGGAGGGGCGCCTGTTCCTGCGCTCCTTCTACGACGACATCGAGAAGTGCGAGGCGACGGAAACGCTGGTGCTGACCTGCACCATGCGCACCCGCGGCACCATGAAGCCGCTGATGGCGGCGGCCAGCCTGTGGCCGATGCCGCGCCACTGGTGGCAGGCCGAGGGGCGCGATCCCACCAAGACCACCCTGGAGCCGCCGCTGGGCTCCGGCGCCTACCGCATCAAGGCGGTCGATCCCGGCCGCTCCATCACCTACGAGCGGGTGAAGGACTACTGGGCCGCCGACCTGCCCGTGAACCGCGGCCTCAACAATTTCGACGAGATCCGCTACGACTACTACCGGGACGACAACGTCCAGGTCGAGGCGCTGATGGCCGGGCGCATCGACTTCCGCGAGGAGAACAAGGCGCAGCGCTGGGCCACCGGCTACGAGACCGACGCGGTGAAGCAGGGCCGCCTGGTGCGCAGCGAAGTGCCGGACAACGCCCCCCACGGCATGCTGGGCTACGTCTTCAACACCCGCCGGCCGCTGTTCCAGGACATCCGGGTGCGCCAGGCGCTGAACTGGCTCTACGACTTCGAGACGATCCAGCGCCAGCTCCTCTATGGCCAGTACAAGCGGATCAAGAGCTGGTTCCCCAACTCCGAGTACGGCGCCCGGGGCGCGCCGACGCCGGAGGAGGTGGCGGTCCTCACCCCCTACAAGGACAAGCTGCGGCCCGGCGTGCTGACCGACGCCTTCGAGCCGCCCTCGACCGACGGCAGCGGCCGGTCGCGCGAGAACCTGCGCAAGGCCTTCGCCCTGTTCAAGGAGGCCGGCTGGGAGCACAAGGACGGCCGGCTGGTGAACGCGGCCGGCCAGCCCTTCACCTTCGAGATCCTGCTCTACGACCCCGGCCTGGTGCGGGTGGTGGAGCCGTTCGTGACCATGCTGAAGCGCGCCGGCGTCGAGGCCACCATCCGCGTCGTCGACACCGCCCAGTACAAGGTGCGCACCGACGAGTACGACTACGACGTGGTCAGCATCGGCCTCACCTTCTTCCCGCCGCCGGGGCCGGAGCTGCGCTCCTACTTCTCCAGCGCGGTCGCCGACGTCGAGGGCCAGGGCAATTTCGCGGGCATCCGCGACGGCGTCGTCGACGCGCTGTTGGAGGACATCGTCACCGGCACCGACCTGCCGACCATCGAGGCCACCACCCGGGCCATGGACCGCGTCCTGCTGTCCGGCTGGTACGTCATCCCGACCTGGTACAACGACGTCTCGCGCCTCGCCTACTGGGACCGCTTCGGCCACCCGGAGACCATGGCGAAGTACTCGCACGGCTTCCCCACCACCTGGTGGCTCGACCCGGCCAAGGACAAGGCGTTGCGCAAGACGCCCTGACCCCCGGCCCCGCAGGAACAGGACGCCCTCGCCGATGCTGGCCTACATCATCCGCCGCCTGCTGCTGATCATCCCGACCCTGTTCGGGATCATGGTCATCAACTTCCTGATCGTGCAGATCGCCCCGGGCGGCCCGATCGAGCAGATCATCGCCCGCATGCAGGGCACCGCCGTGGAGGCCACCGCCCGCATCGGCGGCACCGGCGGCGGCGACAGCGCGGCGGGCGCCGGGGCCGGCGCCCAGGGCGGCGGCGAGGCGACCAGCCGCTACCGCGGCGCCCAGGGCCTCGACCCCGAGTTCATCAAGCAGCTCGAGCGCGAGTTCGGCTTCGACAAGCCGCTGCACGAGCGCTTCCTGCACATGATGGGCAACTATCTCGTCTTCGACTTCGGCAACTCCTACTTCCGCGACCGCCGGGTGATCGACCTGGTGCTGGAGAAGATGCCGGTCTCGGTGTCGCTCGGGCTGTGGACGACCCTGATCGTCTACCTCGTGTCGATCCCGCTCGGCATCGCCAAGGCGACCCGCGACGGCACCCCCTTCGACGTCTGGACCTCGGGCGTCGTCATCGTCGGCTACGCCATCCCCTCCTTCCTGTTCGCCGTGCTGCTGATCGTCGTCTTTGCCGGCGGCCGCTACCTCGACTGGTTCCCCTTGCGCGGGCTGGTCTCCGACAACTGGTCGGAGCTGCCACCGTGGCAGCAGGTGGTCGACTATTTCTGGCACATCGCCCTGCCGGTGACGGCGCTGGTGATCGGCGGCTTCGCCAGCCTGACGATGCTGACCAAGAACTCCTTCCTGGAGGAGATCAACAAGCAGTACGTCATCACCGCCCGCGCCAAGGGCCTGGCCGAGCGCCGCGTCCTCTACGGCCACATCTTCCGCAACGCCATGCTGATCGTCATCGCCGGCTTCCCCGGCGCCTTCATCGGCATCCTCTTCACCGGCTCGCTGCTGATCGAGGTGATCTTCTCCCTCGACGGGCTCGGCCTGCTGGGCTTCGAGGCGGCGATCAACCGGGACTATCCCGTGATGTTCGGCACGCTCTACTTCTTCACCCTGCTGGGGCTGCTGATGAACCTTCTGGGGGACATCATGTACGTGGTGGTCGACCCCCGCATCGACTTCGAAGCGCGGAGGGTGTGACATGGCCGCGACCGCCCCGCCGACCCCCATGGAGCCGCGCTTCCTCGGCCTGCGCGTCACGCCGCTGACCAAGCGCCGGCTGCGCAACTTCCGCGCCAACCGCCGCGGCTTCTGGTCCTTCTGGATCTTCCTGGCGATCTTCCTGGTGACCCTGTTCGCCGAGTTCATCGCCAACGACCGGCCGCTGCTGGTCGAGTACGACGGGCGGTACTACTACCCCGTCTTCGAGAACTATCCCGAGACGACCTTCGGCGGCGAGTTCGAGACCAACGCCGACTACCGCGACCCCTACGTCCAGGAGCTGATCAACGAGAAGGGCTGGATGGTGTGGCCGCTGATCCCCTTCAGCTACCGCACCATCAACTACAGCCTCGACGTCCCCGCCCCGGCGCCGCCCTCGGCCGACAACTGGCTGGGCACCGACGACCAGGGGCGCGACGTGGTGGCGCGGCTGATCTACGGCTTCCGCATCTCGGTGCTGTTCGGCCTGACGCTGACCATCCTGTCCTCCATCGTCGGCGTCGCCGCCGGCGCGGTCCAAGGTTACTTCGGCGGCCTCACCGACCTGCTGTTCCAGCGCTTCATCGAGATCTGGTCGGGCCTGCCGACCTTGTTCCTGCTGATCATCCTGTCGTCGGTGGTGACGCCGAACTTCTGGTGGCTGCTCGGCCTGCTGCTGCTGTTCTCGTGGATGGCGCTGGTCGGCGTGGTGCGGGCGGAGTTCCTGCGCGCCCGCAACTTCGACTATGTCCGCGCCGCGCGGGCGCTGGGGGCCGGCGACGCCACCATCATGATCCGCCACGTGCTGCCCAACGCCATGGTGGCGACCCTGACCTTCCTGCCCTTCATCCTCAACTCCTCGATCACCACCCTGACGGCGCTGGACTTCCTCGGCTTCGGCCTGCCGCCGGGCTCGCCGTCGCTGGGCGAGCTGCTGGCCCAGGGCAAGGCCAACCTGCAGGCGCCCTGGCTCGGCCTCACCGCCTTCTTCGTGCTGGCGATCATGCTGAGCCTCCTGATCTTCATCGGCGAGGCGGTGCGCGACGCCTTCGACCCGCGCAAGACCATCGGCGCGCTCTCCACCGGCCCCAACGTCTCCGACACCGCGACCGGCGCGGCCGGCGCGGCGAAGGCGGCGGAATGACGAAACGCGAAGGGTGACCCCGGCCATGCCCGAACTGCTGTCCGTCCGCAACCTGTCGGTCGATTTCCGCTCCGCCGGATCGGCCATGCACGCGGTGCGCGGCGTCTCCTTCGACATCGCCAAGGGGGAGACGCTGGCGCTGGTCGGCGAGTCCGGCTCGGGCAAGTCGGTGACCGCGCTGTCGATCCTGCAGCTCCTGCCCTACCCCATGGCGCACCACCCCGCGGGCTCCATCCGCTTCCTCGACACCGAGCTGATGGGGGCCGACGAGAAGACCCTGCGGCGGGTGCGCGGCGACCGCATCGCCATGATCTTCCAGGAGCCGATGACCTCCCTGAACCCGCTGCACACCATCGAGCGGCAGGTCAACGAGACCCTGTTCCTGCACAAGGGCCTGGACCGCACGGCGGCGCGCCGGCGCACGCTCGAGCTGCTGCGCCTCGTCGGCATCCCCGAGCCGGAGCGGCGCCTCGGCGCCTACCCGCACGAACTGTCGGGCGGCCAGCGCCAGCGCGTGATGATCGCCATGGCGCTGGCCAACGAGCCGGACCTGCTGATCGCCGACGAGCCGACGACGGCGCTCGACGTCACCATCCAGGCGCAGATCCTGGAGCTGCTGAAGGACCTGCAGCAGCGCTTCGGCATGGCGCTGCTGCTGATCACCCACGATCTCGGCGTGGTGCGCAAGATGGCCGACCGGGTGTGCGTGATGAACCAGGGGGAGATCGTCGAGCACGCCGCCACCGCCGACCTGTTCGTGCGGCCGCAGCACCCCTACACCCGCAAGCTGCTGGCGGCCGAGCCCAAGGGCAACCCGCTGAATCCGCCGGCCGACGCGCCGGAGGTGATGACGGCGCGCGACGTCAAGGTCCACTTCCCCATCAAGAAGGGCGTCCTGCGGCGCACCGTCGACCACGTGCGCGCCGTCGACGGCGTGTCGGTGACGGTGCGCGCGGGGCACACGGTGGGGGTGGTCGGCGAGTCCGGCTCGGGCAAGACGACGCTCGGCCTGGCGCTGCTGCGCCTGCAGTCCAGCCAGGGCGCCATCCTGTTCGACGGCAAGGACATCCAGGGCCGGCCGGCGAAGGCGCTCCGCCCCCTGCGCCGGGAGATGCAGGTGGTCTTCCAGGACCCCTACGGCTCGCTCAGCCCGCGCATGTCGGTCGGGCAGATCATCGGCGAGGGTCTGAAGATCCATGGCATGGGCAGCGGCGCCGAGCGCGACGCCATGGTCGCCACGGCGCTGGAGGAGGTCGGCCTGCCGCCGGAAGCCCGCAACCGCTACCCGCACGAGTTCTCCGGCGGCCAGCGCCAGCGCATCGCCATCGCCCGCGCCCTGGTGCTGAAGCCGCGCTTCGTCGTGCTGGACGAGCCGACCAGTGCCTTGGACATGTCGGTGCAGGCGCAGATCGTCGACCTGCTGCGCGACATCCAGGCCCGCCACAACCTGGCCTACCTCTTCATCAGCCACGACCTGCGGGTGGTGCGGGCGCTGTCCAGCCACGTCATCGTCATGAAGGACGGCAAGGTGGTGGAGCAGGGCCCGACCCAGCGGATCTTCGAGCAGCCGCAGCAGGACTACACCCGCGCCCTGCTCGCCGCCGCCCTCAACCTCGAGGCGGTCAAGAGCGACGCCGTGCGGATGTAGCGTCCGCCGGCCGCGCACCGTTCGCATTCCGCACACCAGAATGCGCGGCGGACCGGCCGCCGCCTCGGGCGGGCCGGCCCCGGTCCGCGCCCGGAAGAGGCGACACCCTTGACGCCGCAGGGTCGGCGGCGGAGGGCGCGGCCGGGCGCGCCCCTTGGCTCGGCTCTTGCTTCCGGGGACCGACCGCCGGTCTCGTCCCCCGCGCCCCGCATCCCGGCGGAAGGCACGACGGCGATCGCCCGCGTCGCCCCGCAACGTCCCGGCCCGAGGTCCGCCATGCTGAGCCGCCTGTCCGTCAGCGCCCTCCTGAAATCCGTCATCGCCGTGATGACGGCGACCATCATGCTGCTGGTCGCCATCGACACCTGGGGATCGTGGCAGCGCCTGGCGCAGGCCGAGCGCACCGCCGGCGTGGTGACGGCGTCCGGCCACGCCTTCCGCGCCCTCGACCGGCTGCGGCTCGACCGCGCGCGGACGGTGCGGGCGCTGGACGCCGCGGCCCCCGCCGAGGCCGCGGAAATCAAGGGGGTGGAGGACGCCCGGGCGGAGGACGTCCCGTCCCTGCGCGCGGCGCTCGCCACCGTGCGCGGCCTCGACCTCGCCGACCGGGACGCGGCGGTGGCGCGGTTGGAGCGTCTCGCCGACGCGCTCACGACGCTGCACGCCGAGTCCCGCGAGGCGATGACCAAGCCGAAGGACGCACGCCGGGCGGAGCTCGGCAAGGAGTTCGCGGCGACGGCCACCGAGACGATCGAGCTGGTGGACCGGCTGACCACGGAGCTGACCGCCATGGCGAGGGGCACGGATTCCTTCGTCGACCAGATGCTGATGGTCAAGCAGCTCATCTGGAACGCCCGCACCGTCGGCGGCAACGCGGCGCTGGTCCCGTCCCAGGCGACCGACGGCCGGATCGGCGCCGACGCGCACCGCCGCTATCTCGGCCTCGTCGGCGGCGTCCAGGCGGCCTGGGCGGCCGTCGAGGAGGCCGCGTCCGGCCACGCGACGCCGGCCGCCGTCCTGGAGAGCCTGGCGGCCGCCAAGGCCGCCTACGTCGGCGGCGAGTACGTCGCCGTGCGCGACCGCATCGTCGACGCCCTCGCCAAGGGGGAAAAGCCCGAACTCACCCCCACCCAGTGGTCGCAGTTCAACGGGCTCCACCAGGAGACGATGCTCACCGCCGCGCTGCGCGCGCTCGACGCCGCCGGCGCGCGCATCGAGGAACTGCGGAGCGCGGCGCTGGGAACCCTCGTCCGGAACCTGCTGCTGCTGACGGGAACCGTGGTCCTGGCGGGAGCGAGCATGCTGGCGATCGGGCGGCGCGTGATCACGCCGCTGGAGCGCATCAGGGACGCCATGCTGCGCCTGGCGGACGGAGACCTCACGGTCGCGGCGCCCTATGCCGGGCGGCGGGACGAGATCGGCGCCCTGGCCGGCGCGTTCGGCACCTTCCGCCAGAACGCCGTCGAGAAGGAGCGGATCGAGACCGAACAGCGCGAGGCGCGCGAGGCCCGGGACCGGCGCGCGGCCGCCGTCGACGCCGCCATCCGCGACTTCGACGCGGATCTGTCGCAGGTGCTGCGCAGCGTGCTCGCCGCCTCCGCCACGCTCGACGGCACCGCCCGCGACCTGTCCGACGTCGCCACCGCCAGCGCGCAGAAGGCGGCCGAGGTGTCCGCGGCGTCGCAGCAGGCGTCGGCCAACGTCCAGACCGTCGCCGCCGCGTCGGAAGAGCTCGCCCGCTCCGTCCAGGAGATCGGGCTGCAGGTGACCAGCTCCCAGTCGATCGCCCGCCAGGCGGTCCAGCAGGCCGACACCACCAACGCGACCGTCGCCGGTCTCGTCGAGGCGAGCGGCCGGGTCGGCGAGATCGTCGGCCTGATCAACTCCATCGCCAGCCAGACCAACCTGCTGGCGCTGAACGCGACGATCGAGGCGGCGCGGGCCGGCGAGGCCGGCAAGGGCTTCGCCGTGGTCGCCTCGGAGGTCAAGAACCTCGCCAACCAGACCGCCAAGGCGACCGAACAGATCAGCCAGCAGATCCAGGCCATGCAGGCGATCAGCACGGACGCCGCCCAGGCGATCCGGGGGATCGGCGGCACCATCGTGCGCATCGACGAGATCGCCACGACGATCGCCGCGGCCGTCGAGGAGCAGAACGCCGCCACCGCGGAGATCGCCCGCAACGTCGAGGAGGCGGCGCGCGGCACCGAGCTGGTCAGCGGCAGCATCGGCGAGGTGACCCAGGCGGCCGACCAGACCGGCGGCGCCGCCGGCCGGGTGCTCGACGCCTCCGCCGAGGTGTCCAAGGAGGCCGAGGTGATCCGCGTGCGGGTCGCCGACTTCCTGCAGCGCATCCGTGCCTGAACGGAGGTCCCGCGTCGCCGTGCCGTCGCCACCCTCCCGTTCGGCCTATGCGCTTAACCAATCCTTATCCGGGCCTCTGTCATGGTTGCGCCGGCGGGCGGCGGGCTCGTGCGGTGCGGAGAGGGTGCGGTGGCCGAGATCCGGTGGAGCGAGGCGGAGGGACGGGTGACGCTGGGGCTGCCCGGCGACCTCGACCTGGCGATGGCGCAGCCGCTGCTGGACGGCCTGCGCGCCGGATTCGCCAAGGCCGGCACGGTGGTCGTGCAGGCCGAGGCGGTGGAGCGGCTGAGCACCGCGTGCCTGCAGGCGTTGCTGGCGGCGTCCCGCCACGCCGCCGACCGGGGGTGCCGCTTCGCCGTCGAGCGCCCGTCGCCGGTCCTGGTCGGCGCGTGCGAGGATCTCGGCCTCGCGCCGTGGCTGCAGCAATGGAGTGTCGCGTGAAGAAGGTGCTGACCGTCGACGATTCGCGGACGATGCGGGACATGGTGGCCTTCACCCTGAAGGGCGCCGGCTACGAGGTGCTGGAGGCCGGCGACGGCCAGCAGGCGCTCTCGCTGCTGGCCGGCACCCCGGTCGACCTGGTGATCGCCGACCTCAACATGCCGGTGATGGACGGCCTGACCCTCATCCGCCGCCTGCGCGCCAGCCCGGCCCACCGCACGGTGCCGATCCTCATGCTGACCACCGAGTCGGACGACGCCAAGAAGGCCGAGGGCCGGGCCGCCGGCGCCACCGGCTGGCTCGTCAAGCCGTTCAACCCGGACAAGCTGATCTCCGTCGTCCAGAAGGTCTGCGGCTGACGCCGCACCGGCCCGGAGGAGGACACGCGTGGAAGACCTGAGCCGCTTCAAGCAGACCTATTTCGACGAATGCGCCGAACTGCTGGCGGTGGCCGAGGCCGGTCTTCTCGCCCTGGCCCCGGGCCGCGTCGACAGTGACGAGGTCAACGCCGTCTTCCGCGCCGTCCACTCCATCAAGGGCGGCGGCGGCGCCTTCGGCTTTGCCGAACTCGTCGCCTTCGCCCACCAGTTCGAAACGGTCATGGACGGGGTGCGCAACGACACCATCCCCGTCACCACCGCCCTCGTCGACACGCTGATCCGCGCCAACGACGTGCTGGGCCGGATGGTCGCCTACGCCCGCGAGGAGGTGCCGGCGCCGCCCGGCGCCACCGACGCCGTGGCGGAGGCCCTGCGCCGCTTCCTGGCGCCGGAGCCGGCCGCCGTGGCGCCGGCGGCGCCGGCCGACGAGGAGGACGGGGAGGCCGGCATCTTCGGCGACGCGCTGGCCGCCATCGAGGCGGCCCGGGCCGCGCCGGCGAACACCGGCGCGGTGCGCTGGACCGTCACGTTCCGCCCCACGGCCGACCTGCTGACGACGGGCAACGAGCCCCTCCACATCCTGCGTGCGCTGCGCCGCCTCGGCACGGCGGAGGTGGAGTGCCACGACGACGGCCTGCCCGCGCTGACCGACCTCGCGGGCGAGGCGCTGCACCTGTGGTGGACGGTGCGGCTGAGCGCCGGGCCCGAACTCGACCGGGCGGCCATCGACGACGTCTTCGAGTTCGTCGCCGACGAGTGCGACATCCGCATCGCCGCCGAGCCCGTCCCGCCGCCCCTGCCGCCGGCGGCGCCGGCGGTCGTACCGCCCATGCTCACCGCGGCGGCCGGGGCGGTGGCCGGGACGGCGGCCGGGACGGCGGCCGGGACGGTGGACGCGCCGGCCAGGCGCGACGCCGGCAGCGGCAACGGCGGCAACGGCAACGGCGGCAACGGCAGCGCCAACCACGTCGCCCTGACCGCCCACACCATCCGTGTCGACCTGGACAAGGTCGACCGGCTGGTCAACATGGTGGGCGAGATGGTGATCACCCAGGCGATGATCGCCGAGCACGTCCGCGAGCTGCCGCCGGGCCAGTTCCAGGCGCTGCTGGAAGGGCTGGAGCAGCTCGCCCAGCACACCCGCGAGCTGCGCGAGAGCGTCATGTCGATCCGCGCCCAGCCGGTGTCCAGCGTCTTCAGCCGCATGCCGCGCCTGGTCCGCGAACTGGCGGCGGAGACCCACAAGGAGGTCCAGCTCGTCACCGCCGGCGAGGCCACCGAGGTCGACAAGACGGTGGTCGAGAATCTGGTGGACCCGCTGACCCACATGATCCGCAACTCCATCGACCACGGGCTGGAGGGCCCCGACGAGCGCGAGCGGATCGGCAAGCCCAGGCAGGGCACGGTGCGGCTGTCGGCCCAGCACCGCTCCGGCCGCATCGTCATCGAGGTGGCCGACGACGGCCGCGGCATCGACCGCGGCCGCGTGCTCGCCAAGGCCGTCGAGAAGGGCCTGGTGCCGCCCGGCACCAACCTGTCGGACGAGGAGATCGACAACCTGATCTTCCTGCCCGGCTTCTCCACCGCCGACAAGGTGTCCAACATCTCCGGGCGCGGCGTCGGCATGGACGTGGTCCGGCGCAACATCACCTCGCTGGGCGGGCGCATCACCGTGCAGTCCGCGCCGGGCGAGGGCTCGCGCTTCGTGCTGTCGCTGCCGCTCACGCTGGCGGTGCTGGACGGCATGGTGATCTCGGTGGGGGAGGAGCGCTTCGTCCTGCCGCTGACCAACATCGTCGAGAGCCTGCGGCCCAAGCCGGCCGACCTGCACGGGCTGGTCGGCCGCTGCGACGTCATGATGGCGCGCGGCGAGTACGTGCGGCTGGTCTACCTGCACCGGCTGTTCGCCATCCCCAGGGCGGTCGGCGACGCCACCCGGGGGCTGGTGGTGCTGGTGGAGACCGAGGACGGCGCACGCCTGGGTCTGGTGGTGGACGAGGTGCTGGGCGAGCAGCAGGTGGTCATCAAGAGCCTGGAGGCCAACTACCGCCGCCTCGACGGCGTCGCCGCCGCCACCATCCTGGGCGACGGCCGGGTGGCCCTGATCCTCGACGTCGCGGGACTGCGCGAGATGAGCCGGCAGGCCGAGAACGGCGGCGCCCGGCCGACCGCCCTGCCCGCCCAGCCAACCATGAACGACGCCGACCCGGCGCCCCTGGAAACGGTGTGAGGCCAAACCGATGAACAGCTCGACCGCCCTTGCGACCGCCGGCAGCGCCCGCTTCGACGCGGTCCGCGGCGACATGGCCGCCGACCACGAGGCGCAGTACGTCACCTTCACGGTCGGCGCCGAGGAGTACGGCGTCAACATCCTGGCGGTGCGCGAGATCCGCGGCTGGACGCCGGAAAGCCGGCTGCCCAACCTGCCGGACTTCGTGCGCGGGGTGATCAACCTGCGCGGCGTCATCATCCCCATCTTCGACCTGCGCGCCCGTTTCGGCGGCGGCCGCACCGAGGTCACCCGGCGCCACGTCGTGGTGGTGATCCAGGTCGGCGAGCGCACCCGCGGCATCCTGGTCGACGCCATCTCCGACATCCTGTCGATCGACCGGGACGCCATCAAGCCGCCCCCCGACGCCGACGTCGGCATGGTCGACGCGGAGTATCTCAGCGGCCTCTACACCGTCGACCAGCGCATGGTGACCCTGCTCGACGTCGAGCGTCTGTTCGCCGCCGAGAGCAGCGACGCCGACACGGCCGACCGCCCGCCCGGCGCGCCGGCCGGCGGCCCGGCGTGAACGGCCCGGCGTGAACGGCTTGTCCGCGGTGAACGGCGCACCGGCCGCCCCCCCTCCCGCCGACCCGGCGGCGGCGCCGGCGGGCCGCCCGGCGGCGGCGCGGCGGGAATTCCCGTTCCGGCGGCGGCACTTCGACTTCGTGGCGCGGCTGATCCACCGCCTCGCCGGCATCCATCTCGCCCCCCACAAGGCGGAGATGGTCTACTCGCGCCTCGCCCGCCGTTTGCGCGACCTGCGGCTGAGGGACTTCGACGCCTACTGCGAGCTCCTGGAGAGCGACGCCGGCGACCGCGAGATCGGCTTCCTGGTCAACGCGCTGACCACCAACCTCACGACCTTCTTCCGCGAGGCGCACCATTTCGAGCATCTCGGCGCGACGGTCCTGCCGGAGGTCCGCGCCCGCCAGGCCGGCGCCGCGCGGCCGCGGCTGCGCGTCTGGTCGGCCGGCTGCTCGTCGGGACAGGAACCCTACACCATCGCCATGGTGGTGGCGGCCGGCTTGGCCGACCTGGCGCGCTGGGACGCCCGCATCCTCGCCACCGACATCGACACCCACATGGTGGAGACGGCCCGCCGCGGCGTCTACCCCGCCGACCAGGCCGACGGCGTCCCCGCCCCGCTGCGCGACCGCTTCACCCGGCGGCGGCGCGAGGACGGCGAGGCGACCTTCGCCGTCGACGAGGCGCTGAAGCGGCTGATCACCTTCAAGCCGCTGAACCTGCTGGAGCCCTGGCCGATGAGGGGGCCCTTCGACGCGATCTTCTGCCGCAACGTGCTGATCTATTTCGACCGGGCCGGGCGCACCCAGGTGATCGAGAACTTCGCCCGCCTGCTGGCACCGGGCGGCTACCTGTACCTGGGCCATTCGGAGAGCCTCTACGGCGTGTCGGACGGCTTCCGCCAGACCGGCCCGACCACCTACCGCAGGCTGTGAGCGATGACCGTCGACAGCGCCCGACGCGCCGCCGAGCCGAGCCACGGCGACAGCCACTACGACCCGCACTTCCAGGCCCACGCGGTGAAGGTCGTCCTCGGCCGCCACCGCGTGAGCGACCGCGCGGACCTCATGATGGTGACGACCCTGGGGAGCTGCGTCGCCGCCTGCGTGTGCGACCCGGTGGCGGCCGTCGGCGGCATGAACCACTTCCTCCTGCCCGAGGTGCCGGAGACCGAGGCCGGACACGCGGACGCCGCGGCCCGCTACGGTGCCGTGGCGATGGAGCGGCTGATCAACGACGTGCTGGCGCGCGGCGGCCGGCGCTCGCGCCTGGAGGTCAAGCTGTTCGGCGGCGCCCGGGTGATCCGCTCCAGCGCCGACATCGGTCTGCGCAACGCCGCCTTCGCCATCGACTACGTCCTGCGCGAGGGGCTGGCCCTGGTCGGGCACGACCTCGGCGGCCGCTCGGCGCGGCGGGTCCACTACTTCCCCCACGGCGGCCGCGCCCTGCGCCGGCTGCTGCGGCCCGAAGCCCTGTCGGAGACGGTCGGCCGGGAGCTGCGCTTCCTGACGCAGCTCGCCGAGCGGCCGGTCGAGGGCGACATCGACCTGTTCGTGGAGGGCTGAGCGCCGTGGCCAGGCCGATCCGCGTGGTGGTGGTGGACGACAGCGCCCTGATGCGGGCGCTGCTGACCGACGCGCTGAGCCGCGAGCCCGGCATCGCCGTCGTCGCCACCGCCGGCGACCCCTACGAGGCGCGCGCCGCCATCAAGGCCAGCAACCCCGACGTGATCACCCTGGACGTCGAGATGCCGCGGATGGACGGCCTGTCGTTCCTGGAAAAGATCATGGCGCTGCGCCCGACCCCGGTGGTGATGGTCTCCTCGCTCACCCGCGAAGGGTCGGACGCGGCGATCCGCGCCCTGGAGATCGGCGCCGTCGACTGCGTCGCCAAGCCCGACGGCAGCGACGGCCAGCGGTTCGCCGCCATGGCGGCCGAGCTGGCGGCGAAGATCCGCGTCGCCGCGACGGCGCGCCCGACGGCGCTCCCGGCGGCACGCCCGGCGGCGCCGGCGCCGTGGCGGGCCGGGACCCGGGCCGGCGTCATCGCCATCGGCGCCTCCACCGGGGGGGTCGAGCGCATCCGCGCCGTGCTGTCGATGATGCCGGCGGACTGCCCGCCCATCCTCGTGACCCAGCACATCGGCCCCTCCTACGTCGCCAGCCTCGCCGCCCGGCTCGACCGGCAGACGCCGCCCGCGGTGCGGGTCGCCGCCCCCGGCGTCCGGCTGGAGCCGGGGACCGTCCACGTCGCCCCCGGCGACCGCCACCTGACGCTGGCGCCCGCCGCCGGCGGCTTCGCCTGCCGCATCGACGACGGCCCGCCGGTGAGCGGCCACCGCCCGTCGGTCGACGTCCTCTTCCACTCGGTGGCCGAGGCCGCCGGAGCCGACGCGGTGGGTGTGATCTTGAGCGGCATGGGGCGCGACGGCGCCGCCGGCCTGTTGGCAATGCGCCAGGCCGGGGCCTATACCATCGGCGAGCAGGAATCGAGCTGCGTCGTCTACGGGATGCCGCGCGCGGCGCGCGACGCCGGAGCGGTCGCCGTCGAGCTGCCGCTGGCGCAGATTCCGGCCGAGATGCTGCGGGCGGTCGCCGCCCGCGGCGCGCGGCCGGGCGACGTAAGGAGCGTGTGAGATGGCTTTCGACTGGCGTGCCGAAACGGCGGTGGCGCCGACCCGGCCGGAGGGCACCGAACCGGCGCCGCTCGGCGGGCCGCAGGTGGTGGTCGACTACGAGCTGCTGGCGACCTGGATGGGCTTCGCCGACGTGCAGCGCCGCACCATGGAGGCGGTGCAGGGCGAGCTGCGGCGCACCTCCGACCTGGTGGAGACCTCCACCCTGGACCTGTCCGGCCGCTTCCGCGAGCTGACGGACAAGGCGCTGGAACAGTCCGGGCGGGTGCAGGAGATCGTCGCCACCGCCGGCTCGGTCGAGGTCGACGGCGCGCGCGTGCCGCTCGGCGAGGTGGTCGAGCACATGCAGGGCTCGATCGCCGAGATGATCGCCAACGTCGTCGCCCTGTCGGAGCAGGCCATGAGCATGGTCCACCTGCTGGACGACGTGCAGAACGACGTCGCCGAGCTGGAGCGCTCGATCACCGACATCGACACCATCAACCGGCAGACCAACTTCCTCGCCCTCAACGCCACCATCGAGGCGAGCCGGGCCGGCGAGGCCGGGCGCACCTTCGCCGTGGTGGCGCAGGAGGTGCGCCACCTCTCGCACGACACCAGCGCGCTCGCCGACCGCATGCGCGCCAAGGTGACGGCGGTCGTCCGCGGTGTCCGCCACGGCCACGAGATCCTGCGCCGGATCGCCGACACCGACATGTCGCCGCAGCTGCGCGCCAAGGAGCGGGTGGACAAGTCGATGGCCAGCCTGGTCGAGCAGACCGAGCACGTGAAGGCGGTGCTGGAGACCGCCGCCCGGGTGTCGACGGAGATGTCCGGCACGATCGCCCACGTCGTCACCGGCATGCAGTTCCAGGACCTCACCAAGCAGCGGCTGGAGGCGGTGAGCGACAGCCTGCACGTCATCGCCGCCGGCCTGGAGGACCTGGAGGACCGCACGCGGGGCAAGCTGCCGCCCGACGTCGACACCCCGGTGCCGCACGCCTGGCTGGACGCGCTGCTGGGCCGCTTCAGGCTGAGCGACGTGCGCGAGCGGTTCGTGCGCAAGCTGCTGCTGGAGGGCACGGCGCTCGACCTGCACGGGGCGCTCGATGCCGCCGCCGGGCGGGACGACGGTTCGGCCGGCGACGTCGAGCTCTTCTGAAGCGGCCGCCGGCGCCGGATCGGCCGCGCGAGACACCAGTCGGCACCAGGACCGACGAGGGGGACCGATGGACTACGCAATGGACATCCAGGGGAAGGACGCCGTCGTGCGGCTGCGCGGGCGCCTCACCTTCAACGACCACGCCTGCCTGCGCGCGCTGATCCGCGAGATGCTGGGCAACGCGGCGACCCGCCAGGTCTTCGACCTCGAGGGGCTGGAGTTCGTCGACTCCGCCGGCATCGGCATGCTGCTCATCGCCCGCGAGGAGATGGCCGGCGTCGACAAGGAGCTCGTGCTGCGCGGCGCCGCCGGCCAGGTCCGCCGGGTGCTGGCGGTGGCGCAGCTCGACAAGATCGTCGCCATCGAGGACTAGCGGCCGCCGTGGCGCCGCCCCGCCTCGACGCCCTGCACGGCGCCGGCCTGCCCGTGGAGCGGCTGCGGCGGCTGGCGCGGGCGCTCGGCCTAGCGTGCTGGGCCCCGGCGCAAGGCGCGGCCGGCGGCGCGGCACCGGCGGCGGTGGCGGCCCTGCTCGGCGACACGGCGCACGACATGGCGGACGACACGGCCCTGTGGCGGCCGCCCTTCGCCGCCTGGATCGAGGTCGGCGGACTGGACGACGACGGCTTGGCGGCGGCGGTGCGCGCCGCCGCCGGGGCCGACCTCCACGCCAGCCTCACCACCGCCGCCGCCAACCGCCTGCCGCTCGCCGCCCGCCTCGCCGCCGCGCTGGCCGCCCGGCACCCGCCGGCCGGCCCCCGGGGCGGCGACCTGGAGCTGGCCCTGCACGAGGCGGTCGCCAACGCCATCATCCACGGCAACCTTCAGGTGGAGAGCGTGCAGGACGCCGGCGTCGCCGCCCTCGACCGCTTCTCCGCCGCCCTCGCCGCCCGCCTGGCCGATCCGGCGTTCGCCGGCCGCCGCGTCGTCGTGCGGGCGTGGCTGGAGGCGCGGGGAGTCGTCGTCGAGGTGGCGGACGACGGGGCCGGCTTCACCGCCCCGCCGCCGCGGCACCCGGCCGCCGCGGCCGGCCGCGGCCTCGCCCTGATCGGCGCCGTCGCCAGCGCCCACGAATTGCTGGACGGCGGCCGGCGCATCCGCATGCGTTTCGCGCTGTAGGAGCACGCCCCTGCCCTGCGGATGCTTTCGTATTCGCCCATTTCGCTGGATGGATCGGTCAACCGTCTCCCAGAGCCCCTCTCCCCTTGTGGGAGAGGGGCTTTTTCTCCCGTCCGACCGGCAGCGCGGGCGGAATGCGCCACAACGCACGCATCCCCGGCCCCGGAGGGAAGAGGGCATCCGCCGCCCCGCCCGTCCCGGCGCCGCGTCCTACAGCCCGTCGCGCCAGGGCGGCTCGCCGACCACCAGGAGCTCGGCGTCGGCCGCCGGCACCGGGCGGGAATAGTGGTAACCCTGGCCGTAGTCGCAGGCGAGCGCGCGCAGCAGGTTGGCGTCGGCGGTGGTCTCGATGCCCTCGGCGATCACGTCGAAGCCGAGGAGGCGGGCGAGGTCGACGATGATGCGGACGATCGCCCGGTTCTCCTCCGACTGGTGCATGGCCGAGACGAAGGAGCGGTCGACCTTCAGGCTGTCGATGGGCAGCTTGTGCAGGTAGCTGAGCGACGAGTAGCCGGTGCCGAAGTCGTCGATCGACAGCTTGATGCCGAGCGCCCGCAGCTGCTCGAGCAGCTTGATCGACTGCTCGGCCTTCTCCATGACCGCGCCCTCGGTCAGCTCCAGCTTCAGCCAGGGCGGCTCGACCCCGGTCTCGCGCAGGACGCCGCGCACGACGTGGACGAAGCCGGGATCGCCGAGCTGCAGGGGCGACAGGTTGACGCTCATGAACAGCGGCGCCGAGCCGGGCAGCCGCTTGTCCTGCCAGTCGGCGATCTGGCGGCACGCCTCGCGCAGCACCCAGGTGCCGAGCGTCACCACCAGCCCGGTGCTCTCGGCGATCGGGATGAAGACGCCGGGCGGGATGTTGCCGCGCTCGGGATGGCTCCAGCGCACCAGCGCCTCGAAGCCGGCGAGGCCGCCGGTCACCATCTCGACGATCGGCTGGTAGGCGACCCACAGCTCGTCGCCGCGCTCCAGCGCGCGGCGCAGGTCGTGCTCGAGGCGCACCTGCTCGACCACCCGGGCGTGCATGGCCGGGTCGAAGCGGGCGTAGCGGGCGCCGCCGGCGTGGCGGGCGTGGCCGGTGGCGATCTCGGCGTCGCGCAGCACGTCCTCCGGCCGCTCGTGGGCCTCCGACCAGGAGGCGACGCCGATGCTGGCGGACAGGAACACCGCGGCGCCGGAGCTGGAGCGCGCCGAGCGGACGATGCCGGCGACCGTGTCCACCCGCTGCTCGACCACCGCCGGGCCGACCTGGCCGGCCATCAGCAGCGCGAAGGCGTGGTCGCTGATGCGGGCCAGCATGTCGAACGGGCCGCCGTCGCGGGCGAGGCGGTGGGCGATGTCGATCAGCAGCTCGTTGGCGAAGGCCTGGCCCAGGCTGGTGCGCACCTCCTGGAAGCGGTCGACGTCGACGGTCAGCAGGGTGAAGGGCTCCCCCACCGCCTGGTAGTCGGCCATGTGCTTGACCAGCAGCAGGCGGTTGCCGAGCCCGGTGACCGGGTCGTAGTAGGCGAGGCGGAACAGGTCGTCCTGGATCTTGCGGCGTTCGGTGAGGTCCTGCAGCAGCACGAAATAGCCGGCGATGGTGCCGTCGGGGCGGCGGTGCGGGGCGTGCACGCGCTGCATGTAGCGCTGGCCGCCGGCGGGGTCGGGCAGCCAGCCCTCGGCGATCACCACCTCGCCGGCGAGCGCCCGGTCGACGGTGCCGCGGGTGGCGCGGAACAGGTCCTCGCCCATGGCACCGGCGACGGTGCGGCCGGCGAGATCGGCCAGGGCGCAGCCCATGAACTCGAGATAGGCGCGGTTGGCGTAGATGTGCCGGCGCTCGGTGTCGAGGAGCCCCACCATGGTGGGCATGGAATCCATGACCTGCATCAGGGTGGCGAGCGCCGGAGCCGAGCGTTCGGTGCCGCTGAGGGCCGCAACCAGCGCGTCGAGATGGGGATCCGTGTTCATAGGCACGCGAGAAAGAGGGCACCGTCCGTCGACCGACCGCGAACACTTACGCGATACCTTGCCTGCCCGTCAAAAGCAAAGCGGCAAATCCATCGCCTCGATCAGGACGGCCGGTTGTGGCCGCGGCGGCACTGTCGGCGACGGCGGAGGGGCCGGCACCGGACGCGCACGCGCGCCGGCGGGCGGTGTTTTGCGCGCCCCTGTGTTGACCATTGAGACCGTCGCCACCCCGGGTCGGCGGCGCTATAGTTTGAGTCGCCCGCGCGCGGGGGGCAGCGGACGCCCCGGTCCCGGCGGGCTGCATGGAGACGACGACATGGCACTGAAGGATCTGCTGGTGGTGGTCGACGACGGGCCCGCGGCCGCCGCGCGCATCGACGTCGCGGCCCAGCTCGCCGCCCGGCACGACGCGCACCTCACCGGACTCTACGTCATCGCCCAGCCGCCACTGCCGGCCTACGTCGCCGCCGAACTGCCCGAGGAGGTGCGCAACGCCCAGCGCCGCGCCGCCGAGGACCGGGCCGCCGCCGCCGGCCGCGCCTTCGAGGAGCGGGTGCGGCGCTTCGGCCTGACCGACCGCTCGGAATGGCGCGCCGTGCGCGGCGACCCGACCCAGGCGGCCGCCCTGCACGGCCGCTACGCCGACCTGGTGGTGGTCGGCCAGATCGAACCGCGGCGCGACCGCGACACGCCGGTGGTGATGCCGCAGGACCTGGTGTTCGAGTGCGGGCGTCCGCTGCTGGTGGTGCCCTACGCCGGCAGCTTCGCGACCGTCGGCGAGCGCGTCCTGGTCGGCTGGAACGCCAGCCGCGAGGCGGCGCGCGCGGTGTCCGACGCGCTGCCGCTGCTGACCACGGCGCAGCGCGTGGTGGTGCTGGCGGTCAACCCGCCGTCGGGCTTCGCCGGGCTGGGCGACGAGCCCGGCGCCGACATCGCCCGCCACCTCTCGCACCACGGCTGCCGCGTCGAATCGGCGCACATCACCACCCGCCAGGTGGAGCCGGGCGACACCATGCTGAACACCATCGCCGACGAGTCCTGCGATCTCGTGGTGATGGGCGCCTACGGCCGCTCGCGCTTCCGCGAGCTGGTGCTGGGCGGCATGACCCGCTACATGCTCCAGCACATGACGGTGCCGGTGCTGCTGGCCCACTGATGGTCCGCTGCCGGGCCGCCGCCGGGCCAAGGGAAGAAAGCCGGACCGTCGTGACGGTCCGGCGAGTTCCCTGGGTACGTGCTGAACCCTAGAGATGGGGTGCCGGCGGTGGGCCGGCATCCCCGCCAAGCTTCCTAGGCGGAAAGACTGGTTGCGCGCCCTTTCCGCAGGACGGAAAGTTCGCCGGGGCGGATTGCGGTGCCGGCGAACACCGTCTACCGTCCGGGCATTCGATGGGTTGCAACACAGGTTGGACGCTTCTTAGAACACTGGGCCCGCCCTCACCGGCGGGCCCTTTTTTGCGCCGGGCGTCGGTGGCCGGGCGTCCCGGGTCAGCGCGCCGCCGGCGCCCGTTCGGCGGGCGGGACGGTCGGCGGCGGGGGCGGCAAGGTCGCCGGCTCGGCGATCGGTCCGGCCGCCCGCCCGGCCGCCGGCATGGTGGCGGGCTGGGCGGCGGGCTGGGCGGCGGCGGGCGCCGCCGGCTCGAAGCCGGCGACGACGCGCCACGGCTGGCCGACCAGCCAGGTGGTGCCGAGGACGGGCTGGGCGCGCAGGTCCTCGGCGTCGACCACCATGCGCCGGCCGAGCGGGAACAGCGGCGCGCCGCCGTCGATGACGATGGTGCGGGCGCGGCCGTCGGGCCCGGCCCGCACCTCGCCGATGTTGCCGAGGATGTGGTCGCCGTCGGGCGACAGCACCATCAGGCTGGTGAGCTCCAGCGGCCGGTAGGCGGCGGCCGTGGTCTCGGGCAGCGGATCGGTGCCGGCGCAGGCGGCGAGCGCCAGGGCGGCGGCGGCGGGAACGAGCGGCGGGCTGAGGCGCATGGCATCCTCCGGCGGGACGGGGTGGACGGCGGCGGGCGTATCCCGGACTCAACGGCCAAGGCCACGCCGGGGTTGCCGCGGCGGACCGGCGCGCTCGGGGTACCGCGATGGCGCCCGGCGGCGGCGCCGTCCCCCCGGCGCTCAGGCGGGGGGCGGCGGGCGGCGCCGGCGGCGCACGTGGTCGACCAGGGCGCGCAGCTTGGGCGCGAGATTGCGGCGGTCGGGGAAGTACAGGAAGAAGCCCGGGAAGGGCGGGCAATAGTCCTCGAGCATGGCGACGAGCTCGCCGCGCTCCAGGTAGGGGCGGAAGGTGTCCTCGACGCCGAAGGTCAGCCCGCCGCCGGCGACGGCGGTGCGGACCATGACCCACATGTCGTTGGTGGTGACGCGCGGCCGCACGTCCACGTCGAAGTCCCGCCCGTTCTCCGTGAACTCCCAGCGGTAGGGCGCCACGTCCGGCGCCGGGCGCCAGCCGATGCAGAGGTGGCGGACCAGGTCGCGGGGATGTTCGGGCCTGCCGCACCGCGCGACGTAGGCCGGCGCGCCGACGACGATCTGCCGCTGGTCGCCGGACACCGGCACGGCGACCATGTCCTGCGCGAGCACCTCCCCCAGCCTCACGCCGGCGTCGTACCCCCTGGCGACGATGTCGAACTCCTCGTCGGTCACCGTCACGTCGACCTGGATGCCCGGATGGGCCTCAACGAACCCCGCGATGAGGGTGCCGGACAGGAAGCTCTCGGCGATCGAGGACACGGCCAGCCGCAACAGGCCCGTCGGATGGCCGTCGCGGTCGCCGGCGGCGGCCATGGCCGCGGCCACCTCGCCGATCGCCGGGGCGAGGCGTTCGTAGAGCGCGCGCCCCGCGTCGGTCAGGCTGACGCTGCGGGTGGTGCGCCGGACGAGCGCCGTTCCGAGCCGGTTCTCCAGGGCCCGCAGGGACTGGCTCACCGCCGAGCGCGTGACCCCCATGCGCTCGGCCGCCGCGCGGAAATTGCGCGTCTCGGCGACCGCCAGGAAGGCCGGGATGCCGGCGAGGTCTGTCGTGCTCGGTGTCGTCATCGGTTAGCCCATCTTACCGCTGCAGTAAGCGGGAAGCAAATTGTCTCAACAATCCACGCCCGCCATCTTGCGGGGACGAACGCGTGGCGCGGCACGGCGCCCTGAACGAGGAGAAACGGACGATGAGCGTGACGTCGCTCGACCAGTATCGCCTGCTCGGCCGCTCCGGCCTGCGGGTGTCGCCGCTGGCGCTCGGCACGATGACCTTCGGCACGGACTGGGGCTGGGGGGCCGCGGAGGACGAGGCCCGCGCCATGTTCGACGCCTACGTCGACCGCGGCGGCAACTTCGTCGACACCGCGGTGAACTACACCGGCGGCAGCGCCGAGCGTCTGCTCGGGCGCTTCATGAAGGCCAAGCGCGAGAAGGTGGTCGTCGCCACCAAGTTCACCATGGCGCGCGAGCCGAACAATCCCAACGCCGGCGGCAACCACCGGCTCAACATCGTGCGCTCGGTCGAGACCTCGCTGCGCCAGCTCGACACCGACCGGATCGACCTTCTCTACCTGCACGCCTGGGACTTCACCACCGGGGTGGACGAGGTCATGCGCGCGCTCGACGACGTGGTGAGGAGCGGAAAGGCCGTCTATGTCGGCATCTCCAACACCCCGGCCTGGCGGATCGCCGAGATGCAGACCCTGGCGGATCTGCGGGGCTGGTCGCCCTTCGTCGCGCTGCAGGTCGAGCACAGCCTGGCCGAGCGCACGGTCGAGCAGGAGATGATCCCGATGGCCGATGCGCTGGGCCTCGGCGTCGTCGCCTGGTCGCCCCTGGCGGGCGGCCTGCTCGCCGGCAAGTACGGCCGGAGCGATCTCGCCGGCGCCCAGGAGAGCGCCGAGGTCGGCGGGTCGCGCCGCGACGTCATCGCCGCCATGGGCGGAATGACGGAACGGGCGCTCGCCATCGCCGACGCGGTGCGCGACGTGGCGCGGGAGCTGGACGCCCGCCCCTCGCAGGTGGCCATCGCCTGGCTTCTCGCCCGGCCGGTGCCGGTCACGCCGATCCTCGGCGTGCGCAGCCCGGCGCAGCTGGACGACAATCTCGGCGCCCTCGGGATCGCCCTCAGCGAGGACCAGCGCGCCCGGCTCGACGCGGCGAGCGCCGTGGCCCCGGTCTTCCCGCACCGCTTCATCACCGGGCCGATGGTCCGCCAGCTCGTCTTCGGCGGCGCCGACGTCGCCCCGCGGCGCTGAACGCGCGGGGCTTCCCCGCGGCGGCGCATCCGCATTCCGGCAAGAGGACACCAGCCATGACCCACCCCCATCCCCCCGTCCGCATCGGCTTCTGCACCGACCTCTCCGGCCCCTATCAGGGCGTGGACGGTCCCGCCGGCGCCGCGGCGATCGCCATGGCGATCGAGGACATGGGCGGGACGGTCGCCGGCCGCCCGGTCGAGCTGCTCCTGGGCGACCACCGCAACGACGAGCGGGAGGCCGCCGCCATCGCCCGGCGCTGGTGCGGCGAGGGCGGCGTCGACGTGGTGATCGGCGGCGTCAATTCGGACACCAGCCTCGCCCTGACCGCCGTCGCGGCGGAGCACGGCAAGCCGGTGCTGGTGGTCGGCGCCGGCACGTCGGTGCAGACCCGCGAGCGCGCGGCGCCGCCCGTCATCCAGTACGCCTACAGCACGGTGGCGCTCGCCACGGTGCCGGGCCTGGTGCTGACGCGGCAGGGCCTGGAGCGCTGGTTCTACGTCACCGCCGACTATCCGTTCGGCCGGGAGTTGCAGGAGCACGGCACCGCCGCCGTCGCGGCGGCCGGCGGAACGGTCGTCGGCTCGGTGCGGAACCCCCACGGCGCCGACGACTTCACCCCCTTCCTCGCGGCCGCGCGCGACAGCGGCGCCCAGGTGCTCGGGCTGGCCAACGGCCACGCCGAGCTGCTCAAGGCCATGGCGGCGATGGAGACGATGGGGCTGACCGGCCGCATGGCCCTGGTCGGGCTGCTCACCTTCCTCGACGACATCCACGACATGGGGCTGGAAGCGGCGCAGGGGCTCTATCTCGCCGACAGCTGGTTCTGGACGCGCGACGCGGAGGCGCGCCGCTGGGCGGAACGGTTCTTCGCCCGCCGGCGGCGGATGCCGTCGTCGCTGCAGGCCGCCGACCATTCCGCCGCGCTGCAGTACCTGAAGGCGGTGGCGGCGGTCGGCGGCACCGAGCCGCAGGCCGTCGTCCGGCACCTGCGCAGCGTCCCGCTCGACGACATGTACGTGACGAACGGCCGCGTCCGCGAGGACGGCACGATGCTGCACGACATGCACCTGCTCCGCGTCAAGACGCCGGACCGCTCGGCCGGGCCGTGGGACGTCTACGACCCGGTCGCGACGATCCCCGGCGAGCAGGCCTTTCCCATCGCGTGAGGACGGGCGGTCCGGGCCCGTGCCGCGGCGCCCGCCGGCGCCCGCCCGCTTGCGACATGGTCGCTTGCGACGGTTGGCAAGCGCCCGCGCATTGATTATGGTGCGTGGCGGCGGTCCCGTAGCTCAGCTGGATAGAGCATCGGTTTCCTAAACCGGGGGTCACAGGTTCGAATCCTGTCGGGATCACCATCGAATGCCAGGGGCTGGCGGGAAACCGCCGGCCCCGTTCGCGTTTTGGGGCACCGGCCGGGCAACGCGGCCCGTTCCGCAGGGGCACGCGCAGGGACACCCGTCGGCGTCGATCCCTCGAGCCGATTTCAGAGGGAAGGCGCCGGAGCGGGCGAAGGGAACCGAACCCTCGCCGTAGGCTTGGGACGCGAGCCGACATCCAACGCCCTGACCGCAGAAACGAGGCCTGCGCGGCAAGGGCATGCATTGAATTCATCCATGCGTGCGGCGTTCCGGCGCGTCTCCAGATGGACAAACCTTCTGGGCGCTCTTGGGGCGGAATGGAGGGACGGTTTACGGCGGCCGTGACGGCGACGGCCGGTGCGCTGTATGGTTGCTCGGTCGTGTCAGCACCGAGACCGCCATGCGCAGCCTTGACGACATCCTGACCCAGCTACGCGCCTTGCAGCCCGATCTGCGCCGCCGCTATCCGATCCGCTCCATGGGCGTGTTCGGCTCGTACGTGCGCGGCGAGCAGCAGGACGACAGCGATCTGGACGTCCTGGTCGAGTTGGGCGAGGGCATGGACTTGATCGCCTATGTCGGCCTGCAACTGGAACTCTGCGACGCCTTGGGCGTGCCCGTCGATCTGGTGGAGCGCGACGCCCTGCGCCCGCGCCTTGCTCCGCGGGTGTTGTCCGAGGTCGTGTCCCTGTGACGCGCGACCCGGCCGCCTGCCTTGCCGACATGCTGGACTATGCCCGTGACGCCCAAGCGTTCGTGGCGGGCATGACCGCGGAAATCTTCACGGCGGACTTTTCCTAAGAGCCTATTCCAGTAGGGCGACGAACTCCCAGACGGTGACGGCACACACGATGTGGAGCATGGCCTCGTAGGTGCG
>NZ_JBPJSP010000017.1:0-142519 GCF_051225715.1 Azospirillum sp. ST 5-10
GGTACTGCGTCTCAAGACGTGGGAGAGTAGGTCGCCGCCAGGTCACCAGGACGCACACAGCGCAAATCACCCTCTTCGATCCCGGACGACGCCCGCACCTCCCGGTGCGGGCGTCGTCGCGTTCGCGCTCACCGCCCGGACCGCGGCGCCGCGGCCACCAGATCGCCGCGGCCGATGCGGCGCAGCGACGCCTCCAGGCGCGTCTCCTCCTCGCGGATCTCGCGCACCGTCTCCAGGGTGTAGGCGATGTGCCGCTCGGCCGCCTGCGCCGCGGCCACACCGTCGCCCGCCATCACCGCGTCGTAGATCGCCCGGTGCTGGGCCAGCAGCAGCTCGCGCGTGCCGCGGCGCGTGTACAGCCGGGTGCGGCTGTAGAACACGCCCCGCCGCAGCATGGTCGCCAGGCCGCGCATCACGTGCAGCAGGACCACGTTGTGCGTCGCCTCGTAGATCGCCAGGTGCAGATCGCTGTCCGCCTCCGCCTCCTCGCTGGGGTCCTCCAGACCGTGCGAGGCCTCCATGCGCTCGAACACCGCGCGTAATCCCTGCCGGTCGATCTCGGTCGCCCGTTCGGCGGCGAGGCGGGCGGCGTGTCCCTCGACGGTGCGGCGGAACTCCAGATAGTCGAAGGCCGTCTCCGGACGGGTTTCCAGCAGCGCCGCCAGCGGGTCGAACAGCGCCGCCCCGACGAGGTCGGCGACGAAGGTGCCCTCCCGGCTGGCCGTCAGCAGCCCCTTGCCCTCCAGCTTCTGCAGGGCATCGCGCAGGGTGGGGCGGGAGACGTCCAGCCGCTCCGCCAGGTCGCGCTCCGCCAGCAGCCGCTCGCCCGGGCGCAGGACGCCCTCCAGGATCAGCGATTCGAGATGCCCGGCGATCACCTCCGACGCCTTCATCTTCACCGGTTCGCGCATCCCGAGCACCCGCCTCCATGATCGCCCGGCGCGACTCTACGGCCGGGCCAATCCGCTGTCCACCGGCGGTTGGTCGCGCGGCGGGATTGTCCGGTTGACGAGCATGGTCAAAAAATTTATCCATGATCGAGGCTCCGTCACCGAAGGCCCCGCCATGACCGCTTCTCCCACGCCGCCGCCGGAGCGGCCGCGCACCGTCTATTATTTCGGAACCTGCCTGGTCGACCTGTTCTATCCCGAGGCCGGGCTCGCCGGGATGGAACTGCTGCGGCGGGAGGGGCTTCGGGTCGTCTTCCCCCAGGGGCAGAGCTGCTGCGGCCAGCCGGCCCGCAACACCGGTCTCCACGAGGAGGCGCGCGCCGTCGCCCGCGCCCAGATCCGGGCCTTTCCGGAGCCCTGGCCGATCGTCGTGCCGTCCGGCAGCTGTGCCGGGATGATGCGGGTGCACTATCCGCAGCTCTTCGAGGGCGAGCCCGACCGCGCCGCCGCGGAGGCCTTCGCCGGCCGCGTCTACGAGCTCACCTGGTTCCTCGTCCACGTCCTCGACGTGCGGCTGGAGGACAGGGGGGAGCCGGTCCGGGTGACCTGGCACCCGTCCTGCCACTCGATGCGCGAGATGGGCGTGACCGACGAGCCCAAGCGCCTGCTGCGCGGGCTCGCCAACGTCGAGCTGGTGGAGAACCCGCGCGAGCGCGAATGCTGCGGCTTCGGCGGCACCTTCTCGGTGCGTCAGCCCGAGGTGTCCGCCGCCATGGTCGCCGACAAGATCGCCGCCGTCGAGGACACCGGGGCGTCGGTGATGCTGACCGGCGATTGCGGCTGCCTGATGAACATCGCCGGCGCCATGGAGAAGGCGGGCAAGCCGCCGCGCGGCCGCCACATCGCCGAGTTCCTGATGGAGCGCTGCCATGGCCGCTGACGGGGATTTCGCCGCCCGCGCCCACGCGGCGCTGGGCAACGCCGGCGTGCGGGCGAACTTCCGCCGCGCCATGGACGGGCTGATGGCCAAGCGCGCCGCCCAGTTCCCCGACCCCGAGGCCTGGGCCGTGCTGCGCGCCCGCGGCGCCGCCATCAAGCGCCGGGTGCTGGCGCGTCTGCCCGACCTGCTGGAACGGCTCGAGGCGCGCTGCCGGGAGAACGGCATCCAGGTGCACTGGGCCGAAACGACCGACGAGGCCAACCGCATCGTCCTCGGCATCCTCCAGGAGGCCGGCGCGCGCACCCTGGTCAAGGGCAAGTCCATGGTGTCGGAGGAGATGCACCTCAACGCCTTCCTCGAGCGCCACGGCATCACGGCGGTGGAGTCCGACCTCGGCGAGTACATCATCCAGCTCGCCGGCGAGATGCCGAGCCACATCGTCATGCCCTGCATCCACAAGAACAAGGGCGACATCGCCCGGCTGTTCGCGGAGCACATCGAGGGCCAGGGCTACACCGAGGACGTGGCGGAGCTGACGGCGGCGGCGCGCCGGGCGCTGCGCGGCAAGTTCGCCGCCGCCGACGCCGGCATCTCCGGCGTGAACTTCGCGGTCGCCGAGACCGGCACCCTGGTGCTGGTCGAGAACGAGGGCAATGGCCGCCTGTCCACCACCCTGCCGCCGCTGCACATCGCCGTCATGGGCATCGAGAAGCTGGTGGAGACCCTCGACGACATCCCGCCGCTGCTGGCGCTGCTGCCGCGCTCGGCGACGGGGCAGGCGGTGACCACCTACGTCAACATGATCACCTCGCCCCGCAGGCCCGGCGAGAAGGACGGGCCACAGGCGGTGCACCTCGTGCTGCTCGACAACGGCCGGTCGCGGGTCTACGCCGACGCCCAGCTCCGCGACACCCTGCGCTGCATCCGCTGCGGCGCCTGCATGAACCACTGCCCGGTCTACGCGCGGGTCGGCGGCCACACCTACGACGCCGTCTATCCCGGGCCCATCGGCAAGATCCTGACGCCGCAGCTCGCCGGTCTCGACGTCGCCGGCGACCTGCCGCACGCGTCCAGCCTGTGCAACGCCTGCGTCGAGGTGTGCCCGGTGCAGATCCCCATCGCCGACATCCTGGTGCGCCTGCGCCGCGAGGCGGTGCGCCCGTCCGACAGTCCGGCCGTCAAGGGGGCGGGCGCCAAGCGCTCGCGCCTGGAGGCGCTGGCCTGGGCCGGATGGCGGTGGCTGTGCGCGTCGCCGCTGCTCTACCGGCTGGGCAGCCGGGCCATGGCGCGCTTCGGCAACCTCGTGCCCGAACGGCTGCCGCCGCTGCGGCAATGGACCTCGGTGCGCAGCAAGCCGCGGTTCGCCGCCAGAACGCTCCACGACCTCGCCCGCGACCGGGGGTTCGACGATGCCTGATGCCCGCAGCGCCATCCTTGCCCGCCTGCGCGCCGCGCCCGCCGCCGCGGCGCCGGAGCTGCCGGCGTGGCAGCCGCCCTCCTTCGGCGACGAGCGGGCCGCCCGCTTCCGCACCATGATGGAGGCGTGGCGCGGCGAGGTTCACGACGTCGACGCCGCCACCTGGCCGGCACGGCTGCGGACGATCCTGCACAACAAGGGGGTCCGCCGCGTGCTGCATGCCCCGGCGACCGACGCCGGGCGGGAGCTGGCCGAGGCCTGGGCGGGGCAGGCGGAGGCGCCGCGCCTCGTCGCCTACGACCGCACCGTGGAGGCGATGAAGGACACCCTGGTCCACGAGGTCGACGCCGCGGTGACCGGCACGCTCGGCGCCGTCGCCGAGACGGGATCGCTGATCCTCTGGCCGTCGCCGGAGGAGCCGCGGCTGATGTCCCTGCTGCCCCCCGTCCACGTGGCGCTGGTCGCCCGCTCCGCCATCCGCGACACCCTGGCCGAGGTGGTGCGGACGGAAGGCTGGGCGGACCGCATGCCGACCAACCTGGTCCTCGTGTCCGGCCCCTCCAAGACGGCGGACATCGAGCAGACCCTGGCGTTCGGCGTGCACGGCCCCAAGGAGCTGGTGGTCCTCGTCGTCGCCGACCGCTGACGCTCATCCGCCGGGCGGGTCCGGCGGAGCGGGGTGGGCGCCGTTCTTGCGGGAGTCGATGTCGACGACGGCCGTGTGCCCCTCCACCACGTCGCCGGCCGCGTCGCGCACCGGCTCGGTGGTGAGCGACACCCACAGCGGCCGTCCGTCGCGCCGGCGCATCTGCAATTCGGCGCCGCGCACCGGCTCGCCGGCGCGGAAGCGGGCGTAGACCCGATGCGCCGCCGGCGCCCCGTAGGGGGTTTGGGCGTAGAGGTCGACGATGCGCAGCCGGCCCAGCTCGTCGGCGCCGTAGCCGAGCAGGCGTTCGAACGCGCGGTTGAAGCGCAGGAGCCGGCCGTCGCTGGCGCGCACCGACACCAGCGCCACCGGCGCGTCGTCGAACAGCGCGCGGTGGTGGTCCAGGCTGGCGCGCAGCTGGCCCTCCCGGGCCGCGAAGCCGGCGGCCAGGCCGTTGACGGCGCGGACCACCCGGGCGACCTCGTCGTCCCGTCCGTCGGGCGCCAGCCGGGCGGCGGGGTTCCGTTGCAGCGCTTCGACGCCCGCGGCGAGGCGCTCCAGGCGGCCGGAGACGGCGCGGCGCAGCAGCCAGCCGCCGAGCGGGACGAACACCAGCGTGCTGCCGGCCACCGCCAGCAGGGTCGCGCGCTGGAAGGCGGCCAGCCCCGCGTCGAGATCGGACCGCCGGCGGGCCACCAGGACGTTGACGCGCCCGGCGTCGAGCGGCAGCCAGGCGGCGCGCAGGAAGAAGTCGCGACTGGCGACCTCCTGGCCGACGGTCGGGCGGGCGCCGGCGTCCGCCTCGTCGAACAGGGGCTGCTCGACCGCCGCGAGATCGGCGTCGGCGAAGGGGGCGGGAGGCGCCGCCCCGGCCGGCACCAGGGCGATCTCCAGCCCGGTCCGGGCGGCGATCTCCCGCACCGCCCCCGGATCCATGGTGCGGGCGACGGTGATGACGCCGACCACGGGCGCGCCACCGCCGGGCGGGTGGCGGACCACCGGGGCGCTCGCCACATGCAGCAGCCGCTCCCCGTAGAGGCGGCGGACCAGCGTCGTCCCGCCGGGAACGGCGGCGGGGGCCAGCGCATCGAGGATGGCCGGCGGCTCGACGATGCGGGCCAGCCGGTCGAGCGGCTGTGCCGTGCCCACCGGGACCCGGTGGCCGCCGATGACCGTGATGAACCCGCTGTCGGGGGACCGCGCCTCCGGCTGCCCGCTGGCGTAGAAGGCGACGAGGGAGAGGCCGGCATCGTGGGCGGTCACCAGGTCCAGGCCGATGCCGCGGGCCTGATCGGCGAACGTCTCGGCGAGACGGCGCTTCTCCACGTCGAAGATGAAGGGGTTGTAGTGTGTCGGGTCCTCGAAGCTGCTGACGAGGTGCAACGCCCCGATCACCTCCTCCCGCCCGGCAAGCACCAGCGCACCCGCCCGCACCGCCCGGCTGTCGTCGCGCAGCTGGGCCGAGAGCAGGTCGAAGGCGACGCCGATGTCGGCCTTGGCCCGCTCGGTGTGCAGACCGGTGAGCATCGTCGTGAAGACGGTGCCGAGCGCGGCGACCAGCAGGAGCGACGAAAGCCCCCACGCCAGCAGCAGGCGTTGTCGCAGTGTTGCGCGGCCGGCCATCGCGGGCCTCAGAAGATCGGCGGGATCGAGGCGGCGTTCGCCTTGGTCACCAGGCGGGTGTCGACGACCACCTCCTTGGGCACCGCCTCGCCGCGCAGCAGGCGGACGGCGAGGTCGGCGCCCTCCCGGCCGAACGTGGGATAGAGGAACGACCCCGCCTGCTCGCCGGCGAGGACGGCGGCGCGCGCCTCGGCGATGTAGTCGACGCCGACGGTCGGCACCGTGGCCGGGTCGATCCCGGCGCGGCGCAGGGCGAAGCGCGCGCCGCTCGCCATGCTGTCGCTCTGGGCGTAGATGGCGTCGAAGGCGATTCCCTCGGCCAGCACCTCCTCGACGGCCAGTATGGCCTTGCTGCGCAGGGAATCGGCGCGGCGGATGGCGGCCACCGACAGGCCCGGGAGATTCGCCAGCTCCTCCAGGAATCCTTCGGTCCGCTCGATCGCCGGCGTCGTCGTCGGAATGTGCTGAAGCACCAGGACGCGGCCGCGGCCGCCCAGGCGTTCGGCGAGGAAGCGCGCGGCGTCACGGCCGATCGCGCGGTTCGAGGCATGGACGAAGCTGGTGAAGGCGTCGCCGACGACGCGGCGGCTCAGCAGCACGACGGGAATGCCCCTGGCATGGACGGACGCGATCACCGGCGCCATGACCGTCGCGTCGAGCGGGCTGGTGATGAGCACGTCGGCGTTGCCCGCCGCGAACCGTTCGATGTCGAAGATCTGCTGCGCCACCCGGCCGCCAGCGTCCGAATAGACGAAGCGCACGTTGCGGTAGGGCTTGAGGGCCCGCTCGACGTCGCGCACCTGGGCGATGCGCCAATCGTTCTCCAGGGTGTCCTGGGCGAACGCGACGAACCACGTCCGCTCGGCCGGGGCGACGATCGGGCCGTCGTCGGACGAGGCGCTCACGACGGGAGCGAGCAGGAGCAGGAGCGCAAGGACAGGACGGACGACCATGGCACGCCTCCATCGAATGGAGTATGGACCACGCCTCTGGTCGAAGGAAGTTTACGCCCGCCGGGGCGGCGGACGTGAACGGCAAATCGGCAAGGGTGCCCTGACGTGCGCCGGCGGTCAGGGCCAGGCGGACTGGCGTGCCACGGGGGTGATGAGCACGCGGCCGACGACGTCCCGACCGAGCATCTCCTCGATCGCCGCATCGATGCGCTGGCGGAAGGCGGCGGCGTTGGCGATGTTGCCACGGACGATCCATCCCTGATCGACCGCCTCGTAGACCAGCGTGAGGATCGCGTCCTGCAGGCGCGGCACCGCCGCCTGCGCCACCCCGAGCTTCGTCGGATCGGCCAGTTCGAGGGTGATCTCCAGCTGGTTGTACTTTTCGATCCGACCGTCGCTGATCACGGGAACGAATAGGGGCCGGATGCGCAGGGCGGGCGGTGGTGCTCCCGGCGCACCCGGCGCTCCTTCGTTGGCGCGGACGGGGGCGGCGAGGGCGAGAAGGCCTGCCAGGACGAGGGCGGGCAGGGCGCGCATGCGCGAACCTCCAGCGGGTGCGGGACGGAATGCGGGGCGGCCGGCGAATCGAGGCTGTCGCCGCCGGACGCGCCGGCGCAGTATACTGCGCCGGGTGGCGCGACGCGAGGTCCGCCGGCCCGGTGATCAGGGAGTGTCCGCGGCATGTCCGGCTTCGATGAAAACAACGTCCTGCTCGAATATGTTCGGGTGGGGAACTACCTGAAGGTCAGCGCCATCGATCCGGTCACCGCCACCGAGGTCTCCGTCTCCGGCCCGGCGACGGGCAGCCGCGAGTTGCTGAAGCGCACCGCCGTCAACAAGCTGCGCTACGTGCTGCAGCGTCAGCAGGAGAAGGGCGCGAAGCGCTGAGCGGGGGAGGGGCGGGTGCGCAGCCCCTGGCGCATCGCCGCCGACCTCTGTAGAAGGGGCGGCGAGGACCGGCCGGGTTCGCCTTCGGCGCCTGTTCCTCAGATCCCTTGGGCCGGAGACCGCCGGCCACCCCCGGACCCACCAGCCGGACCCACGACCCGGACGAGGACCGAATGCGCTTGGCGACGACGGCGGCCATTCCGGCCGCAGTGACGATGATGGTGTTCCTGACCGCTGCGGCGCCTCCCGGCACGACCGCCAACACCTACATCTGCCTCAAGCCCGGCATGCCGGTGTGCATGGACGACGCGACGACCTTCGTCAGCGCCGAGCGGATGCAGAGCTGCCAATTCGAGGTCAAGGAATACGTCGAGCGGACCATGGCCTATCTTCAGTGTCTCAATGATGAGAGCACCGCGACCGGGAAGGAGCTGAACCGCAACGTCGAGCGGTTCAACTGTCGATTGTCCGGCGGCAAGGCCTGCGACTGACCCGCCGACCCGTACGCGGCCCGCCGCCGGGCGGCGGGCCGCGTACGGCCCGCCTCGGCGGTGGGGCCGGTCAGGACGCCTTGCGGCGGGTCTGCCGGCTGGCGCTGCGCCCGAGACCGATTCGCTTGGCGAACTCCGACCGCTGGGCCGCATAGTTCGGCGCCACCATCGGATAATCCGGCGGCAGGTTCCAGCGCGACCGGTATTCGTCCGGCGACATGTTGTAGGTGGAGCGGAGATGGCGCTTGAGCATCTTCAGCTTCTTGCCGTCTTCCAGACACACGATGTACTCGGGCGTCACCGACTTGCGGATCGGCACCGCCGGCTTCAGCGGCTCGTTCGGAGTCTCCGGCGCCCCGTTGTTGAGACCGTTCAGCGACGAGAACACCGTATTGATCACCTCGGGAATCTGCTGGGCCGGCAGGACGTTCTTGCTGACGTAGGCCGATACGATGTCGGCCGTCATCCGCAGCATCGCATTGTCGGGTACATCGGAACGGAGCGGGTCACTCATTGCCTAGTGTCCTGGATTTTTCGTTTTTGATCCTAGCAACCACGTTGCACACCGTGATTTGGGTGTCAATATAAATTCGACAAGTGGGGAAAAGCGTTATTTGTGTCTGCCAGAACTTGCCGGCATCCGGAGAATTAGCCCTTTCTGAAATCCCCGAGGCGCCGCGGCCTCTGTCGCTGGATTAGGGCTGCTCTAGTGTGGGGCGACCATCGCAGACGAGGAACACCGCCGCGCGCAACTGGCCGGTTCGGGGGAACGATACGAATCGGCGGATGCGCTTACTACGTCCTATGCGTCTTGTTGCAGCGGAATAAGCTTTGGGTTGTCATCGCCCGCACCTGATTCGCCAGCGACGACCGGGCGCCGCTGCGGCGGCCGGCGCGCTGCCATGCATGCAGGCCATTGTGTCGAACTGGTGATCGGCATCGACATCTGGTAGTTTCCCCACCGGTGTCCGGGACGTCGGCCGGGAGGCCCGGCGCCGGAGGCCATCGGGGGTGGGCGCCCTGCGCCGGCCCGGGGTCGTGGTACTGGGAGTGTTGCCGTATGACCGTGAAGACCGTCGCCCTCGCGTCCGACCACGCGGGCTATGAACTCAAGGCCGAGCTGCGGGAATATCTGGCGGGGAAAGGCTACGAGACCCTCGACCTCGGCACCGACGGGCCCGGATCGGTCGACTATCCCGATTTCGCCGACGCCATGGCCGCGGCGATTCGCGAGGGCCGGGCCGAGCGCGGCGTCTTGATCTGCGGCACCGGTATCGGTATCAGCATCGCCGCCAACCGCCACAAGGGCGTGCGCGCCGCGCTGTGCGCCGAGCCGACCTCGGCCCGGCTGGCGCGCGAGCACAACGACGCCAACGTGCTCGCACTGGGTGCGCGGGTGATCGGCCCGGAGATCGCCAAGGATTGCCTCATCGCGTTCCTCACCACGCCGTTCGCGGCCGGCGACCGGCACAGCCGCCGCGTCGGCAAGCTGGGGTGAGGGCGCGCCGCCGTTCGAGTTGAAAGGAACCCGTCCCATGTCCGCCCCCACGCCCGCCGCCGCCGAGATCGGCCGCTTCTTCTCGGCAACCCTCGCCGAAACCGACCCCGAACTCGCCGGTGCCGTGCGCGACGAGCTGCTGCGCCAGCAGGAGCAGATCGAGCTCATCGCCTCCGAGAACATCGTCTCCGTGGCGGTGCTGGAGGCCCAGGGCTCGGTGATGACCAACAAGTACGCGGAGGGCTATCCGGGCCGCCGCTACTACGGCGGCTGCGAGTTCGTCGACGTCGCCGAGCGGCTGGCCATCGAGCGCGCCTGCAAGCTGTTCGACTGCGCCTTCGCCAACGTGCAGCCGAATTCCGGCTCCCAGGCGAACCAGGCGGTGCTGCTGGCGCTGCTGCAGCCGGGCGACACGGTGCTCGGCATGTCGCTGGCGGCGGGCGGCCATCTGACCCACGGGGCGCCGCCCAACCTGTCGGGCAAGTGGTTCAAGGCGGTGCAGTACGGGGTGCGGCGCGACGACCACCTCATCGACTTCGACGAGGTGGAGCGCCTGGCCCGCGAGCACAGGCCGAAGCTGATCATCGCCGGCGGCTCGGCCTATCCGCGCACCCTCGACTACGCGCGCTTCCGCGCCATCGCCGACGAGGTCGGGGCGTACTTCATGGTCGACATGGCGCACTACGCCGGCCTCGTCGCCGGCGGCACCTACCCCAACCCGCTGCCCCACGCCGACGTGGTCACCACCACCACGCACAAGACGCTGCGCGGGCCCCGCGGCGGCATGGTGCTGACCAACAACGAGGAGATCGCCAAGAAGATCAACTCGGCCGTGTTCCCCGGGCTGCAGGGCGGCCCGCTGATGCACGTCATCGCCGCCAAGGCGGTGGCCTTCGCCGAGGCGCTGCGCCCCGACTTCAAGGCCTACGCCCAGGCCATGCTCGACAACGCGCGCACCCTGTCGAAGACGCTGATCGCCGGCGGGCTCGACATCGTCTCGGGCGGCACCGACAGCCACATCGTGCTGGTCGACCTGCGGCCCAAGAACCTGACCGGCAAGGCCGCCGAGGCGAGCCTGGAGCACGCCGGCATGACCTGCAACAAGAACGGCGTGCCCTTCGACCCGCAGAAGCCGATGGTCACCTCCGGCGTCCGCCTGGGCAGCCCGGCGGCCACCACCCGCGGCTTCGGCACCGCCGAGTTCGAGCAGGTCGGGCGGATGATCGTCGAGACGCTGGACGGGCTGGCCGCCAGCAACTCCGGCGACAACACGGCGGTCGAGCACGCCATGCGCGAGCGCGTGCGCGAGCTGTGCCGCCGCTTCCCGATCTACCCGACGCTGTAGGCCGGCGCGCGAGCGCCGGCCCCTTCCTGGAGGAGAACCCCCGTACATGCGCTGCCCGTTCTGCGGACACGAAGACACCCAGGTCAAGGACTCGCGCCCGACCGAGGACAATTCGGCCATCCGGCGGCGGCGCTTCTGTGCGGGCTGCGGTGCGCGCTTCACCACCTTCGAACGCGTCCAGCTGCGCGAGCTGACGGTGGTGAAGAGCACCGGCCAGCGGGAGCCCTTCGACCGCGAGAAGCTGCTGCGCTCGATGCGCATCGCCGCCCGCAAGCGGCCGATCGACGCCGACCGCATCGACCGGGTGGTGAACAGCCTGGTGCGCCAGCTCGAATCCTCGGGGGAGAGCGAGATCCCGTCGAAGCAGATCGGCGAGATGGTGATGAGCGCGCTGCAGACCCTCGACCAGGTCGCCTATATCCGCTACGCCTCGGTCTACAAGGACTTCCGCGAGGCCGCCGACTTCAACCAGTTCGTCGGCCAGCTGGCGCCCGAACCCAACGAGGGCTGACGGAACGGCCGCGGGCGCCGGCCGCCCCGGCCGGCTCACAGCGGGGAGCCGCAACCATGCCGTTCGATTCCGACGACCTCCGGCACATGCAGTCCGCCCTGGCCCTGGCGGCGCGCGGGCTCGGCACCGTCTGGCCCAACCCGTCGGTGGGCTGCGTGCTGGTCCGGGACGGCCTCGTCGTCGGCCGCGGCTGGACCCAGCCGGGCGGCCGTCCCCACGGCGAGACCGAGGCGCTGCGCCGGGCCGGTGCGGCGGCCCGCGGCGCCACCGCGTACGTGTCCCTGGAGCCGTGCAACCACCACGGCAAGACGCCGCCCTGCACCGAGGCGCTGCTGGAGGCCGGCATCGGCCGCGTCGTCGTCGCCTGCGAGGACCCCGACCCGCGGGTCGCCGGCAGCGGCGTGCGGCGCCTGCGCGACGCCGGCCTGGAGGTCGAGGTCGGGCTGTGCGCCGAGGAGGCCTACGAGCTCAACCGCGGCTTCTTCACGCGCATCCTGCGCGGCCGCCCGCTGTTCACCCTGAAGCTGGCGACCACCCTGGACGGCCGCATCGCCACCCATGGCGGGGAGTCGAAGTGGATCACCGGCGCCGCGGCGCGGGCCTGGGGGCACCGGCTGCGGGCCGGCCACGACGCCATCATGATCGGGGTCGGCACGGCGCTGGCCGACAATCCCGATCTCACCTGCCGGCTGCCGGGCCTCGCGCACCGCTCGCCCCTGCGGATCGTCGTCGACAGCCGCCTGCGCCTGCCCCTCACCGGCCGCCTCGTGGCGACGGCGCGCACCGTGCCGACCTGGATCTTCACGCGCGACGACGCGGACCCCCTGCGCATCCAGGCCTTCACCGCGTGCGGCGTGGAGGTCCTGCCGCTGCCCGCCGACGGCGCCGGGCTGCCCGACGTGGTGCGGGCGGCGGCGGTGCTGGCGGAGCGCGGGATCACCCGGGTGCTGGTCGAGGGCGGCGCCACCCTGGCGGCGTCGCTGCTGCGCGCCGCCCTGGTCGACCGGCTGGAATGGTTCCGGGCGGCGCGGGTGATCGGCGGCGACGGCATCGCCGCGGTGGCGCCGTTCGGTGTCGACCGCCTCGCCGACGCGGCGGCGTTCCGCCGCATCGACGTCCGCCGGTGCGGCGAGGACGCCGTGGAGCGCTACGTCCGCCACGACGCCTGACTAAGCAGGTTTGCCCGGATCGGGCCACCGATGGCCCGGCCTGGGCAAACTTGCGGGCTCTCTGGTTTTGCAGGTTTTCCGAGCCTGCCCGAAGGTGGGCGGAGTTCGGAAAACCTGCTTGGGGCGCCGGGTCAGTCGGTCAGGCCCTTGGCGGTGTTGACGGCGTCGCGGACGGCGACGCCCTTGCGCATGATGTTGTCGACCGCGCGCCCCTGCACCAAGCCGATGCCCGCCTTGTGCGCGTAGACCAGGCTCGCCACCGAATCGCAGCGCGCCAGGATGAACTTGCAGCGGTCCTGCTCGGCGATCCGGTCGAAGAAGTACCTCTCGAACGTCGGATCCATCTCCAGCATGTCGTTCGACCAGAAGATCTTGGCGTAGTCGGCGTTGAGGTACTCCAGGTCGAAGTTGGTGACCCAGAAGGGGTTGAGGCCGTCGACGGCGATCTTGTACTGGCGGTCCTGCGCGAAGTCCACGACCTCCTGGAAGAGCTGGAGGTTCTCGATGAGATCACCCTTGGTGACCTCGAGGACGACGTTGCCGCGGAAGTCGATGGGCAGACGCTCGTCAAACTTCACGAACCCCGTCGAGATCACCGTCGACAGGTTGATGTTGATGCCGATCTTCCGCCCGCGCATGAACGACAGCCCGTGGTTCAGCGCCTTCAGCACCGACTGGTCGAGGTTTGCCGTGAAGTAGTTGAACAGCCACTTGTTGGCCGTCAGGTCGTAGTCGGGACAGAGGCGCTCCTGCAACAGCTTGATCGAGATGTAGAGCTCGAAATACTCCATCTCGTCGGTGCCGTTCGGACCGAGATTGGCGATCGCCTGGTTGAACAGGAAGGGGGACAGGTCGAACATCTGCATCGAGCGTTCGAGCTTGCCCATCTCTTCGAGCGTGATCGGCGGCTTGGTCTCGACCGCGCCGGCGCCGGCCTCACCGATCTGCAGTTCCTCGACGAACCGGATGACGTTGATGAAGTTCAACGCCAGTTCCATGATCGAGTAGAGCGAATATTCCTTGTACGGGTTCGGCCCGGTCAGCGTCGTCTTCGACAGGAAGACCTGCTCCACCTTCTGGCACACCTCGGTGACGCCGGACAGTTTCAGACCCTTGTAGAGAACGATGACGTCGCCGTTGGAGATGTTGAAGGACTGGAGATAGGAGGCCTTCGATCCCAGCTCCTGGATGATCGTGCGGACGATCATCTGGCTCGTCGGGTCCTTGTCCTTCAGGAGCGACAGGTGCATGTGGATGAGGCGCATGCCCTGCAGCTCGCTCTTGGCGGAGCGCAGCAGGTTCAGCAGCTTGTCGTTGTCGAATTCGGGTTTCTTGTCCTGCGCCGCGGCGACGGCCTGCTGCTTCTCCAAGGTGGAGAGGCGGACGCGGTCCCTGCCCATGGGCGGCTTGCCCCGAAACGTGCTCATCCAGAACTCCTGTGCCCCGCGGACGGTGGAAGGCCACGGGCGACTTTCCCTGGGAACCGGCGGGTCAGCGTCCGCCGGGCGCGATGGTAACTCAGGCCTTCTTTAAAAACATCTTAAACCCAGCGAATAAGAGTATAATGCGACTTGCATTGTAGTGTTTTCCGCCGGTCCGCGCCGTGGACTCAACGGCCAGCGGCGGCGTCTGGCACCGGAACGATGCGCACCCGGCGGTCGACGACGGCGAGCGCGATGCGGCCGTGCTTCAGCGCCAGCGCATCGTCACCGAACAGCTCCCGCCGCCATCCCGCCAGGGCGGGGACTTCGGCCTCGTCGTCGGCGGCGATCGCCTCGAGGTCGGCGGCCGACGCCACCAGCTTGCTGGCGACGTGGTTCTCGTCGCACTTCATCTTGAGGAGCACGCGCAGCAGCTCGATGACCGGGGCGAGGCCCGGCGGCAGCTCCTCGCGGGGCTCGACCCGCGGCCATTCGGACTCCGGCAGGTTCAGCCCGCGCTGCACCGCGGCGAGCACCTCCTGCCCCTGGCGGCCCTCGGCGAAGCCGCGGCCCATGCCGCGGGTGCGCGCCAGGTCCTCGACGCTGGTCGGGGCGTGGGCGGCGATCTCGAGCAGCGCCTCGTCGCGCAGCACCCGCGAGCGCGGCAGGTCGCGGCGCTGCGCCTCCCGCTCGCGCCAAGCCGCCAGCTCCTTCAGCGCCGCCATGAAGCGCGGCTTGGTGGTGCGCACCTTGAGGCGCTGCCAGGCCGTGTCGGGATCGACGCGGTAGGTGCGCGGATCGGTCAGCACCGCCATCTCCTCCTCCAGCCAGTGCTCGCGCCCGGTCCGGGCGAGGCGCTTGCGCAGCTTCTCGAAGGCGGGGCGGAGGTGGATCACGTCGGACAGCGCGTACTGGAGCTGGCGGTCGGTGAGCGGCCGCTGCGACCAGTCGGTGAAGCGGCTGGACTTGTCGATGTGGGCGCCGGCCAGCTTGGTGACCAGCGTCTCGTAGCCCACGCTCTCGCCGAAGCCGCAGACCATCGCCGCCACCTGGGTGTCGACCAGCGGGTGCGGGATCTTGCCGGTGAGCTGGTAGAAGATCTCGAGGTCCTGCCGCGCGGCGTGGAAGACCTTGAGCACGCCGGGATCGTCGAGCACGGCCACCAGCGGCCCGAGGTCGATGCCCTCGGCCAGCGGGTCGATCGCGACGGCACCGCCCGGCCCGGCGACCTGGATCAGGCAGAGCTGAGGATAATACGTCTTCTCCCGCAGGAACTCGGTGTCGACGGTGATGTAGTCGGCTCCGGCGAGGTCGCGGCAGAACGCCTCGAGGTCGCGTGTGGTCGTGATCAGAGTCATGATCTGTTCATACACGACCCGGCGGGTGTAGGAAAGTATCGACAGGAGCGCGCGGCGCTCCGCACGGCGCGTCCCGCCACCGTCTTCGCGGCTTGACATTCGCCCGGCGTCGGTGTGCTCTGGCCCGCATTTCCCTGCCGGAACCGCCCGAGTCTTCAAGGTATCCCGACCCATGCACCCCTATCGCACACACACCTGCGGCCAGCTTCGTGAAGAGGACGCGGGGCAGATCGTCCGCCTGTCCGGTTGGATCCATCGCAAGCGCGACCACGGGCAACTGCTGTTCGTCGATCTGCGTGACCACTACGGCATCACCCAGTGCGTGGTCGACACCTCCAGTCCGGCCTTCCCGGCGCTGGAGCGGCTGCGCGTGGAGTCGGTCGTCACGGTGACCGGCAAGGTGGTCAAGCGTTCGGCCGAGACCATCAACGACAAGATGGCGACCGGCCGGGTCGAGATGCAGATCCAGGACGTGACCGTGCAGAGCGAGGCCGAGCAGCTTCCCATGCCGGTCAACCAGGAGGCCGACACCGGCGAGGAGGTGCGCCTGCGCTACCGCTTCCTCGACCTGCGGCGCGAGCGCATCCACGAGAACATCCTGCTGCGCTCGCGCGTCATCGCCTCGGTGCGCCGCCGCATGATCGAGCAGGGCTTCACCGAGTTCCAGACGCCGATCCTCACCGCCTCCTCGCCCGAGGGCGCGCGCGACTACCTCGTGCCCAGCCGCAACCATCCCGGCAAGTTCTACGCCCTGCCGCAGGCGCCGCAGCAGTTCAAGCAGCTCCTGATGGTCGCCGGCTTCGACCGCTATTTCCAGATCGCGCCGTGCTTCCGCGACGAGGACGCGCGTGCCGACCGCAGCCCGGGCGAGTTCTACCAGCTCGACTTCGAGATGTCGTACGTCACCCAGGACGACGTCTTCGCCGCCGTCGAGCCGGTGCTGCACGGCATCTTCGACGAGTTCGGCGGCTTCCGCCGCGAGGCGATGCCGGCCGTCGATAAGCCGCCGTTCCGCCGCATCCCCTTCGACGAGGCGATGCTGAAGTACGGCTCCGACAAGCCGGACCTGCGCAATCCCCTGGTCATCACCGACGTCACCGAGATCTTCCGGCGGGACGACGTGGAGTTCCGCGCCTTCCGCGGCACCATCGACAAGGGCGGCGTGGTGCGCGCCATCCGCGCCCCCAAGGTCGCCGACCGGCCCCGCAGCTTCTTCGACAAGCTGAACGACTGGGCCAAGGAGCTGGGCGCCCCCGGGCTCGGCTACATCGTCTTCGAGGCGGCCGGCGGCAAGGGACCGATCGCCAAGTTCGTGCCCGAGGCGGCGCAGGCGGCGCTGCGCGCGCTGGTCGGGCTGGAGGACGGCGACGCCGTGTTCTTCGTCTGCGACCAGCCGGCGGCGGCCGCCAAGCTGGCCGGTGCTGCGCGCACCAGGCTCGGCCAGGAGCTGGACCTGATCGAGAAGAACGCCTTCCGCTTCTGCTGGATCGTCGACTTCCCGATGTACGAGTACGACGAGGACCTGAAGCAGGTGGTGTTCTCCCACAACCCGTTCTCGATGCCGCAGGGCGGGCTGGAGGCGCTGGAGACCAGGGACCCGCTCGAGATCAAGGCCTACCAGTACGACATCGTCTGCAACGGCGTCGAGCTGTCGTCGGGCGCCATCCGGAACCACCTGCCGGAGGTGATGTACAAGGCCTTCGCCATCGCCGGCTATCCGCCGGAGGAACTGGAGGCGCGGTTCGGCGGCATGCTCAGCGCCTTCAAGCTGGGCGCGCCGCCGCACGGCGGCTCGGCCCCCGGCATCGACCGCATCGTCATGCTGCTGGCCGACGAGCCCAACATCCGCGAGGTCATCGCCTTCCCGCTGAACCAGCGCGCCGAGGACCTGCTGATGCAGGCGCCGGCCCCGGTGGCGGTGGAGCGCCTGAAGGAACTGCACCTCAAGCTCGACCTGCCCAAGCCCAAGGCCGGCCCCGCCACCCCGGCGGGGGGGCCGACGATCACCCACTGAGGCGGCGGTCGGCTTGACGCTCGATCAAGCCGACCGCCGCCGCGGGCGGCCGCGGAAGCGCTTTCCGCGGCCGCCCGCGGGCCGGTCCCGTCACGCGACGTTCGGCGCCGGCCGCGTCTCGACGAGCCGGTAGAAGGCGGAATCGGCCAGCACGAGGCAGCTCAGCGTCTTGGTTTCGCCCTCGTCCTCGGTGTTGACGATGCGGGCGTGTGGGATGCCGAACAGGGCGACCGTCGCCGTCACGCGCCACGTCCGTCCGTTGGTGGCGCCGGCGACCTGATAGACCTGCCCCACCTGAATCTGCTTCCTGCCCATCGCCAATCCCTCGTTGCGGCATGCCTGATCCGTTCGCCCATGTTGGCGATAAAATCTCTTAAAATTTATTGATCCCCCGGACGAGGTCACGGCCGGGTCCGGGAAATCGCTTCCGGGTGTCCCGGCAATCTGCTTCAATGCCGGCGCGGGGCAGCAGCCGCGGTGTCTCGGAAGGGGGGAATCGATGGATTTCGGTGCCATTTCTCTGCCGGTGCTGGCGCTTTCCGCGCTGGTGGGATACGCGGTCCTGTTCGATCCGAGCCCCATCGCCTTCCACGACATCGACGTGCCACCCTCCCTGAGCTATCAGGGTTTCACGCCGGAGGTGTTCACCGCACACTTGGCCGACGAGGTGCGCCTGATCAACCGGAAGGCGCGCACCGTGAAGGCGGTGCGTGACTTCCACCTGCCGGACGGCGAATCGGCGGTCGACTCCATCACCGGCCACTTCAAGTTCCTGGAGCCGGTGCTCGCCACCCAGGAAATGCTCGGCCTCGTCGAGTTCCGCGTCGATGGAGACGTCATCAAGCGCGACGACGGCTACATGCTGTCGATCCGCGGTCTCGACTATTACCGCAAACGCGCCTTCGAGACGTCGGTCACCGCCACGGACCCGCGGGCCCTGGTGCACAGCGCCGCCATCGACATCGCCCGCTTCATCGATCCCTACGTCGTCGCCTCGTACTACTACGAGACGGCGGTCGACGCCGGCAACGGCGACTTCGCCAATGCGGAGCGGGAATTGCGGAACTGCGAGGCGGCGATGCCCCGTGACGAGCTCCACTGGGTGCACAACCTGCGCGGCCTGATCCACGTCCGCAAGGGAGAGGCGCAGGAGGCCATCCGCGACTACCGCAAGGCGTTGGAGGTCCGGCCGGACTTCGTGCTGGCGGTCTACAACTGGGGCAACGCCCTGGCGCTCGAAGGCGCCTACGAAGACGCCATCGGCAAGTACCAGGAGGCCCTGGCCCTCGATACCGACGGGGCACGGGTGCCCCACGCCTACACGCAATGGGCGGTGGCCCTGATCGCGCTCAAGCGCGACGGCGAGGCCGTCGAGATGCTGAGGAAGGCGCGCGACGCCGATCCCGAGTTCGCCGAGGCCTACAACGTCTGGGGCAAGCTGCTGCGCGACCAGGGGAAGACGTCCGAGGCGATCGCCATGTTCGAGCGCGCCGTCACCTTGCTGCCGAGCCGGGCGGAGTACCAGGAGAACCTGAAGTCCGTGGCGATCAACTGAGAGGCTGCCAACCGAGGCGTCGCCGTGGGCCGCTTCAGCAACCGGACCGCGGCAGCGCCTCGAGTCGTTCCAGGACGGCGTCGACCGTGAAGTCGCCGTAGTCGATCTGCATCGATTCGGCGACCCCGTTGCGCAGCAGATGGAGGCTCATCTCGTATTCCGGCTGGGCGGCGTCGCCGTCCAGCGGGAAGAACGCCATGCGCACCGGCCAGCCGGTCTTGCCCGCCAGCAGGTCGCCGCCGACGCCCGAGGTGGCCGGCGTCGGCTTGCCGATGACGGCGCTGATCTCGGTCGCCCCTTCGGCGTCGGCGCCGTCGAACACCGGGCGGTTGAGGAACACGTCGCCCGCCGCGGCGTGTTCCAACAGGGCGATGGTGTGGGCGGTGGGGAACATGGTTCCCGGCGGCAATTCCATCTCCTGCTCTTCCGGCGCGGCGAACATGGCGACTCCGCCGCCGCCCTGCGCCTCCAGTCGGGCGGAGCCGCGCACCTCCTCGTCCAGGTCGCCGTCGATGAGCTTGCGGACGTTGAAGCGGTAACGCGTCCCGTCCTTGGTTTCCCAGGTGGTGTAGGTGGTCGACATGGTCGTCTCGTCACCCTCGGCGTAGACGAAGCGCAGCTGGAACCGCTGCTGGGTCGTCCAGCCGTCGCAGGCGTCGGCCCACTCGAAGCTCATCAGGCCGCTGACGTCCGCGACCTTGCTGCTGTTGCGGGCCTTCAGCAGCGACATCTTGTAGAGCGCCCGGTGCGGCAGGATCTCCGGAGCGGCCTGCACCGCCGTCGCCGTGACGCCGGCACCGACGACCAAGGCGACTGTGGCGAGCGCCGCGGCCGCGAACGGGCGGGCGAGGCGGCTCCGGGTCGGGCGACGGGTGGGGCGGCGGTTCGTCGAGGTGGCGTCCACGGTCGGTGTGGCCTATGAATCGAGAGCGATGGACCGGGATAATGGGCGCTTTTGCCGCGGATCGGAAGCGCCAGCGCGACTATTTCGAGATTCGGGAGGGCGGGGATGGGCATAAATGCCACGCGGACGAAGCCGGTTCTGGTGGTCACCCGGCGGCTGCCCGACGCCGTGGAGGCCAGGGCGGCGCGCGACTTCGACGCCCGCCTCAACCCCGACGACACGCCGCAGACGCCGGCCTCGCTGGGCGAGCGGGCGGCCGGCGCCGAGGCCGTGCTGTGCTGCCCGGCCGACCGCCTGGACGCCGCCGCCTTCGCGGCGCTTCCCGCCAGCGTGCGAATCGTCGCCACCTTTTCCGTCGGCACCGATCACATCGACCTGGCCGCGGCGGCGGCGCGCGGCATCCGCGTCACCAACACGCCGGACGTGCTGACCGACGCCACCGCGGACGTGGCGTTGCTGCTGATGCTGGGCGCCGCGCGCCGCGCCTCGGAGGGGGAACGCCTGCTGCGACGCGGCGACTGGACCGGCTGGACGCCGACCCAGCTCATGGGCACCCACCTCGGCGGCAAGCGGCTCGGCATCTTCGGCATGGGCCGCATCGGCCAGGCGGTGGCGCACCGGGCGCGTGCCTTCGGCATGGCCATCCATTACGCCGGCCGCCGCCGTCTGCCGCCGGAACAGGAGCGGGGCGCGGTCCACCATGCCGACCCCGACACCCTGCTGGCGAACGCCGACGTGCTGTCGCTGCATTGCCCGGCGACGGCGGAGACGCGGGGGTGGCTGAACGCCGCGCGCATCGACCGGCTGCCCCGCGGCGCCATCGTCGTCAACACGGCCCGCGGCACGGTGGTCGACGACGACGCGCTGATCGCCGCGCTGCGCAGCGGCCGGCTGGCGGCCGCCGGCCTCGACGTCTTCGCCAACGAACCGGACCTCGACCCGCGGTACCGGACGCTGGAGAACGCCTTCCTGCTGCCGCACCTCGGCAGTGCGACGGTGGAGACGCGCAACGCCATGGGCTTTCGCGCGCTCGACAACCTCGATGCGTTCTTTGCCGGCCGGACGCCGCCCGACCCGGTCGTTTAGTGCGCGGCGGAATTTCCTGCCGGGCGGCGGGAGGCGGGCAATTCCTGCCGGGGCGAAGCCGCCGCGGCGCGTTCTGCCGGCCGGCGCAACGGCGGAATTGCAGGGCCGGGGAGCTGGCACGGCCGTTGCTTCAGGTCGGGCGTGACGGTGCAGCCGCCACGCCCGCCGAGGAGCCCAGCCATGACCGCCTACGCCCCGATCCACGTCGCCATCGAGACCGCTCCGCAGGCCGGGACCATCGCCCGGCTGCCGTCGGCCTTCGACCTGACGGCGAACGGCGTCGACGACTGGAAGCTCCACGACGCGCTGGCCAAGCTGGCCGAGGCCAGGGACCTGATCGAGCAGCAGCAGGAGCGCATCGCCTATCTGGAAAGCCTGACCATGACCGACGAGCTGACCGGTCTGCTGAACCGCCGCGGCTTCTACAGCCATCTGCGGCGGGAACTGGCGGCGGCGCGGCGCAAGGCGGCGGGCGGGGTGATGGTGATGATCGACCTCGACGGCTTCAAGGCGGTGAACGACGTCCACGGGCACGCCGCCGGCGACGCCTACCTGCGCCAGGTGGCCCGCTTCCTCCAGTCCCAGGTGCGCGCCCAGGACGTGGTGGCCCGCCTCGGCGGCGACGAGTTCGCCATCCTGCTGACCGCCACCGACGCCGCGGCCGGCACCGCCCGTGCGGCGCAGCTCGCCGCCGCGGCCGAGCGCGAGCGCGTCGAGTGGGGCGGCGCGGCGCTGCCGGTCCGCTTCTCCCTGGGGCTGCACGCCTACGCCGCCGAGGATCGCGAAGACGAGGTGATCCGCCAGGCCGACGCGCGGATGTACCGCGCCAAGGGCGAACGCCGCCGCTCCCGCCGCGGCCGCCGCGCGGCGTGACGGAGCGTCGGCCGAACCGCCGGCTTGCCCGCCGCTCGCCGCCACCCCTACTGTAGGGGAAGACCGCGGAGGGGAGGGGAGGGGCGGTGTACGCTCATCTGCGCGACGAGACTCGCTGGGTGCTGGCCGAGGCGCTGGCGTGGCAGGCGCGCGAGCGCGGCGGCGCCACCTTCGTGACCATGGTCGACGGTGGCGCCCTGACCTACGCCGAGGCGCAGGCCGATGCCGAGCGGGTCGCCGGCTGGTTCGCCGGGCAGGGGGTGCGGCCGGGCGACATGGTGGCGGTGATGCTGCCCAACGGCCTCGATTTCGTGCGGGTGTGGCTCGGCCTGGGCCGCCTCGGGGCGGTGATGGTGGCGCTCAACACCGATCTGGTCGGCGCCTTTCTCGAGCACCAGATGACCAACTGCGCGGCGCGGCTGGCGGTGGTCGACGCCGCCCTCGCCCCGCGTTTCGACGCCCTCGCCCCGCGTCTGCCGGACCTGGCGTCCCTCGTCGTCGTCGGGGCGGCGGCGGCGGGGGCGGTGCCGCGGATACCCTTCGACGGCTGGCGGACGGCGGCGCCGTTCGCCGGCCCCATGCCGCGGCCCGGCGACACGGCCTGCGTGATGTACACGTCCGGCACCACCGGCCCCTCCAAGGGCGTGCTGATGCCGCACGCCCACACCTTCCTGTTCGGGCTGGGCAGCATCGACCATTACGCGATGACGGCGGACGACCGCTTCTACGTCGCCCTGCCCATGTTCCACGCCAACGCCCTGTACATGCAGCTGGGCGCCACGCTGATCGCCGGCGCCGCGGCGGTGCTGCGGACCCGCTTCAGCGCGTCGGCGTGGATCGCCGACATCCGGCGTCATGGGGCGACCCTGACCAACTCCCTGGGCGCCGTGACCGTCTTCGTGGTGGCGCAGCCGCCCCGCCCCGACGACCGCGACCACCGGCTGCGGCTGGTCGGCTGCGCCCCCAACCCGGCGGCGCTGGAGGGGCCGCTGCGCGAACGCTTCGGCATCGCCGACGTGGTCGGCCTCTACGGCATGACCGAGGTCAACATCCCGCTCTACGGCGAGCGCGGCGTCCCCCGGCCGGGCACCTGCGGGCGCGTCTACGAGCGCTATTTCGAGGTCGCCATCCGCGACCCGGAGACCGACCGGCCGCTGCCGCCCGGCGCCGTCGGCGAGATCGTCGTGCGTCCCAAGGCGGCGCACGGCTTCATGAGCGGCTACCACCGCATGCCGGACAAGACGGTGGAGGCCTGGCGGAACCTCTGGTTCCGCACCGGCGACGCCGGCGTGATGGCCGAGGACGGCTCCTTCACCTTCGTCGACCGCATCAAGGACTGCATCCGCCGGCGCGGCGAAAACGTCTCGTCCTTCGAGGTGGAGACGGCCATGGCGCGGATGCCGGGGGTGGAGGAGGTCGCCGCCTTTGCCGTTCCGGCGGCGCTGGCCGGGGCGGAGGACGAGATCATGCTGGCGGTGGTGCCGGCCGCCGGCGCCACGCTCGACCCCGCGGCGGTGGCGGCCCACGCCGGACGCGAGCTGCCGCGCTACGCCCAGCCGCGCTACATCGAGATCGTCGACGCCCTGCCCAAGACGCCGACCGCCAAGGTGCAGAAGACCGCCTTGCGCAGCCGCGGCATCGGCCCCGCCACGTGGGACCGCGAGACCGGGGCCATGGCGGGGGCCGCCGATCCGACTCCGCCGGGGGCGCGGCGCTAACCACAATTTAACCGTCGCAGCCCCATAGAGAAATCGGTGTACCGGCCCACCGGCCAAGTCCGTGCGCAGGGGTGGCACCGCAGTCTATTCTCCGCACGTGGCAGCGGTGGACCCCAGGGAGCGCCTTGATGTCTTCGGAAGCGAACGGCCCGGGCAACGCGATGGTGGCGGCGAAGCCTTCCAGGCGGGTCCTCATCGTCGAGGACAACGAGCTCAACATGAAGCTCTTCCATGACCTGCTGGAGGCGCACGGCTACGAGACGCTGCAGACGCGCGACGGTCTGGAAGCGCTGAAGATGGCCCGCAGCCACCGGCCCGACCTGATCCTCATGGACATCCAGCTGCCCGAGGTGTCGGGTCTGGAGGTCACCAAATGGATCAAGGAGGACGACGACCTGAAGTCCATTCCGGTGATCGCCGTCACCGCGTTCGCCATGAAGGGAGATGAGGAGAAGATCCGCGAAGGCGGCTGCGAGGACTACATCGCCAAACCGATCTCGGTGACGAAGTTCCTCCAGTCCGTCCAGAAGTTCCTCGGCTGACCGCCGCCGATCGGCATCGGCTCGTCACTGGCATCGGATAAAGGCCCGCAATGTCCGCGCGCGTTCTCGTCGTCGACGACGTTCTGCCCAACGTGAAGCTTCTGGCGGCGAAGCTGACGCGCGAGTACTTCGACGTCATCAGCGCCTACAACGGCCCGGACGCCCTGGAGCTGGTGCGGCGGGAGTCGCCCGACATCGTCCTGCTCGACGTCATGATGCCGGGCATGGACGGCTTCGAGGTCTGCGAACGCATCCGCTCCGATCCCACCACCATGCACATCCCCGTGGTCATGGTGACCGCGCTGTCCGACGTCGCCGACCGGGTGCGCGGCCTGGAGGCCGGGGCCGACGATTTCCTGACCAAGCCGGTCAACGACATCGCCCTGTTCGCCCGCGTCCGCTCGCTGGTCCGCCTCAAGATGATGATGGACGAGTGGCGGCTGCGCGAGAACACCTCGGGCCAGTTCGGCGTGTTCGAGCCGACGGGGACGCTGCTGTCGGAATCGCCGGAGAAGGCGCGTGTCCTGGTGCTCGAGGATTCCGTCCTCGACCTCGACAAGATCGTCGAGACGCTGCAGCGCGACAGCGACCACACCGTGGCGGCCGACACCTGTGCGCGGGCGCTGGAGCGGGCGCTGGCCGACGATTTCGAGCTGGTCATCGTCAGCCTGACGCTGATGCACGAGGACGGGCTGCGCCTGTGCTCGCAGCTGCGCTCCCACGAGCGCACCCGCCAGGTGCCGATCCTGCTGGTGGTCGACGAGGGCGACCTCAACCGGGTCGCCAAGGGGCTGGAGCTGGGCGCCAACGACTACGTCATCAAGCCGATCGACCGCAACGAGCTGCTGGCCCGCGTGCGCACGCAGATCCGCCGCAAGCGCTACCAGGACCGTCTGCGGGCGAACTACGAGCACAGCCTGTCGATGGCGCTGACCGACAGCCTGACCGGCGTCTTCAACCGCCGCTACGTCAACGCCCACCTGCCGCGGCTGCTGGAGCGGGCGATCGACAGCCACAAGCCGGTGTCGGTCCTGATGTTCGACATCGACCACTTCAAGGTGGTCAACGACACCTACGGCCACGACGTCGGCGACGGCGTGCTGAAGGAGGTGGCCGAGCGGTCGAGCCGCAACCTGCGCACCTTCGATCTGGTGGCGCGGCTGGGCGGCGAGGAGTTCCTGGTGGTCCTGCCGGACACCGACGGCGATGCCGCGCTGATCGTCGCCGAGCGGCTGCGGGCGCGGATCGGCGACGCGCCCTTCGCCATCCCGGCGCCGGTCGGGGAGATCGCCGTCACGGTGTCCATCGGCGTCTCGGCGGGCGGCCGCCTGGGCGACACCGCCGAGAGCCTGATCAAGCGCGCCGACGAGGCGCTGTACGCCGCCAAGGCCAAGGGCCGCAACTGCGTCGTCGCCGATCCGCGCACCGACGTGCCCGAGCTGCGCCTGTCACCGGCGCGTTAGGACGCAGCTCGCGGCCGGCTGGGTCTGGCAAAAGGACGGGACAGACAGAAGAAATGCAAAAGGCCGCCCCTCGGGACGGCCTTTTCCTGCACGTCGCGGCCGGAACGCCTTACTTGATCTTCGATTCCTTGAACTCGACATGCTTGCGCGCCACCGGGTCGTACTTGTTGAACGACAGCTTCTCGGTGGTCTTCTTCGGGTTCTTCTTCTTGACGTAGAAGAAACCGGTATCGGCCGTGCTCACCAGCTTGATGAGGACGGTGTTCTGCTTGGCCATGATCGCTATCCCGACATAGATCCGTAACCCGCCGGCCCGGCGGGGCGGCGACGTAGGCGCGCAAGATACCCTCATCCGCCGCCGTGTCAAGTCCCGGCCCCGTGGATTCCCGGGACATCGCACCCGGCTCCGGGACTCCGGCCCGCTCCCCGGGGCGGGTGCTGGACGCGCATTTCCCCCTGTCCGATCCGATATGCCCGCCGGCGCGGATCATCCGATTGCCCCGCCGCTCCGACAACTTGCGGTGAGGGAAAACGCCTCGGGCCTGCTACACTGCGGCGGGCCATGACCGCACATCGGGATCCAGGGTGGACACGCCGCCGCTGCTCATAGCCGATTCCGTCGCCGACGCGCCCTTGCCGATGGGCGCGCGCGACCTTCTCGACGTGCTGCTCGGCCGCCTCGACACCGCGGTCTGCCTGTTCGATCCGCTCGACCGCATCGTGCTGTGGAACCCCGCCTATCCGCGCTTCTTTCCCGAGGAGGCCGACCTTCTGCGGCCCGGCGTCTCCTACGAGGACACGCTGCGGCGCTACTTCGCGGCCAACTTGCCGCCCGAGGAGATGCCGGCGCTCGACCGCCATCTCGCGGCCGGGCTGCGCCGCCACCGGGAGCAGCAGGACCCCTACGTCTACCAGCGCCGCGACGGCCGCTGGTTCCGTGTCGAGGCCCACCGCTTCGTCGACGGCAGCCGGCTCAAGATCTGGACCGACGTGACCGCCGAGAAGGCGCTGGTGGCCGACCGGGCGCTGGGCCGCGACACCGCCGCGGCGATGCGCGTCGGCTTCGCCCGGATCGGCGCCGGCGGCGCCTTCGTCATGGCGAACCGCGCGCTCGGCGACCTGCTGCCCGACGTGGTTGGGCTGTTCCACCCCGGGGTGGCCTACACCGCACTGCTGGCGGCGGTCGCCGAGCGGCTGCTGGCTCCCGGCCAGCGCGAACGGCTGCGTCCCCTGATCGAACGGACCGATCCCCGCTCCAGCCCGGCGACGGAACCGGCGACGCTGGAGCGGCGCGACGGCGGCTGGCTGCAGTTCGAGGAGCGGCTGGCCGAGGACGGCGACCTCTACAGCCTGTGGACCGACGTCACCGTCCAGGTGCGCTCGGAGCAGGCGGCCCGCCGGGCGCGCCGGCAGCTGTCGGTCGCCGTCGAGAGCCTGCCCGAAGGCTTCGCCCTCTACGACGACGACGACCGGCTGGTCGAATGCAACGCCCTCTACCGCAGCCTCATGGGACCGGGCTGCGCCGCCGGGGCGGCGTTCGACGAGATCCTCGCCGGTGCGCTGGCGGCCGGGCACTTTCCCGAAGCGGCGGCGCTGGAGCCGGCGGAACGGCAGCGTTGGTGCGAGCGCATCCGCATCGCCCACCGGCTGCCCGGCGGACCGCTGGAGCTGGCGGTGTCGGGCGACCGCCGCATCCGGATCGCCGAGCGTCCGACGCCCGACGGCGGGATCGTCAGCGTGGTCCGCGACGTCACGGCCGAGCGGCGTCGCGAGGGCGAGCTGGCGGCGCGTTCGGCCGCCGAGATCGCCCGCAAGAACGCCATTCTCGAAGCGACCCTCGAGAACATGGGGCAGGGCATCGCCATGGTCGACGCCGACCTGCGGGTGCTGGCCGTCAACCGCCGTCTGTCGGAACTCTACGACGTGCCGCCGGACCTCGCCCGGCCGGGCATGCGGTTCGAGGATCTGATCCGCATCACCGCCGAGCGGGGCGAATACGGCGATGGCATCGACGTCGAGGCGGAGGTGCGCCGGCGGGTGGCCGAGGCGAGGCGCGCCGACGTCCCGCTGTACGAGCACGTCCGCCCCAACGGGCGGATCGTCGAGGTGCGCACCTCGCTGCTGCCCGACGGCGGCTTCGTGCGGACCTACACCGACGTGACGGCCCGCCGGCGGGCCGAGGAGGAGAGCGCCCGCAAGGCCGACATGCTGCGGATCATCCTGGAGAACATGAGCCAGGGAATCGCGCTGGTGGACGCCCGCGACCGCATCGTCGCCTTCAACCAGCGGGCGCTCGACCTGCTGGGCCTGCCCGCGGAGATGGCCGCCGCCGCCCCGTCCATGCGCGACGTCGCGCGCTTCCAGGTGGCGACCGGACGCATCCGCCTGCCGGACGACGCCCCGGATCTCGGCGACGACCTCGACGCCAAGGTCGACGTCCTGTTCGCCACGCTGACCGGCAACGGGCGGGAGACCGGCTACGTCCGCCGGCAGGCGGACGGGCGGGTGCTGGAGGTGCAGGTGGCGCCGCTGCCCGACGGCGGCCACGTCCGCACCTTCTCCGACGTCACCGCCCGCAAGAATGCCGAGGCGGAACTGGCGCTCAAGACGCAGACCCTGGAGGCGCTGCTCGAGCACATGGACCAGGGCGTCATCATGTACGACGCCGACGGCCGCGTCGTCGCCTGCAACCGCCGCGTCCGCGACCTGCTCGAACTGCCCGACGCGGTGTTCGCCGGCGGGCCGACCATGGAGGGCATCCTCGCCCACCAGATCGCCACGGGCGAGTTCGGCCCGAACCTGGAGCAGCTGCCGTCCCTCCTGCGGCCCGGCGGCCGGCCGGCACGGGTCAACGAGCACCCGCCGGCGATCGCCTACGAACGGCGGCGGCCCAACGGGACCGTCCTCGAGGTCCGCGCCAACCTCCTGCCGAGCGGCGGACTCGTGCGCACCTACACGGACATGACCCGGCGCAAGCGCACCGAGGAGGAGCTGGCCCGCAAGTCGGCGTTGCTGCAGGCGGTGCTGGAGAGCATCGGCCAGGGCCTGTGCGCGTTCGACGGCGAGCTGCGGATGATCGCGTGGAACCAGCGCTTCATCGACCTGCTGAAGTTCCCCGCGGCGTTCAACGTCGAGGGGCGCCCCTTCGCCGATTTCATGCGCCACAACGCCGAGCGCGGCGAGTACGGCCCGGGCGACGTCGAGGAACAGGTGCGCGAGCGGGTCGAACGCGCCCGCCGCCCGGAGCCGCACCGCTTCGAACGCCGCCTCGGCGACGGCACGGTCATCGAGGTGTACGGGCTGCCCATGGCCGGCGGCGGGTTCGTGTCCACCTTCACCGACGTGTCCGAGCGCAAGCGTGTCGAAGAGGAGCTGCGCAGCGCCAAGGAGCGGGCGGAGCGCGCGCTCGGCGACCTCCAGCGCACCCAGGAGAGCCTCGTCCAGGCGGAGAAGCTGGCCTCCCTCGCCCAGCTCGTGGCCGGGGTGGCGCACGAGATCAACACGCCGGTGGGCGTCGCCCTGACCGCCATCTCCCATCTCGGCGAGGAGGTGCGCAAGATCTCGGCCGCCTTCGAGGAGGGGCGGATCCGCCGCAGCGACTTCGCAAGCTTCCTCGCGCTGTGCGGGGAGACGGCGCAGATGATCATGAGCAACATCGACCGCGCCTCAGACCTGATCCAGAGCTTCAAGCAGGTCGCCGTCGATCAGGCCAGCGCCGAGCGCCGCACCTTCAACCTGCGGGACTACGTGCAGGAGGTTCTGCTGAGTCTGCGGCCGCGCTTCAAGAAGTCGGCCGTCACCGTGGCGTCCGACATTCCCGCCGACGTCGTCGTCGACGGCTTCCCCGGCGCCTTCTCGCAGGTGCTGTCCAACCTGCTGATCAACGCGCTGGTCCACGCCTACGACGAGGGCGAAGCGGGAACCATCCGGCTGACCGCCGCCGAGGTCGAGCCGGGAATGGTGGAGATGCGCTACCAGGACGACGGCCGCGGCATCGCGGCGGCCAACCTCGCCCGCGTCTTCGACCCGTTCTTCACCACCAAGCGCGGCCGGGGAGCCAGCGGGCTCGGCCTCCACATCGTCTACAACATCGTCACCGGCACCATGCGCGGCAGCATCGCCGTCGCCAGCGAGGAAGGGAAGGGGACGAGCTTCGTCCTGCGCTTCCCCCGCCGGGTGCCGGTCGCCGAGGGCGGCGGCTGAGGCGCCGGCACCGGCCGGCGGCCGTGCTCAGAGCGGTCGCGTGGCGAGCACCGGATCGCTTCCGCGGTTGCGGCGCACCACCGAACGCGCCTCCACCGTCAGGTCGTCGAAGCCGAGGAGGCGGCGGAACACGGCGTGCACCCGCGCCGTCGCGCGGACGATCAGGGTGCCGTTCTCCCGGTCCTCGGCGATCGTGAGGGGGGCCGGGTCGGCGCCGAGAAACCCGTCGGGGAAGGCCGCCTTGAAGAAGGTCCGCACATGGCCGTCGCGCTGTTCGTCGACGTGGACGCGGCCGCCGGCCAGGGCCGCGGCGTCCAGCGCCCGCGACAGGCGCGCCTCGACGAGGTAGCCGCGCATGGCGTCGACGCCGAGGCCGAGACAGCAGGCCAGCGGGAGCGCCACCAGGATCGCCAGGGTGACGCCGATGCGACGGCTGCGCCCGCCGCGGCGGCGGTCATGATCCCGCATCGTGCCGAATCCGATCATGGTCATGGGTACACTCGCTAAGGCCGTACCGGTTCCGTCATCACGCCGCCTCGGGTCGGAGCGGGCTCGTCTTGCAACCGACCCGCAACCACTTTTGATCTGTGGATGCCGAAAGATCAAGTCCTTCGGAGAACAAGAAAAAACCTAAAAAAAGCCGAATATTCGTTCCTGCTGCGACCGCCGTCGGCGATCGTCGGAGTCAAATCTGTCCAGGAGCGATGTCGGGCCGGTCGATGCGCCGCGACGATTGGCAACGGCAGGGGCATGACCGGGCCGAAGCCGAGACGGGGAAAGATATATTGAGCAGGGCAACGCGATGCCTGTGACATAATCCAGGCAAAGTTCGATATAGGCCTGGATGCCGCCGCCGAACTCGCCGCCGTTCGGCAAAGCAACGCGCATGGTTAACGTATTATTATCCAAATTCTTGGAAAGCAGGAGCCGCGCGACGGTCGTGATCGCGGCCTCAGTACGCGCAACCCTGCCGAACGGCGGCAAGCGGCGCACGATTCGACCCGGAGCGCGGACATTTGTGTGCCGAAGGGGAACGGGTCCGGCCGGGCGGGCGTCGAGGTGGGAGCGGTCGGCCGGCTCGCCGGACCGGCCGAAGCGGCGGTGGGCCGGCGGATGCCCGCAGGCGGGCCCGGCGCCCGCATCGCCGCCGTGCCCGGGGAGCCGATGCCGCGACTCGGCCGGCGGTTGTGCGCCGTTCGGCGTGGCGAACGAGGAGGAGAGGTGATGTCCGTCCGCAGGATCGTCCCGGCGATGGCCGCCCTGGCCGCCCTGGTGGCGTTGGCGGGAGCCGTGCCGGGGCAGCAGCGGGGAACGGCGTCCGCCGTTCCGGCCGTGGTGACGGCCGCGGTCGCACGGGGGCCGGCCGAGGCGGAGAAGACGGTCCGGCCGCCGGTGGCGACGACGGACCTGGCGGCCGGCGCGCTGCTGCGGCCGGACCACCTGCGGTGGTGCGCCCCGTCCGCGGCGGCCGGGCTGGCGGGCGGCGTCGAGGTGGCGTCGGCCGACGGCCTCACCGGAACCGCGACCGACGCGGACGGCGGTGTGGTGATCGCCGACGGCCGCCCCGTCACCCGGGACAGCGACCTCGGCCCGGCGCCGCCGCCACCCTCGGCCGAACGGACTGCGGCCTTCGACCAGTCCGAAAGTCAGCCGGGTGCTCCGGCGCGCCCTGCGGTAAAGGTACGCGTGGTCCGCGGCGGCGAATCCGCGGAGGTGGTCTTCCAGCCGCGGTGACAGCATGAGTCGCACGATCCTCGCCGGTCTCCTTTTCCTGGTCCTGTGGGGCGGGGCGGCGGCGCCTGCCGCGGCCCAGGGGGCCGGAACCCTGCGCCTCGAACAGGACAAGGGGCAGATCGTGCGGTTGCCGCAGCCGGCGTCGTCGGTCTTCATCGCCAATCCCGACATCGCCGACCTGCAGGTGATGTCGCCGACCATGGTCTATCTCTTCGGCAAGCGGCCGGGGGAGACCTCGCTGATCGCCACCAACAGCGACGAGCGGGTGCTGATCAATCGCACCGTCGTGGTGACGGCGAACCTGAGCGGGCTCGCCCGCGCCCTGCGCGAGCGCTTTCCCGACCGCGCCATCACCGCGGAGTCGGTGGACGGGGCGGTGGTGCTGAGCGGCAGCGTCGCCTCGCCCGCCGAAGCGGAGGACGCGCGCCGCATCGCCCAGCGCTTCGTCGGCGCCGAGCAGGGCGACGTCCTCGTCCGCCTCGGCATCACCGGCGCCTCCCAGGTGATGCTGCGGGTGCGTGTGTCCGAAGTGTCGCGCTCCGTGCGCGAGGACTTCGGCTTCAACTGGGAGATCCTCGGCCGCCTGGGGTCGGGCTACACCGTGGGCCTCGCCTCGGGGCTCACCGACATCCGGGCGATCGCCAACAACGGCGTGAACTCGCTGGTGCGCACCCCCGACATGATGAACCTCTACGGCTCCTACAGCGGCGAGCGCTGGGACATCAACGGGCTGATCGACGCCCTGGCGAGCGACGGTCTGATCACCATCCTCGCCGAGCCCAACCTCGTCGCCACCTCGGGGGAGACGGCGAGCTTCCTCGCCGGCGGCGAGTTCCCCATCCCGGTCTCCCAGGAGGACGACCGCACCTCCATCGAGTTCAAGGAGTTCGGCGTTTCGCTGGCGTTCACCCCGACGGTCCTGTCGGGCGAGCGCATCAGCATGCGGGTGCGCCCGGAGGTCAGCGAGCTGAGCAGCGTCGGCGAACTGGTGCTGGAGGGCGCGCGCATTCCCGCCCTGCGGACGCGCCGCGCCGAGACCACCATCGAGCTGGGCAGCGGCCAGAGCTTCGCCATCGCCGGACTGCTCCAGAACAACGTGAACGAGACGATCGACAAGTTTCCCTTCCTCGGCGACGTCCCCGTGCTGGGCACGCTGTTCCGCTCCAGCCAGTTCCAGCGCAACGAGACGGAGCTCGTCATCATCGTCACTCCCTACATCGTGCAGCCGGCCAGCGGTCCGGCGGCCCTTGCCGCGCCCACCGACGGCATCTCGCCGACCCGCTTCATCGACCGCGTGCTGCTCGGCCGCATGACGCAGCCCGGTCCCGGAGCCCGCCCGGTCGCCGGCTTCCGGCTGAGCGGGCCGGTCGGCTACATCGTCGAATGAGGCGGACCATGCGCACGGCCACCCGCTCCCGCCCGCTCCTCGCCGTCGCCTTGGTGGCGGCGTCCGCCCTGCTGCCGGCGGCGTGCACGAGCACGCCCCTGGAACCGCCGCACTGGCCGATCGCCGTGACCCCGGCGCGCGAGACCCCAGAACGCCTGGTCGCCGTGCCGCCGGACTGCGGGCCGGTGCCGACGACGCTGCCGGACGCCGAGGTGCGGCCCGGCCCCTGGCACGACGGCGGCCTCGGCCTGGGCTGCGCCACCGCGCGCAACCTGGCGGTCACCGTGGAACAGCCGCGGGACCTGCTGGGAGGCCGCGCCTTGGCCCCGGGCGACGCCGAGCGCGAGGCGGCGGCGGTCCGGCGCTACCGCCAGGGGCAGGAGAAGGCGCTGCAGCGCGAGACCACGCGGGGAGGCGCTGCCGCCGGGTCGTGAGGCCGGCGGCAGCGCTCCGGCCGTGGCACTCCGGCCGCCCCCTTCTCCGCCGGACGCGGCGGCGCTACAGTCACCCCGCGATGGTGTTGAGGAGCGGGGAACGCGCATGGGCGGCACGTGGCGCGTGGCGATCCTGGGTCTGGCGGTGGCCGGGCTGGCGATCGCCTATCTCGGCGTCGACGTGGCGCAGCGTACGGGCGCCGATGCCGAGGCCTTCGCCACCGACATGGCGGCGGCCGGCCTCGGTGTGATCGCCCTGTGGTTCGTCTTCGCCCGTCTCTCCCGCCACTTCCGCGACATGGAGCGGCTGCGCGACGATCTCGCGGCGCTGCGCCATCTTCCCGGCCCTCCCGGCTCGTGGGACGGCGGACGGATGGACGAACTCGGCCGCTTGGCCGATGCGGTGGCCGAGGCGTTCCGCCGCGAGCGGCGGGCGGGCGGCCGCGCCGGCGACCGGCTGGCCGCCGTCGCCATGGCGCTGGAGGAGCCGGTGCTGACCCTGGACGAGAACGGGCGCATCGCTACGCTCAACGCGGCCGCCGCCCGCTTGCTCGGCAACAACGCGGCGCCCGGCATGGACGTCTACGACCACATCGACCGACCGGCCCTGTTCCGCGCCATCGAGCAGGCGCGCGCCGCCGGCGAGCTGGCGGCGGCGACGCTGGCGCGCCGCGACGGGTCGGAGTTCCCGGCGCGGGTCGCCGACCTCGGGCTGGGCGCCGGGGTGGCCGTCGTCTTTCCGGTGCGCCCGCCCGAATACCGCCCGGCGCGCGCCGCCGTGCCGGCCGGCCGAGCCCATGGCGCCGACCACGAGCCGCTGGGCACGCTGCCGATGACGGCGCTGTGGGTGGCGACCAGCGAGCCGCAAACCGGCGGCGGCCGGGTCGTCGGCGTCGGCACCGTGCGCCTGTCGGGTGGACGGGTGTTCCGCACCGTGTCCTTCGACCTGCTGGTGGATACCGGGGAACCGCTGCCGGCCGCCGCCGCCGCGGCCCACGGCATCGCTCCGCTGGCGCTCGCCGGGGCACGTCCCTTCGCCGAGGTGTGGCCGGTGGTCGCCGAGGCCCTGCGCGGCAGCCTGGTGGTCGGGGTCGGTGTCGAGGCGGCGCTGGCGGCGCTCGGCCGCGAGGTCGAACGGGCCGGAATCGGTCCGTTCGAGGCGCCGCCCGCCCTCGACCTCGGCCGGCTCGCCGCGGCCCTCGATCCGGCCCTCGATCTGGCGGCGGCCGAACCGGACCTGCCGGCGCTCGCCGCGGCCGTCGGCGTCGAGCACCACGAGGGTCCCAACGGCACGCCGCACGCCCTGCTCGCCGCCGAGTTGGCGTCCGTCCTGGTGCACCGCCTCGACGCGAGGGGCATCGCCACCCTGGGCGAGACGCGGGCGCTGATGGCGGCCTGAGGAGGCCGCTCTAAATTCAAATGTTTAGAGCAAGATTCGCGCTTTTGGCCGGATCGGCCAAAAGCGATCTTGCTCTACCGCCAGATCGGCATGCGTCCGCGCCTGAGCGCCTGCACCGCCTGATCGAGGGTCTGCAGGAACAGCGACCGGTCCCTCGCCGCCAGCGGCGGCGGCCCGCCCGAGGCCAGCCCCATGTCCCGCAGGTCCGTCATCAGCGCCCGGCCGGCCAGCGCCTGGCCGATGTTGTCCCGGGTGAAGGGCTTGCCGGTCGAGCCGATGACGACGGCTCCCTTCTTCAGCGCCCGGTCGGCCAGCGGGATGTCGGCGGTGACGACGATGTCCATGGCGCCGGCCTGCTCGGCGATCCAGTCGTCGGCGGCGTCGAAGCCGGCATCGACCACCACCAGCTCGGCCCGGCATTCGGTGGGCAGGCGCAGCGGCTGGTTGCTCACCAGCAGGACCTTCAGGTCATAGCGCCCCGCCACCCGGTAGACCTCCGGCTTCATCGGACAGGCGTCGGCGTCCACATAGATGTCCAGCATCGCATCTTTCCGCTGCGTCGCACGGGCTTGAATATGCGGCGCCATGGCGCGATTGTCAGCCGGCCGATCGGGCCGAAAAGACGAGGGAAGCGACAGCATGGCGGGACAGACACTGGACTACAGCGACGGCGACGTGACCTGCGAGGCCTACGTCGCCCACGAGGCGGCCGCCGGCGAGCGGCGGCCGTGCGTGCTCATCGCCCACCAGTGGGCGGGGCCGTGCGACCACGAGCGGGCGACGGCCGACGCGCTGGCGCGCCTCGGCTACGTCGGCTTCGTGGCCGACGTCTTCGGCAAGGGGGTGCGCGGCGACCCCGGCGGCGACAACAGCGCCCTGATCGGCCCTTACGTCGCCGACCGCGCCCTGCTGCGCCGGCGCCTGCTCGCCGCCGTCGCCGCCGCCAAGGCGCACCCGGCGGTCGATCCGGACCGGATCGCCGCCATCGGCTACTGCTTCGGCGGCATGTGCGCGCTGGACCTGGCGCGCAGCGCCACGCCCGACGTCAAGGGCGCGGCCAGCTTCCACGGCCTGTTCTCCGCACCCGGTCTCGGCGCGCAGGCGCCGATCACGGCCAAGGTGCTGATCCTGCACGGCTGGGACGACCCGATGGCGCCGCCGGCCGACGTGCTGGCGGTGGCCAAGGAGCTGACCGACGCCGGGGCCGACTGGCAGCTCCACGCCTACGGCCACGCGATGCACGCCTTCACCGCGAAGGGCGTCGACAAGCCGGAGCGTGGCCTGCGCTACGACGCGGCGGCCGACCGCCGCTCCTGGGCGGCCATGACGGCGTTCCTGGAGGAGGTGTTCGCGTAGCGCCGCGCCGGTGGGCGCGGGCGGCCTACGGCGCCGCGACCAGCGCGTCGTCGATCGCCCGCGCCCGCACCGCGGCGGGGCGCGCCGCGAGGCGTTGCGCGTAGCGCTCGAAGGCCGGCCGCTTGTCGATCATGCCGAACTGCAGCAGCCAGCCGAGCTGGGCGCCGAGATAGAGGTCGGCGGCCGTGAAGCGGTCGCCGACGAGATAGTCGCGGTCGGCGACGGCGCTCTCCAGCGCGTCCGTCACGTCGGCGAGCGAGCCGTAGCCGACGGCGCGGGTGCGCTCGGGCGGCACGGCGAAGCCGAACGCCTGGTTGGTCGCCGCCGCCTCCAGCGGGCCGGCGGCGAAGAACAGCCAGCGATAGTAGGGGCCGCGCAGCGGGTCGCCGGACGGCGGGGCCAGCCCCGCCTCGGGAAACGCATCGGCGAGGTAAGCGCAGATCGCGGCACCTTCGGTCACCACCGTCCCGCCGTGGCGGAGCGCCGGCACCTTGCCCATGGGATTGACGGCGCGGTAGGCCGCCGCCTTCATGGTCGTCCCGTACTCCAGAAGTTCGGTGCGGTAGGGGCGGCCGACCTCCTCCAGCATCCAGCGGACGATGCGCCCGCGCGACATCGGGTGGGTGTAGAAGACGAGTTCGTCGCTCATGGTCCGCCCCTTCCGGTTGTCGCAGGAGTGTAGAGCGCGCGACGGGCGGCGGGAAGAGGCGGGCGGTCCTTACAGCCCGTCCAGCAGCAGTTGCGTCGGACCGCCGGCCGGGCGGGGCTTGCGCTCTCCCTTGTCCGCCGGCCGGACCGCCGGGCGGGCGGCGCTCTTGCGGTCCCCGGCGGAGGCGCCGTTGCCCTTCGCGCGCTTCGGCGCGATGCCGATGCCCTTCTTCGCCCGGTCCACCGCCTTGTCGCGGACGACCGCTTCGGGGGCGTCGGGGTCGCCGTCGAGCCACTTGCCGCGCTTGATCACCTCGTTCACCCGGCCCTGGTTGACGCCGAGCTGGAAGGCGATCTCCTGCTGCGTCATGTCCGTGGTGTGGTGGAGGTGCAGGACCTCCTGCGCCAGTTCCGGCGTCATCTTGCGGCCGGTCAGGCGCCGGGCCGGCCGGATGGTGCGGTTGGCCCGGTCCCGTTCGCGCAGGGACTCCAGAATCGCCAGGGCCGCGGTGTTGCCCGCCGCCCGCAGCGCCTCCTCGAATTCCTTCAACGTCGCCATCGGTTCCTCCCGTTGCTGCACGTCGACCGGTCACGGCACGATCTTCCCAACTACAGATGGGATCGCGGACAACAACGGGAAGGACCCGAGCTCCTATTTTTCACCGGTTACTTCATTCCTCGACAGGGCCGGTGCGCCATGTCGATCGGGTCGAGCATCACCGTGCCGGCGCCGACAGCGACCACATCACGCCGAAGGGGTCGCGGAGCTGGCCGTAACGGTCGCCCCAGAACATCTCCTGCAGCGGCAGCACGATCTCGGCCCCGGCGCCGACGGCGCGGTCCCACGCGGCGTCCACGTCGGCGACCGCAAGGTGCAGCAGATATCCCTGCGCCGGCTTCCAAGGATGCCCGTGTTCCGGATAGGCGTCGCTCAGCATCAGCGATCCGCCGTTCAGATGGAGGTGGACGTGCATGGTCCGTCCCTGCTCGTCCACCGGATGCTGCCCGACGACCGTGGCGCCGAACGCCTGTGCGTAGAACGCGGCCGCACGCACGGCCCCGTCGACCGTGAGGTAGGGCACGACACCCCCGAGAACCGGAGGCTTCGCCCCCGCGGTGACGTCGATGGATTCCTGCATGGCCTGTCTCCCTGATTTCTGGATGCCCGGAGGACGATCGCACCCATCCTGCGCCGACGTCGCCCGACAAAAAAAGTGCGGAGAGTTGCGGGACATCGTGGCGATCAGCGGCAGGCGATGAGCCTGGAGCCTTTCGCCCGCGTGTTGGTCTTGGCGCGCTGCGGAACGTTGCCATTTCAGAAAGAACCGCTTTCGCAACGACCTGCGGGATGGTGAAGAATCACCCCGGTCTCCGCGTTGCCGCCGGGACGCCGGACAGGCTCCTGCCGCCCCGGATCGTCAGCATCAGGTCGCCTCTCGCGATCCTGCGTCCCGGAGCGAGTCCTGCCGGACGTCCGCGGCGTCGCGGATCAGCCGGTCCAGGTGCTGGCGGATGTGCGCGGCCTCGGCGGCGGAATTGGCGCGGGCGATCGCCTGGTCGAAGGCGGCGCGCGCCGCGTCGCGGCGGCCGAGCTGGAGCAGCAGCGCGCCGCGCACGCCGTGGAAGTGGAAGTAGCCGGCCAGCCGGTCGGCCAGCGGCTCCACCAGCACCAGCGCCGCCTCCGGACCGGCGGTCTTGGCGACGGCGACGGCGCGGTTCAGGGTGACGACGGGGGAGGGCTGCAGCCGCTCCAGGCTGGCGTAGAGCCGCTCGATCTGCGCCCAGTCGGTGTCCTGCGGCCGCGCCGCGCGGGCGTGCAGGGCGGCGATGGCCGCCTGCACCTGGTAGGGGCCGGGGCTGCGGTGCAGCATCGCCTTGTCGACCAGCGCCAGCCCCTCGGCGATGGCGGCGCGGTTCCAGAGCCCGCGGTCCTGATCCTCCAGCAGCACGATGGCGCCGTCCGGCCCGTGGCGGGCCGGGGCGCGGGCGTGCTGCAGCAGCATGAGCGCCACCAGTCCCATCACCTCCGCCTCCGCCGGGAACAGGCGCAGCAGCAGGCGGACGAGGCGGACCGCCTCGTCGCACAGCGGCGCCCGCTCCGCCACGGTCTCGCCGCTGGCGGAATAGCCCTCGTTGAACAGCAGGTAGAGCATGGTCATGACGGCACCCAGGCGCACCGCCCGTTCGCCCGGGTCCGGCGATCCGAAGGGCACGCCGGCGGCGGCCACGCGCGCCTTGGCGCGGGTGATGCGCTGCTCCATCGCCGCCTCACCCACCAGGAAGGCGCGGGCGATGCGTGCCACCGGCACGCCGCAGACGATGCGCAGGGCCAGGGCGATCTGCTGCGCCGGTGGCAGATCGGGATGGGCGCAGACGAACAGCAGGCGCAGAACGTCGTCGCGCCAGTCGGCGGCGTCCAGCCGGTCCGCCAGGTCGGCCTCGGCGTCCTCCAGGTCGGACAGCGCCTCCTCCGGCGGCAGCGGGGCGAGGCGGCGGGCCCGCCGCACCCCGTCGACGCCGGCGTTGCGGGCGACGAAGATCAGCCAGGCCGCGGCATCGCGGGGCGGACCGTTGCGCGGCCACGCCTCCAGCGCGCGCAGGCAGGCGTCCTGGAACGCCTCTTCCGCCGTGTCGAGATCGCGGAAGTAGCGGAGCAGGGCGGCCACCGCCTGCGGCCGCGCGGCGGTCAGCGCCGCCTCGATCCAGGCCGGGTCGGTGGTCATGGCGCGAGGTCCGCTCCCGGCCGGAACAGCAGCATCGGCCGCACCTCGTAGCTGCCGGGGCCGGAGCTCGCCTCGGCGAGCCGGCGGGCGAAGGCCAGGGCCTCCTCCAGCGTGTCGACGTCGACGACGTAGAAGCCGAGCAGCTGCTCCTTGGTCTCGGCGTAGGGGCCGTCGATCACCAGGGCGTCGCGGCCCTTGCGCACGGTGGTGGCGGCGGTCGTCGGCAGCAGGCGGGCGACGGGACCGAGCCGGCCGGCCTCGCGCAGCGGCCGCTGCACGGCGTCGAGCCGGCCCATCAGCGCGGCCTCCTCGTCCTTGTCGTAGGCGAAGACCGTGTCCTCGTCGTCGTAGCAGAAGATGGCGTAGAGCATGCGGATGTTTCCTCCCGTTCCCAAGGACGAACGACCATGCGCCGGGCCGACGGGGGAAGACGCAAAAGGCGCGCGACCCTTCCAACCCACGGTGCGATGCGCTAAAACCCTGCCCGGTCCACTCGGCGCCAAGGGCGTCCGGTATTCGTTTTTCCCTCGAAGAAGGGTCGGAGAGGCGCATGGCGTCCTACCAGTATGTCTATGTCATGAAGGGCCTGTCCAAGGTCTATCCCGGCGGCAAGAAGGTGCTGGAGAACATCTGGCTGAGCTTCCTGCCCGGGGCGAAGATCGGCGTGCTCGGCGTCAACGGCGCCGGCAAGTCGACCTTGATGAAGATCATGGCCGGGTTCGACAAGGACTACTCGGGCGAGGCTTGGGCGGCGCAGGGGGCCAAGGTCGGCTACCTGCCCCAGGAGCCGCAGCTCGATCCCGGCAAGACGGTCCAGGAGAACGTGCTGGACGCGCTGGCCGAGACCAAGGCGCTGGTCGACCGCTTCAACGAGGTGTCGAACCAGATGGCCGACCCCGACGCCGACTTCGACGCGCTGATGGCCGAGCAGGCCGAGCTGCAGGAGAAGATCGACGCCGCCGACGCCTGGGACCTCGACCGCACCGTCGAGATCGCCATGGACGCCCTGCGCTGCCCGCCGGGCGACGCCGACGTGACCAAGCTGTCGGGCGGCGAGAGGCGCCGCGTGGCGCTGTGCAAGCTGCTGCTGGAGAAGCCCGACCTGCTGCTGCTGGACGAGCCGACCAACCACCTCGACGCCGAGTCGGTGGCCTGGCTGGAGCGCCACCTGCAGGAGTACAAGGGCACCGTCGTCCTGGTCACCCACGACCGTTACTTCCTCGACAACGTCACCGGCTGGATCCTCGAGCTCGACCGCGGCCAGGGCTTCCCCTACGAGGGCAACTACTCCGCCTGGCTGGAGCAGAAGCAGAAGCGCCTGGAGCAGGAAGGCAAGCAGGAGCAGAACCGCCAGAAGCAGCTGGCCGCCGAGCTGGAGTGGATCCGCCAGAGCCCGCGCGCGCGCCAGGCCAAGTCGAAGGCGCGCATCGCCGCCTACGAGGCGATGCTGGCCGAGAGCGGCAAGGAGGCGGTCGGCGAGGCCAAGATCGTCATCCCGACGCCGCCGCGCCTGGGCAACGTCGTCATCGAGGCGGAGAAGATCGCCAAGGGCTTCGGCGACCGCCTGCTGATCGACGACCTGTCGTTCAAGCTGCCGCCGGGCGGCATCGTCGGCGTCATCGGCCCCAACGGCGCCGGCAAGACCACGCTCTTCCGCATGATCACCGGCCAGGAGACGCCCGACGACGGCAGCTTCCGGGTCGGCGAGACGGTGAAGCTGGGCTACGTCGACCAGAGCCGCGACACGCTCGACGGCAAGAAGACGGTGTGGGAGGAGATCTCCGACGGCCTCGACGTGATCGACCTCGGCAAGAAGTCGATGCCGAGCCGCGCCTACGTCTCCTCCTTCAACTTCCGCGGCCCCGACCAGCAGAAGAAGGTGGGCCAGCTCTCCGGCGGCGAGCGCAACCGCGTCCACCTCGCCAAGATGCTGAAGTCCGGCGCCAACGTGCTGCTGCTCGACGAGCCGACCAACGACCTCGACGTCGACACCCTGCGCGCCCTCGAAGAGGCGCTGGAGAACTTCCCCGGCTGCGCCGTGGTGATCAGCCACGACCGCTGGTTCCTCGACCGCATCGCCACCCACATCCTCGCCTTCGAGGGCGACAGCCACGTCGAGTGGTTCGAGGGCAACTTCCAGGATTACGAATCCGACAAGAAGCGCCGCCTCGGCGACGAGGCGGTCGAGCCGCACCGCATCAAGTACAAGCCGCTCGTCCGCGGCTGATCCGGCGGCGGCCGGTCGGCCGCAGGACCGAGGGAGGAGGCCCCTTTCCCGCCCGGGAAAGGGGCCTTTCCGTCAGAGCGGCCGCTCGGCGCTGACCATCGGCGCCGCCTGGGAGGCCGGCAGCGCCGCCGGGGCCGGCGTGTAGGCGGGCGGCGGGTAGAGCTGAGGCGCCGCCTCCGGGAGCGCCGGCGCCGCCGGGCCGGCGGGCGGGAAGGTTCCCGCCGGGGCGGGCGTCTGCGGCGGTGCCAGCGACGCCGCCATCTCGTCCACCATGTCGTAGACGTCGGGGTGCAGGCGCACCGTGCCCAGGGCGTCGACCGTCGCCGTCCAGTAGACGAAGCGGACGGGCAGGGCGTTCACCTTCAGCCAGATCGGCTCGCCCCGTTCCAGGTAGCGGTCGATGCGGGCCGGCGTGACGTCGACCTCGGCCAGCAGCAGCTCCGCCATCAGCCGGGCGTCCTCCAGGCGCACGCAGCCGGAGCTGACGGTGCGGACGTCGCGGTCGAACAGCCGCGGCTCGTTGGTGCCGTGCAGGTAGATGTTCAGGGGATTGGTCAGGTTGAAGCGGAAGCGGCCCAGCGCGTTGTGGTCGCCCGGCTCCTGGACGATGCGCACGCGCCCCGGCGACACGGTGCTCCAGTCCACCGTCTCCGGCACCACCGGCTCGCCGTCGAGGTAGACCGTGGCGTTGGAGATGCCGGGATTGCCGTTGCGGCGCAGGTTGGGGAGCTTGTCCTGCTTCAGCACGGTGGGCGGGACGGTCCAGGTCGGGTTGACGATGATGTGGGTGACCCGGTCCTCCAGCAGCGGCGTCTCGCGCGACGGGCGGCCCACCACGGCGCGCATGGTCAGCTCGAACCGGCCGTGGCGCACCAGCGTCACGGTCTGGCTCGGCAGGTTGACGATGAGGACGCGGTCGGGCGCGGTCTGGGCGAAGGCGCGCATGCCGGCGGCGCTCTGGCGCATCATCAGCGCCGCCTCCTGCGGCGTGCGGTCGAGCACCGTGCGGGTGGCGCCGCCGACCACCCCGTCGGCCTTGAGCCCCTGCGCCAGCTGGAAGCTGCGCACGGCGAGGTCGATGCGTTCGTCGAAGAGGGTGCCGATCGCGTCCGGCGGCAGATAGCCCAGATCAGCCAGGCGCTGGGACAGGCGGTACACCCGGCCGTCAACGTCCCCCACGCGCAGCAGCGGGCCCGGTCCGATCGGGGCGGTCGCCGGCGGCGGCATCAGCTCGAGTTCGGCGGCGCGCTGATCGAGCCTCACGGCGGACGCCTCGAGCGTGTCGCGGAAGGTCTGCGCCGACGCCGGGCCGGCCGGGACCGCCGCGGCGAGCGCCAGCAGGATCAGCAGCGCCGGAATCGCAGCGGCCCCGGCCAGCTGGCGGCAGCGGATCGTCAGCAGAGTCAGCGTCATCGTCAGGCCCTCGCTCGGCGCGTCAGTCGGGATTGTGCTTCACAGAACATATACATCACATTCCGCACTTGCGATGTGACACGCGTCGCATCGCTCCAATGCACGACCATCGACACTCCTTTGGTTTCGGGCCTATGCCCGCGACGATTCGTACTGCGCTTCGGCCAGTTTGTGGTTGATCGCGCCCTATGCCCTCGCCTATACGAATAGGTGATCGGATAAGACAACCAGCTTTAGCCTAATTCCGATCAGTCATAATACGTCCCAGCGAAGGGGCGCAAGGCACCCTGCCTTTTCTAAGAAACCTTCGATCAACCGGATATTGAGGGGAAGGGAATGAGCTTTGCGGGGGATGGGGGCGCCGGTCCCGACGTCGGGCGGCGTGGATTTCTGAAGTTTGGCCTTGCCGCGGCGACCACGGCGTCCGTTTCTTCGGTACTCCTGCCGGCCGTTCCGGCCATGGCCGCCCTGCCGGCACCGCCCAAACGGCGGTTGGTGTTGCACAACGTCAACACCGGGGAACATTTCGACGAGGTCTACTGGACCGACGGCGCGTACCGGCCCGAAGTGCTGCGCCGGCTCGACCGTCTGCTGCGCGACCACCGGGACGGCCAGGTCGCCCGTTTCGATCCGCGGCTGTTCGATCTGGTGTCGGAGTTGCACCGGCGCATGGGCTCCGGCGAGCCGTTCAAGGTCATCTGCGGCTATCGGTCGAAGCACACCAACGCGCTGGCGCGGCGCCGGTCGCGCGGCGTGGCCAAGGAAAGCTACCACACGCGGGCGATGGCGATGGACATCGCGCTGCCGGACCGCAGCCTCAAGGGCCTCGCCCAGGAGGCCAAGGCGCTGAAGGCGGGCGGCGTCGGCGTCTACGGCCGGTCGGGATTCGTTCACGTCGACGTCGGGCCGGTGCGCACCTGGTGACGCGGCGGGACGGCCCGGTCCGGGCCGTCCCCCGTCAGTCCGCCGTCGGCGCCGTCGCACGCTTCGACAGGATCAGGTGATTGCGTCCGCCGCGCCGCTCGTAGCGGACGCTGTCCATCATCGTCTTCACGAAATGAATGCCGAGGCCGCCGATCGGGCGGTCGTCGATGTCGCCTTCGAGAACCGGCGGCCGCGCTTCGGTCAGCGGATCGAAGGGCGTGCCGTCGTCGCTCATCTCGGCCGTGATGCCGTCGCCGTCGACGGTGATGGTGACGGCGATTTCGTGCCGGCCGCCGGCCGGGAAGGCATAGGAGATCACGTTCGTCAGCAACTCGTCCAAGGCGAGGTTGAAGTTGAAGGCGACGGACGGCGGCAGATCGCGGGACTCGAAGAAGGCTTCGACGGTTTCGGCCAGTCGCGGGATTTCCGCCAGATCGTTGGCGAGGCGGAGGTCGAGGCGGTCGGTCATCGCAGGCTCAGCCGTCGTTCGCCGGAGGACGTCGCACGCCTGCGGCCGGTGAAGCGATCCTGCCGTGCCGTCGGCAAGCCGGCAACGGGAATCTCCCCGCGCGCCGCCGCCGTGCCCGGGCGCGGTGCCGCCCGGTCCGCGGAACCAAAGGAATTCCGGACGGTTGCTGGCTACAGGCCCCCACGCAGATCGACGGGAATGCCCATGTTCAACAAAGATGACCTCGGCCGTCTGGTTGCCGTCGACACCGCGCCGGCGGTGTCCGTCTTCCTGCCCACCCATGTGGCCGGCCGTGAGATCCGCCAGGATACGATTCGCCTGAAGAACCTGCTGGGCGACGCGGTGGAGCGCCTGACGGCGCAAGGTCTGCGGCGCCCCGATGCCGAGGCGCTGATAGCCCCGGCCCTCAGGCTGCTCGACGACGCCGCCTTCTGGCGCCACCAGAACGAGGGGCTGGCGCTGTTCATCGCCCAGGACCTGTTCGAGGCGCACCGCGTTCCCATCGGCCTGCCGGAAGAGGTGGTGGTGTCGCAGAACCTCGCGGTCCGGCCCCTCCTGCCGCTGTTGGCGGCCGACGGCAGCTTCATGGTCCTCACCGCCACGGCGAGCGGCGCCCGCCTCTATTCGGCGACCCGTCACGGCCTCTGCGAGGAACAGGCCGACCTGCCGGCCGGCGTGGAGGATGTGGACGCGGAAACCGATTACGACAAGAACGTCCTGAACTCGCCCGGGCACATGCGCCACCATGACCGGCGGAACGTCGCCGTCAACTCGGTCAAGACGCACAATTTCGGCGAATCGCCCGAGGAACTGCGACACGCTCATCTCGTCGAATACCTGCGGCGCCTGGCCGATGCAGTGCAGCGCCATCTCGACCGCGTCGGCTTCAAGGGGCCGCTGGTGCTGGTGGCCGAGCCCGAGGTTCAGGGCCAGTTCCGCAAGCTGGTGCGCCATCCCGCGTCCCTGCTTCCCGCCGGCGTCGACGCCAATCCGGACGCCCTGAAGGCGGAGGAGATTCACGACCGTGCCTTCCGGCTGGTCGAGCCGCTGTTCGACCAGGGGCGCCGCGACGCCGTCGACCGGTTCCGCGCCGTGGCCGGCGACCCGCAGGAGCGCACGCGCGCCGTCACCCGGCCCGAGGAGATCGTCGCCGCCGCCGGGGAGGGGCGCATCGACGCGCTGCTGCTGGTCGAGGGGACGCGGCTGTGGGGGCGCTACGACGAGACCACGCGGCGCGTCACCGCGACCGGCTCGCCGGACGGCCAATCCGTCGACCTGCTGGAGAAGGCGGCCGCCGACACGCTGTTGCACGGTGGGGCGGTGCACGTGGTGGCGAGGGCGGATCTGCCACCCGAGGCCATCGTCGGCGCCATCCTGCGCTATTGAGCGCCACGCCGCGGTCGAGACGGCGACACGCGTCCTGCCGACCGGTTCACGGCCATGCCCGCGGCCGGAGGTCCGGTCAGCGCGCCGGCCGGCGTTCGCGTCAGTCGGTGGCGGCCGGCGCCTTGGAGGCGCGATAGATGTCAGCCGGGTCCCACACCGCCCCGTGGCGCCGCCGCTGCTTCTGGCCGGACTTGGCGGAGGCCCGCTTCGGCTTCGCCGGGGACCCCTTGCCCGCCGCGTCGGCGGTCCGCACCGTCCGCTGCGGGAAGGTGGGCGTCAGCTCATCGCGGTCCGAACCGCCGTCCGCCCCTTCGCTGCCGTCGCGCAGGTGGGGCGACAGCGCCGACAGCAGGGACAACATCTCGTCGGCGACCGGCGCGGGCGCCGATCGCCACAGGCGGAGCAGCCGCGCCTCGCGCCGGCTGATCTCCCCGCCACCGGCGGTCGGCGTCTCGCCCACCCGGAGCGCGGCCGGCGCGTGAGGATCGTCGTAGCAATCGAAAAAGAAGCTGACGGGAACGTCCAGAACCTGACTCAGCCGATAGAGAGTCCCCGCTGAAATCCGGTTCGAGCCGCGTTCGTACTTCTGCACCTGCTGAAACGTCAGCCCGATCGCGTCGCCAAGTTTCTCCTGGCTCATCCCCAGGAGGGTCCGGCGCATACGGACACGCTGCCCAACGTGGGCATCCACCGACCAGGATTCAGGCGAGCCGCGCCTTCCCCGCTTGCGCACGGACGATTCGCTCATCGTCTTCCCACCCTCAATGCTTAAACCGCAATCGGGACGATTACCCCTAATCGGCATGATTATTCCCACAACCCTTGACGCGGGGCAAGGGAAATCTTTGTCAATTCATTAGCGGTGAAACGTCACCAGGAACAGCCGGACCCCGAGAATTTTGCCGGAGCAACCCTTGGCTGCCGCTTCTTTTCGAAGTCTGCACCATGACGAAGCGTCGCAGCGGCAAGTCCGCGCACGATTCTGTTCGATTGAGCGGTCGATCATTGCCGTGACGCTCGAAGAGCGGAGAACGGAACCCGCACCCTTGTCTGCGTCGTCCTGCTCGATCCCGCGGGAAACGATCCGCTGCGACTGGACGGATTGAAAGGGTTTGCTAACCCGAATCGTCTAAACCGAACGGATGGGTCCGCCCAAGCGCCGCGACCGCCGACGCGGCGGCGGTTCGGCGACGGCCGGGTTGCGGCCACGCGATGGATTGGCAAGGAATGGAACCATGAAGGGAAGCAGTCTGGCAGGGCGCTTCAAGGTCGGAACCCGGATCTACTTCGGCTTCCTGACGGTTTTGCTGCTGCTCGTGCTGGTCGTCACCGTGGGCGTTCGCGGTCTGTCCGGTGCGCGTGAAGGCTTCGAGACCTACGCCGCGATCAGCAGCCATTCGCTTCTGGTCGAGCAGATCAACACCAACGTGGCGCAGATGCGCCGGCAGGTGGTGAATTTCAACGACACCGGCGATTCCGCGGTGGCGGAGGACATCCGACGCATCCAGGGCCTTCTCGCCAAGGAGCTTCGCGAGTCGTTGAGCGGCGTGCCGGTCGGCGAGCGGCGCGACGCGCTGGAGCGCATGGGCCAGCTCTTCGAGAGCTACACGACGAACTTCGGTCGGCTGGTCGAGACGCGCCGCAATCGCGACGCCCTGATCGGCGAGCAGCTCACACCGACCGGACAGCGGGCCCGCGAAAGCCTGTCCCAGGTGATCGCCAGCGCCATGGGCGACGGGAACATGGAGGTCGCCGCCTTGGCCGGCCAGGCGCAGGAACGGCTGATGCAGGCCCGCCTCGCCGCCCAGCGCTTCCTGGTCGACGCCGACGCGGCGCAGGCGGAGGAGGTGCGCAAGGACAACGCGGCGTTCGACGCGATGCTGCGCGCCGTCGCCCTGCGCGTCGTCGATCCCACGCGCCGCCGCCTGGTGGAGGAGGCGGACCAGCTGTCGGGCCGCTACGTCGAGATCTTCGACCGGGTCGCCGCGGCGATCGGCGAGAACGCCCGCATCGTGTCGGCCATGGCGGCGATGGGGAGCGAGTTCGCCGAGCTGGCCGAACGGACGGTGGCGCTGGAGGGGCAGGAGCGCACGGCCCTGCTGGCCGCCGCCGAGGCGGACATGGACTTCACGATGACGGCCGATCTCGCGATCGCCGCCGGCGCCCTGCTGTTCGGGGCCCTGCTCGCGTGGCTGGTGGCGCGCGGCATCGTCGTTCCCGTGCGGGACATGACGGGCACCATGACGCGCCTCGCCGGCGGCGACCTCGACGTCACCGTGCCGGCGCTCGCCGACCGCGACGAGATCGGGGCGATGGCGAAGGCGGTCGAGGTGTTCAAGACCAACGCCCAGGAGAAGCGGCGCATGGACGAGGCCGAACGCCAGCGCCTGGAGGCCGAACGCCGCGCCGAGGAGGCGCAGCGCGCCCGGGAGACGGCGATCGGCGAGGAGATCGCCGGGCTGATCGACGCCGTGTCCAGGGGCGATCTGTCGCGCCGCCTCGACCTCGCCGGCAAGGACGGCTTCTACAAGACGATGTCGGAAGGCATCAACCGCCTGACCGACACCGTCGAGGCGGTGATCGCCGATCTCGGTTCGGTGCTGTCGGCGCTGGCCGGCGGCGATCTCGACCGGCGCATCGACAAGGACTACCAGGGCGCCTTCCAGCGCCTGAAGCAGGACGTCAACGCCACCTCCGTCAAGCTGGCGGAGATCGTCGGGCAGATCCGTCAGGCGACCGAGGCCATCTCGGCGGCGGCGTCGGAAGTGTCGCTGGGCGCCACCGACCTGTCGGAGCGCACGGAGCAGCAGGCCTCCTCGCTGGAGGAGACGGCGGCCAGCATGGAGGAACTGGGGGCGACGGTGCGCTCCAACGCCGACAACGCGCAGCGCGCCAACCGCATGGCGGCCGACGCGCGGGCCTCGGCGGAGTCGGGCGGCGGCGTCGCCGAATCGGCGATCGAGGCGATGCGGCGGATCGAGGATTCCTCGCGCAAGATCACCGACATCATCGGCGTGATCGACGAGATCGCCTTCCAGACCAACCTGCTGGCGCTGAACGCCGCGGTGGAGGCGGCGCGGGCCGGCGACGCCGGGCGCGGCTTCGCGGTGGTCGCCCAGGAGGTCCGGCAGCTGGCCCAGCGCTCGGCCCAAGCCTCCAAGGAGATCAAGAGCCTGATCCTCGACAGCGACGGCCAGGTGCGGGACGGCGTCGAGCTGGTGAAGCGGGCCGGCCAGGCGCTGGACGGCATCGTTTCCGGAGTGCAGGAGGTGGCCACGCTGATCGCCGAGATGGCATCGGCCTCGTCCGAGCAGGCGACCGCGCTGGACGAGATCAACGCCACCGTGGCGCAGATGGACGAGATGACCCAGAAGAACGCCGCCCTGGTGGAGGAGACCACGGCGGCGGCCCAGTCGCTCGCCACCCAGGCCGGCGACCTGCGCACGCTGGTCGGCTTCTTCAAGCTCGACCAGGCGGCCGTGCCGGCCCGGGTCGCCGCCGTGGCGGCCCGCCCGGCGCCGGTGCGCATCGTCGCGGCGACCAAGCCGGTCGTCCGGACGGCCGCGGCGAAGCCGCTCGCCCGGACGGCCGCCAAGCCCGCGGCCGAGGCGGCGGCGTCCCGCTCCGCCGTCGGCGTGCTGCAGCGGGCCCAGGCGGACGAGGACGACTGGAAGGAGTTCTGAGGCTCCGGCCGGGGCGCGGGGGCGACGGGGAGCCGATCGTGTGCTAGCCTGTTCACCAGGGATGGTGAGGAGAGGAGGCGACGATGCGCACGTTGACCACCCTGGCCTTTGCGGTCCTGCTGCTCGCCGGTCCGGCCGCGGCCGCGGAGGCGCCGCCGGCGCCCGAAGCGCCGGCGCAGGAAGCGCCGGTGCCTGAGGTCCCGCCCGACACGCCCGCGGCGAAGGCCCGGCGCGGCCTCGACCTCCTGCTTCAGGCGCTGGAAGGCTGGATCAACCAACTGCCGTCCTACGCTCCGCCGGAGGTGATGCAGAACGGCGACATCATCATCCGTCGCCTCGACCGGCCGCCATCGCCGCCGTCGCCGCCCTCGGCCCCGCCTCCGGGGGGACCGGCCGCGCCCGGCGCCGCGCCGGGCGGCGCGACGCGCCTGTGACGGCGTCCGCCGGCGGCCGGCGAAGGTCGGCGCGGCGATTCCGGGGCCAGCGAAGCCGTGGCGGTTCGCCGCCGGCGTGCTAAGATCGCCGTGGCCGAATGCTCATCGGAGGATATCATGCGCGCCCTGCTCGCCCTCGCCCTTGCCGGTTCACTCGCGCTCGCCCCGGCCGTCGCCGTGGCCCAGCAGGCCCCGGCACCGGTGCCGATGCCCGCGCCGGTGGAGCCCGCCGCCCCGGCGGCGCCCAGCATCTTCGGCCTGTCGCCGGACCACGCGCTGGCGGTCGGCGTCGGCATCGTCGCCGGCGCTCTGGCGATGGACGTGCTGGCCGGCCGCGGCGCGCTGATCGGCGCCATCGCCGGCGGCCTGATCGGCAGCTGGTGGTACGGCACCCACGAGGTCGGCCCCGCCACCACCCGCGTCAACCGCATCGCCTACGAGCCGGGCCCCGCCATCTGACCGGCGGGCGGCGGCCGAGACGCCGCGCCGCCTCCGGCGGGCGTCAGGGGGTGTCGGGCTGCGCGTCGGCGACGGCGAACGGCGCCCGCGCGCCGTTGCGGCACTCGGCCTGGCGGTGCTGGAGGTAGGCGCTGCGCTGCCAGGCGTAGGGGTCGAGGGAGAACCGTTCGAGCTGGCGCATCTCGGCGAGAACCTCGGCCGAGGCGATGGTGCTGTCCGTCGCCGCGAAGGTGAGATAGCCGTCGCCGAACATCGAGGCGCCGGCGGCCAGGGTGATCGCCGTGCCGGTCAGGTCCCGCACCGTCGTCGGACCGGTGAACGGCAGGATCAGGAAGGCGCCTTCCGGCACGCCGTGCGCGCACAGGGTCTGCCCGAGATCCTCGGCGCGGCTTTCCAGCCCGAGGCCGGCCGCCGGATCGAACAGGCCGAGCAGGCCGATCGTGCTGTTCACGGCGAAGCGCGCCGACGCGACGCCGGCGTTGCCGAAATCCCCCTGGAAACCGCTGTTCACCGCCGTCAGCGGCTCGCGCAGGTTGGCGAAGACGTTGGCCACCGACCGCCGCACCGGCGCCGGCACGGTGTCGGCGTAGAGCGCCGCGGCAGGGACGAGGACGCTGTCCTGCAGCACGCCGTTGACCGCGAACATCGCGCGGTTGAAGCGTTCGAGGGGATCGTCCGCGGCGGCCGGCGCCGCCGAGGTGAGCAGAAGGCCCGCCGTCAGGACGAGCGTCGCGCAGCACCGGATGAACACGCAGCAGCCCCATCAGCGGTTGGTTCGGTGTCCAGGACATGACGTCTGCACAGGGGGCGGACCATTCCACGAACGGCGACCTCCCGTCTGCTCCGGTGCGGCGCGTTGGGGCGTATGTGCCGGATGATGATCGTGCCCAGGATGTGTATGTGGTCCGATACGGTTCATCGCGCGCCCCGTACGGGGTCGCGTACGCAAGACGGCCGGCGGCGGCGTGACCGGCCTGAAAAGGCCGGATTCCGGCCGCCGACTCGGCTCTGCCCCCAACTTATCGCTCGCGGCCCGGCCGGCTTTCGGGGTATAGCAGGGTCGCGGTAGCGGTAATTCGATCGAGGGCGACGATGGCGGTTCCGGACGAGGTGAGAAAAAGGTTCGCCGAGTACGTGAAGGTTCAGGCACTCGACAACCGCTTCATTGCCCGCGACACCGAGAAGAAGATCCTCGAAGACGGCGTCATGCGCTTCGAGATCGGTCTGGACGACGGCCGGCAGATCATGCTCGGCGTGGCCCAGGAGTGCGGCTACGTCTTCGAGACGGAGGCGGAGAAGCGCATCCGCGACATTCTCGACGGTTTCGCCGAGGACGGCCGGATCGACAAGCGCGAGTTCGCCGACAGCGTGGCGTTCCTGCGCAAGTTCTGCGCCAACGGGCTGAGCGAGGACGAGGCCAAGAAGCGGGTCAAGAAGATCATGCTGGCGAACGGCTGGAAGCCCAAGCGGCGCGGCCTGTTCGGCACCAAGCGCTGGTTCACCCGCGTCGAGGCGGAGTGACGCGGCGACGCCGCGCGGCGCATGATCCGCCGGGGCCGGCGCCACGCCGGCGCTCCTGGGCCGTACGCAGGACGAGCCGCCGAGCACCCCGGCGGCTCGTCCCTTTTGCAGGCGGCGTATGCGCCTACTTCGCGGACATCCGGGCGAGGGCCAGGGTCGTCAGGGCGTTGGCCCCGCGATCCGCGGCGACCCGCGCCTTGGCGGCGTCGAGCCATTCCTTGGCCGGGCCATCGGTGATCGGCAGCACGGCGAGCTCGTCGACGGCGCCGGGAAGATCGTCCGCCGACAGCCGGGCGCGGGCGCGCTGCACGGTGGCGAAGGCGCTGTCCGCCGGCGGCGTGTCGAGACGGACGAGATAGCGCAACTGCGTGACCACCGACTGCCAGGGCGCGTACCAGTTCGCCTCCCGGGCGACGTCGGCGGTCGCCGGCCCCTGGGGCGCGACGATGGCCACCGCCGCCTGCGGGAACTGTTCGCGCAGCTGGCTGCGCAGCGGAATTCCGCCGGTGGCCCGCGGCGCGAAGGCGGCGAGGATGGCTTCGACGTCGGGATCGCTGCCGGCGATGGCGCGCAGCGTCGCCAGCTCGATGTCGAAGGGGCCGGGGCGGCGCAACGCCTCGCGCAGCTCGCCGACGGCCAGGGCCAGGGCGGCGGAGCGCAGGTCGGCGGCGGCGACCGCGCCGCCCTCGGCGGTGCCGGCGAGGCCGTCGACCCGCGCGCCCAGCGCCGACACCCGGGACTCGAGGTCGGCGACGGCGGCGGCGAGCTTGGCGTCCGCCGCTTCCAGGCGTTGCTGCGGCGCGGCGACCGGGTCGGGCACGCCGAGCGTCCGGAACAGCTCCGGCGCCCAGTGGGGAGCGGTGGCCACGGTCGCCGCGCTCACCACGACGGCGAGCAGCAGGGACACCACCACGGTGCCGGCGCCGCCGCGCGGTGCCGGCTGAACGGCGGGCGCCGGGGCCGGGGCCGGGGCCGGGGAGGGGGCAGGGGAAGATTCCGTCGAGCCGGCGGTCGTCGGGCTTTCGTTCTCGCTCATCGGTCCGCTCCGTTCTGGCGTGTGGAGGGCGCCTTCGGCCTCGGCGCGACAATTACAGAGACAACGACGCGAACTCAACCGCGACGTGGCGAGGCGGCGGCCTTCACGCATACACGTCGCTGACGCTACAGGAGAAAGGGGTGCCCGCGCGAGTCTGGAAACGATGATGGCGTGTGATAACTATACCGTGCCGTCGCGGCTCCCTGCGACGATATGTATTTGCCGATATCGCCGTGCCATTGGCGAATCGCGGTATTTTCCTCTCCCCTGGGAACGTGTGCGCTGTTACACTTCGCGGCCGTACGGTACACCTGTCCCCATCCGATGCCCGCGCCCGGACGGTGCCGCAGCACGCGGAATCCCGGCGCGGTACGGTGCGTCCACCGGCGAGCGGCCCGGCGGTTTGCCGCTCCGGGGCGCCGTGGGCGGCGGAGCGGCGGTCGGGGCGTGCTCGTCATCATCCGGCCTTCGTGCGAACAGACCGACAGGTGACCCATGACGTCGCAACCCGATTCGGAGCAACCGGACAGCACGCCCGATGGCGCGAGCCCCGCGGCCGCCGCGGTGGAACGGGTGATCGAACGATTCGGCGGCATCCGTCCCATGGCGGACAAGCTGAGCGTGCCGGTCAGCACGGTCCAGGGATGGAAGAAGCGGGCCACCATCCCGGCCACCCGCGAAGGCGAAGTGCGGGCTGCCGCCGCCCGCCTCGGGCTTGCCCTCGACGAAGCGGACTTGGTCGCCGCGTTCCCGGCCGAGCCGGCGCCGCAGGCCGCCGAACCGGGCGACATCGCGGTCGTCGCCGCCGCTCCGGCCGAACCGAGCGACGCCGAACCCTCAGCCGCGGTGGACACACCGGCGGCGGCGGCCGAACCGAGCGACGCCGAACCTTCAGCCGCGGCGGACGCGCCGGCCGCGGCGGACATCCCGATCCCCGAGCAGAAAGCCATCCCCGACATGACCGCTTCCGAAGCCCCCGCCACCGACCGTCCGACCGAGCCCGCATCCTCCTTCGCCGACGCCCCCAGCCCCGTCGCCGCGCTCGGCCACGCCTACGTCCACGGCAACACCGGCGCCCCGGCGGCCGCGCCCCGGTCGGGCGGCGCCGGCGCGGTCGCCATGGCGGCGGCGCTGCTCGCCATCCTGGGGGCCGGCGTCGCCGTGACGGCGCCGCTGTGGTCGCCCGACTTCCTGGCCAAGTCCGTCCAGGTGGACGCGCTGCAGACACGCGTCGCCGCGCTCGAGACGTCGCTCGGCGTGACCGCCTCGGCGGACGCGTCGCTGGGTGAGCGCATCGCCAAGCTGGAGGCGGCGGTCGGCGCCGTCGACGAGAAGGTGGCGGCCCTGCCGGCGGCCCAGGTCGCCGGCGCCCTCGCCGCCGGCCAGCTGCGCAGCGCCCTGTCCGGTTCCGGCCCGTTCGCCGCCGAACTGGCCGCCGTCAAGGTGTCGGGCATCGCCGACGAGGCGACGAGCAAGGCGTTGGCGCCGCTGGCGGCGCACGCCCTCTCCGGCATCCCGACCCATTCTGAACTGGCCGAGCGGTTCGCCTGGATGGTGCCCGACCTGGTCAGCGCCGACCTCGCCGCCGCCGGCGACCGCGGCATCGGACAGCGCATGATGGGCTGGGTGACCGGGGTCGCCGGGGCCCTGCGCCTGCCGGTGTCCGGCGCCCCGGCCGATGCCCAGAGCACGCCGGCCCTGGTGGCCCGGGCGGGCACCATGCTGGAGCGCGGGGAACTCGCCGCCGCGGTCGATCTGGTCGCCATGCTGCCCGGGGCCGCCGGCGAGGCGGCGGCGCCGTGGCTGGAGGACGCCCGCGCGCGCCTCGCCGCCGACGAGGCCGGCCGGCAGATCGGCCGGCGGGTTGCGGCGGTGCTGCCGGTCGTCAAGGGCTGACGGGCGCGCTCCAGTCGAGTCCCGTGCGCGAGGGGACGGCGGCCGTGCCGCCGTCCCCTCGCGGCGTGGTCTTCCTTGTCGCAGCATTTTTCCCCGGCGCCCGCCCGGTGGCCGTGCTAAATCGGACGCGCGGCCGCCCGGCCGCCCGCACGCAAGGGCGAAACCACGAGGACGCGTAGGCCCGTATGACCCCGAGGCAAGCACTGCAGCATCGCCTTTCCGCCTTGGAATCGCATCTGAAGACGGAGAACCCGAACCTGCTGCCGGTCATCCCGACCTATCGGGAATTCGACCGACTGCTCCATGGACTGGGCCTTCTCCGGCGCGAGGAATCGCTGGCGACGCGGATTCCCTGGTGGCCGATGATCGCCGTGCTCGGCACTTTCTCCGCCGGCAAGTCGACCTTCATCAACAGCTACCTGGGGCACCCGCTGCAGGGCACCGGCAACCAGGCGGTCGACGACAAGTTCACGGTGATCTGCTACGGCGCCGACACCAAGCACGAGGCGCTGCCGGGCACCGCCCTCAACGCGGACCCCCGCTTTCCCTTCTACCGGATCTCCGACGAGGTCGAGAAGGTGGCGGCCGGCGAGGGCAAGCGCATCGACAGCTACCTGCAGCTGAAGACGCTGAAGAGCGACCGGGTGCGCGGCAAGATCATCATCGATTCGCCGGGCTTCGACGCCGACGACCAGCGCCGTTCGGTGCTGCGCCTGGTCGACCACATCATCGACCTGTCGGACCTCGTGCTGGTGTTCTTCGACGCCCGCCATCCCGAGCCGGGGGCCATGCAGGACACCCTGCGCCTGCTCGTCTCGAAGACGGTGCGCCGGGCCGACGCCCGCAAGTTCCTCTACATCCTCAACCAGATCGACACGACCGCCAAGGAGGACAACGCGGAGGCGGTGTTCGGCGCGTGGCAGCGGGCGGTCGCCCAGGCCGGTCTGGTGAGCGGCCGCTTCTACGGCACCTACGACCGCCGGTCCGCCGGCGCCATCGAGGACGAGGCGAAGCGGGCCCGCTACGAGGCCAAGGCCGACGCCGACCTCGCCGAGATCTACGGCCGCATCTCCGAAGTGGAGATCGGCCGCGGCTACCGCATCGTCGGCATGCTCGACGCCCTCACCAAGGAGGTGGAGGGCGAGCTGGTGCCCTACGTCCAGGCCGCCGTGGCGCGCTGGCGCCGCCTCGTCCTGTGGGGCGACGCCGTGTGGGCCGGCCTGCTGGCGCTGCTGGCCGGCCTCGTCGTCTATCTCGCCGGCGCCGACGCGCTGCCCGCCTTCGGCTCCTGGCTGGTGGAGGAGCAGCCGATGTGGGCCGGCGGCCTGCCGGTCCGGCTGCTGGTGGCCGCCGTCCTGGTCGCCGCGATCTTCCTTGCCGGACACGTCTGGCTGCGGCGGGTGGTGGCCCGGCGCATCGCCGCCGGCCTGCCCGACCGCATGGGTGAAGCCGACCTCAACCCCCGCAACGCCTTCCTCAGGAACACCGGCCTGTTCCGGTCGCTGTTCCGCAAGACCCCGGTCGGCTGGGGAGCACGGGCGCGCAAGCGGATCTTCGGCATCCGCCAGGCGGTGGCCGGGCACGTCCAGCGACTGAACGACCTTTACACCGACCCGGCCGGCCGCCGCCGTCCGACCGAAGGGCCGGGGGCGCCGCTGACGGCCGGCGCGCCGGCGGCGGAGTAGGCGGAGGCGGCCGGCACCACACGGCGACGCGTCAGGAGACAGCAGCGATGACCGATCCGAACCGGGACGACAGCAAGGCCGGATCAGCCACCCAGGCTGACGAGTCCGCCAAGGGCTTTCCGCAGTTCATCATAGCCCCGCCGGGAGCCGAGCGCATCGGCGCGCCGTTCGAGCCCGCCGGCCCCTACGCCGTCGCTCCCGAGCCGCCGCCGCCGCCCCCGCCGGCCGCGCCGCCGCGCCGGGACGCGCGTCGCGAGGCGCCGCCGCGGGCGCGCGGCGGCCGGCTCGCGGTGCTGGCGGCGCTGGTCGCCCTGGCGGCGGCGGGCGCCGCCATCGCCGCTCCGAGCCTGCGGCCGCTGCTCGCGGAATCCCTGCGTCAGCAGTTCGGCGACCACCGGCTGATCGCCGTCCTCACCGGCACCGCCGACACCAGGCCGCCCGGCGTCGTCGAGCTGGACCTCCAGGCCTTCGACCAGCGGCTGGAGACGTTGGCGGCGGCCCTGCGCGACACCCCCGCGGGACAGCCGGTCGATGCCGCGACCCTGGAGCGGTTCGTCGCCGCCACCAGCGACGGCCGTCGCGTCGCCGACCTCGAGGCCGCCCTGCGCCGCGCCGAGACGCAGGTGACGACCCTGTCCGACGCGCTGGGCACCCTGGAGGGCCGGCTCGCCGAGATCGGCACCCGGACCGAGCGGCTGGAGGCGACGGACGGCACCTTGACCGGCCGCATCGAGGCGGCGGAGGGCGCCGCGGGCGCCCTGGAGCCGAGGGTCGCCGCCGTCGAACAGGCGGGCGTTGCCACCGCCGCCAAGGCCGACGCGGCGGCCGCCCAGGCCGGGACGCTGGCCGGCCTGCTCGACACGCTGGGCGCCACCGCCGCCGATCTCGGCGGCCGTCTCGCCGCCGTCGAGGCGCGGATGGCCGAGCTGGCGACGGCGATCCAGGGCAACGCCGATGCCGCCGCCGCGGCGGCCGAGGCGGCCAGGACCAACGCCGCCGCCATCCAGTCCGCGGCCACCGAAACGGCCACCACGACGCAGGGGCTGACCGAACGCCTCGCCGCGACGGAAAGCGCCGCCGGCGCGCTGACCGACCGTCTCGCCGCCGCGGAAGGCGCCGCCGGGACGCTGGCCGGGCGGGTCGACGCGGCGGATGCGGAGCGGGCCGCCGCCGCCGAGCGCCTCGCGCAGCTCGGGCAGGCGCTCGACGGCACCCGCGGCGAGCTGGCCGAGACCGGGAAGGCGGTGGCCGCGGCAACGACCGAGCTGGCCGCCCTGACGGCGCGGACCGGGGCGGTCGAGGACCATCTGGCACGGGTCAACGGCGGCACCGCCTCGGCGCTGCTCGCCCTGTCGAGCCGCATCCGCCAGGCCCTGGAGGACGGCGAGAGCTTCACCGGCGAGGTCGCCGCGGTGCGCGCGCTGGCCGGCGGCAACAGCGAGCTGACCGGCGCCATCGACACCCTGCAGCAATTGGCGTCGCGCGGCGGGCCGACGCTGACGCTGCTGCGCCGGGAGTTCAACCTGGCGGCGCAGAAGATCATCGAGGCGGAGGAGGCCGCGGGGCCGGCCTGGTACGTCCGCACCGTCTCGACCATGGGGGCGCAGGTGACCTCCTGGTTCGGCTGGGTGCAGCCGCCGATGCCGAGCCCCGGCGAGGAGGCGCGCGCCATCGTCACCGAGGCCGCCAAGAGCTTCACCCTCGGCCGGATCGACGACGCGGTGGCGGTGCTGAAGACCATCTCCGGACCCGGCGCCGCCGCGGCGGAACCGTGGATCCGCCTCGCCCAGGTGCGGGTCGACGCCGAACGGGCGCTGCGCGCGCTCAGCGACGCCGCCCTCGAGCGCCTGTCCCACGCCCCTTGAGCCGTCGGGAAGCATGACGGCCGCGCGCCTCTCCCCTGCGAAAGGGGTGAACAACGCGCAGGCCTGTCGACGGTAAGATGAGCAACGCACCGGGGCCGGCGCGGCCGGTGCCGGTGCCGGTGCGTTTGCGGAGGCGGCCATGCTGGCGACGGGGTCGGCACGTCTTCGGCGCTGGATCATCGCGTACGCCGCCGCGGCGATGGCGGTGATGAGCGTCGCGGTCACCGCGGTGGTCGCCCTGCCCATGCAGCGGCACATGGCGGCGGCGGCCGACCGCGGGCTCGCCCACAGCCTCGATCTCCAGGTTCTTGCCATCGGCGAGGCGCTGTCGCGCCTGCGCGACCTGGCGTCCCAGGTGACCAGCCGTTCGGCGATCCGCGACGCGCTGGGCGCCTTCAACCGCGGCGCCATGACGGGCGGGGCGCTGCGCGCGTTCACCGAAGAGAAGCTGGCGGACGCGTTGCGCCTGGCTCCGGAAATGCGCGGCATCGTCCGCCTCGACCGCGACGGCCGCGCCGTCGCCGCGGTCGGCGAGTCGCCGCCCCCGGAGGCCCTGCGGCCGGGCGACGGCGACGCGCCGCGGATCGGCGCCCTTTTCGCCGCCGCCGACGGCCGGCCCCGCCTGACCGTCGCCGCGCCGATCCTGGCCGCCGGGGGCGGGCGCGAGGGCACCGACGTGATCCTGTTCGACGCGTCGGCGATCGCGACGCTGGTGCGCGACGGCGCGCGGATGGGCGAGACCTGGCAGAGCGCCCTGCTGGTCGACGGCGGCGGCCGGCGACGCGCCGTCGTGCCGGCCGACCGCCCCTTCGCCGAGGCGGTGGACGGGACGGTGACCATGGCCAGGGAGGTTCCAGGAACGGACTGGCTGGTGACGGTCCGGATGGATGCGGCGGAGCTGTACTACGACGTCGACCGCCTGCTGGTGCGGGTGGGCGGGGCCGCCCTTGCCCTGACCGGCCTCGGCACCCTGGGCATGGTGCTTGTGCTCCGGCCGCTCACCGGGCGCCTGCTGGTGCGGGCCGACACGCTGGCCCGCCAGGTGGAGGAGCAGGGCCGCACCCTCGCCAGCCTGCAGCGCGCGCAGCGCACGCTGCGGACGCTGTCCGGCGGCAATCAGGCGCTGATCCACGCCGAGCGCGAGGAGGGGCTGCTCGACGAGATGTGCCGGATCATCGTCGAGGTCGGCGGCTATCCCCGCGCCTGGGTAGCGCTCGCCACCGGCGACGGGGTGGCGATGGCGGCGCACCGGGGACGGGACGGGGCGGCGGCCGCCGCCGACCTTTCCCGGCTGGCGCCGCTGATCGCCGCCGGCGCGGCGCCTCCCGCGCCGGCCGCCGGCGCGGCGGGTCTCCTGCTGTTGCCGCTGCTCGACCCGCAGGGCGCTCCGCTGGGGGCGGTGGGTATCCAGCCGCGGGACGCTGGCGGCTTCGACGACCAGGAGCGGGCGCTGCTCGGCGAGATGGCCGGCGACCTCGCCTTCGGCATCCGCGGCCTGCGCGTGCGCGCCGCCTGGCGGGCCGACCAGGAGCGGCTCGAGCGGGCGCTGGAACGCACGATCCAGGCGATCGCCGCCGTCACCGAGGTGCGCGACCCCTTCACCGCCGGTCACCAGCGGCGCGTCGGCGAACTGGCCGCGGCGATCGCCCGCGAGCTCGGCATGGGCGAGGAGCGGGTCAAGGGCATCTTCGTCGCCGGCATCATCCACGACATCGGCAAGATCGCCGTGCCCGCCGAGGTCCTCAGCCGCCCCGGCCGGCTCAACGGGCTGGAGTTCGAACTGGTGAAGGCCCATCCCGAAGCCGGCGCCGCCATCGTCGCCGGGGTGGAGTTTCCCTGGCCGATCGCCGACGCCATCGCCCAGCACCACGAGCGGCTCGACGGTTCCGGCTATCCCCGGGGTCTCGCCGGCGACGCCATCGTTCCGGAGGCGCGAATCCTCGCCGTCGCCGACGTGGTCGACGCCATGAGCGCCCATCGCCCGCACCGGCCCGCCGCCGGCCTGGACGAGGCGCTGGCGGAGATCCGCCGGCACCGCGGTGCGCTCTACGACGCGGCGGCCGTCGACGCCTGCCTGGCGCTCGCGGCGCGGGGGGCGTTGCCGGCCGTCGCCGCGCCGCCGCAGCGCGCCGACGGGACCGTTCGGTGAGCGAGCGGACGAATACGGATTGCGGCAGCCCGCGGCCTTGCCCTCCCGCAACAGCGTGCTATAAACGCGCGTCTTGACCCCGGAAGAGAGCGAGGGCAGCGGCCCGTGGCGAGCGACGCGTCGATCCTGGTCCTCAACGGACCCAACCTGAACATGCTGGGCATGCGCGAGCCGCACATCTACGGTGCGACGACGCTCGACGACCTGGAGACGATCTGCCAGGAGCATGCCGAGCCGCTCGGGCTGTCCGTCGACTTCCGGCAGTCGAACCACGAGGGCGAGCTGGTCTCCTGGATCCAGGAGGCGCGCACCGACCACGACGGCATCGTCATCAACGCCGGGGCCTACACCCACACCTCCATCGCCATCCTCGACGCTCTGAGCGCGGCGGAGCGGCCGGTGGTCGAGGTGCATCTTTCGAACATCTTCAAGCGCGAGTCCTTCCGTCACCACTCCTACATCTCGGCGGTGGCGCAGGGCGTGATCTGCGGCTTCGGTCCGCACGGCTACCGCATGGCGCTCGACGCCATGGCGCAGATCCTCGACCGCGACTGAGCAAGCACAGGATTCCAGGAGACATGGCGAGCTTCGACATCGACGGCGACCTGATTCGCAAGCTGGCGGACCTGTTGCGCGAGACGGGCCTCAGCGAGATCGAGTTCGCCGAGGGCGAAAAGCGCATCCGCGTGACCCGTGGCGCCGCGGCGGCGGCACTGGCGGTGCCCGCGGCGCCGCTCCCGGCGGCGCCGGCCGCCGCTCCGGCGCCGGCCGCGCCGGCCAAGGGGGCGCCGGCGGCCAACCATCCCGGGGCGGTGACCTCGCCGATGGTCGGCACCGCCTACGTGGCGGCCGAGCCGGGCACGCCGCCGTTCGTGCGGGTCGGCGACACGGTGAAGGCGGGGCAGACCCTGCTGATCATCGAGGCGATGAAGGTGATGAACCCGATCAAGGCGCCGCGCGGCGGCACCGTCACCGAGGTGCTGGTGTCCGACGCCCAGCCGGTGGAGTTCGGCGAAGTCCTGATGATCGTCGAGTGAGAGGGGCAGCCCGTTGGCGATGTTCGAAAAGGTCCTGATCGCGAACCGCGGTGAGATCGCGCTGCGCATCCACCGCGCCTGCCGCGAGATGGGCATCCAGACCGTGGCGGTGCACTCCACCGCCGACGCCGACGCCATGCACGTGCGGCTCGCCGACGAGAGCGTGTGCATCGGCCCGCCGTCGGCGCGCGAGAGCTATCTCAACATCCCGGCGATCCTGTCGGCGGCGGCCATCACCGGCGCCGACGCCATCCACCCCGGCATCGGCTTCCTGGCCGAGAACGCCCAGTTCGCCGAGATGGTGGAGGAGCACGGCTTCTGCTTCATCGGCCCGACGCCCGAGCACATCCGCATCATGGGCGACAAGGTCACCGCCAAGAAGACGGTGAGCGATCTCGGCCTGCCGGTGGTGCCGGGCTCCGACGGACCGGTGACGTCGCTGGAGGAGGCGCAGGCGATCGCCCGCGACGTCGGCTACCCCGTGCTGATCAAGGCCGCCGCCGGCGGCGGCGGCAAGGGCATGAAGGTGGCCCGCAACCCCGAGCAGCTGCGCGAGGCCTACCAGCTCGCCCGCGGCGAGGCGCGCGCCGCCTTCGGCAACGACGAGGTCTATCTCGAGAAATACCTGGGCCGGCCGCGCCACATCGAGATCCAGCTCCTGGCCGACCTGCACGGCAACGCCGTCCATTTCGGCGAGCGCGACTGCTCGGTGCAGCGCCGCCACCAGAAGGTGATCGAGGAGGCGCCGTCGCCGGCCCTCAACGCCGCCCAGCGCGACTTCATCGGCGACCTCGCCGCCCGCACCACCCGCGGCATCGGCTACCGCGGCGTCGGCACCATGGAGTTCCTGTTCGAGGACGGGCAGTTCTACTTCATCGAGATGAACACCCGCCTGCAGGTCGAGCACACGATCAGCGAGATGATCACCGGCATCGACCTGGTGCGCGAGCAGATCCGCGTCGCCACCGGCGCGCCGCTCGGCTACACCCAGGCGGACATCCGCTTCCAGGGCCACGCCATCGAGTGCCGGGTCAACGCCGAGAATCCGGAGACCTTCATGCCGTCGCCGGGCCGGATCGACGGCTATCACGCGCCGGGCGGCCTCGGCATCCGCGTCGATTCGGCGCTCTACGACGGCTACCGCGTGCCGCCGCACTACGACAGCCTGATCGCCAAGCTGGTGGTGCACGGCTCGACCCGCAACGAGTGCCTGATGCGCCTGCGCCGGGCGCTCGACGAGTACGTCATCGGCGGCATCGACACCTCGCTGCCGCTGCACCAGAGGATCATCGCCGAGCCGGACTTCATCAACGGCGCCTACGACATCCACTGGCTCGAGCACCTCATGGGGATGCGCAAGTAGGCCGCGCCGCCCGGCCCCCCGTCACCCCCGTCGGCCCGGTCCGTTCTCCCTCGGACCGGTGGCCCCCGGGCGCCCGGGTCCGCGAAAGTTGTTCCTCCGGAAATCGTTGCGATTTAGAATGAGTCGACGACCATCGCAGCGACCGACGAGGAGAGCACCCGAATGAGCCGGCTCCGCGACGTGAGGATCGCCACCCGCCTGATGGCGGGGTTCGGCGGGGCGCTCGCCCTGCTGATCGTCCTCACGGTGATCGCGGTGGGGGAGGTTGACCGCATCAACGCCAGCCTCACCACCGTCAACGACGTCAACGCGGTCAAGCAGCGCCACGCCATCGACTTCCGTGGCAGCGTCCACGACCGGGCCATCAGCCTGCGCGACGTGACGCTGCTGGCGCAGCCGGACGCGCTGGCCGCCGAACTGGCCCTGATCGAGCGCTTGGCGGCCAGCTACCGCTCCGCCGCCGCGGCCCTCGACGCGATGTTCGCCAACCGCACCGACATCAAGCCGGAGGAGCGGCGCATCCTTGCCGGCATCAAGGAGATCGAGGCCCGCACCCTGCCGCTGATGGCCGACGTCATCGGCCGTCGCCAGTCCGGCGACGTCGAGGGCGCGCGCCGCGTGCTGGTCGCCGAGGCGCGCCCCGCCTTCGTCGAATGGCTGAAGCGCATCAACGCCTTCATCGACTTCCAGGAGGCCGAGAACGGGGCCATCGCCGCCGAGACGCGGGCGGTGGCGCAGCGCTTCAAGCGGCTGATGATCGGGGTGTGCGCGGCGGCGCTGGCGTTCGGCGCGGCGCTGGCCTGGTGGTCGGTCGCCTCGGTCCGTCCCCTGCGCCGCCTGACCGGCACGATGCTGCGGCTGGCCGAAGGCGACCTCGCGGTGGAGCTGCCGGCCGCCCGCGGCCGCGACGAGGTCGGCGAGATCGTCGGCGCGGTGCGGGTCTTCCGGGACAACATGATGCGCAGCCGGCAGCTCGAGGCCGAGGCGGCCGAGGCCGAGCAGCGGGCCGAGGAGGCGAAGCGGCAGACCCTGACCGGTCTGGCCGACGGGTTCGAGCACAGCGTCGGCGCCATCGTCGGCCGGGTGGCCGCCGCCGCCACCGGGCTCGAGGACACCGCCCAGGGACTGAGCGCCGCCATGGGCGTCACCAACAGCCAGGCGAGCGCCGTCGCCACCGCCGCCGGACAGGCGACCGGCAACGTGGAGACGGTGGCGCGCGCGTGCGAAGAGTTGGCCGCCTCGATCCGCGGCATCGGCGACAAGGTCCGGCAGTCCCTGGAGATCTCCGGCCGGGCCGTCCATCGCGCCGAGGACACCCAGGGCACCGCCGAGGGCCTCGTCAACTCGGCCCAGAAGATCGGTGAGGTGGTGAACCTGATCAACGACATCGCCCAGCAGACCAACCTTCTGGCGCTGAACGCGACGATCGAGGCGGCGCGCGCCGGCGAGGCGGGGAAGGGGTTCGCCGTGGTCGCGGCGGAGGTCAAGAACCTCGCCAACCAGACGGCCAAGGCCACCGAGGACATCACCCTGCAGATCGACGACATCCAGGCGGTGATCCGGCGCACGGTGGACGCGATCAAGGAGATCGCCGGCGTCATCGGCGAGAGCAGCGACGTCGCCGCCACCATCGCCGCCGCGGTGGACGAGCAGAACGACGCCACCCAGGCGATCGCCCGCAACGTCCAGCAGGCGTCGGCCGGCACCTCGGAGGTGTCGGACGCGATCCTGGCGGTTTCCCGCGCGTCGGCCGACGGCGGCGCCGCCGCCGACCGGGTGCTGGCCAGCGCCCGCGACCTGTCCGGCACCGCCGCCGCGCTGCGCCGGGAGATGGAAGGCTTCCTGCGCACGGTGCGGGCGGCGTAGAGTGAGGCGCCCGGCGCCTCCGGCGCCGGTGTCCGCAACCGCCATGGCCGGCTCATGATCGAACTCAACGCCCAGCTCCTCCTGCGGGCCTATGCGGCCGGCATCTTCCCGATGGCGGAGAGCGCGGAGTCGACCGACCTCTACTGGTTCGATCCGGAACTGCGCGGGGTGCTGCCCCTCGAGCGGTTCCATGTGCCGCGGCGGCTGCGCCGGACGGTGCGCCGCGGCCTCTTCGAGGTGCGGGTCGACGGTGACTTCGGCGCCGTCATCCGCGCCTGCGCCGAAGCGACCGCCGACCGGCCGAAGACGTGGATCAACGGCGACATCGTCCGGCTCTACGGCGAGCTTCACGACGCCGGCTTCGCCCACAGCGTGGAGTGCTGGCGGGACGGGGAGCTGGCCGGCGGCCTCTACGGCGTGTCGCTGGCCGGCGCCTTCTTCGGCGAGAGCATGTTCAGCCGCGCCACCGACGCCAGCAAGGTGGCGCTGGTGCACCTGGTGGCGCGCCTGCGCGCCGGCGGCTACACCCTGCTCGACACGCAGTTCGTCACCGAGCATCTGAGCCAGTTCGGCGCCCTGGAGATCCCGCGCGCCGAGTACCGCCGCCGTCTCGCCGACGCCCTCGGCCGGCCCGCCGATTTCCGCGGCGTCGACCAGGTGTCGGCGATCGCCGACCTGCTGGGCGCCGACCTGCTGGGCGCCGACCCGCCGGGTGCCGACCTTCCGAGCCGGGGCGACGCCGATCAGGCCGGGTCGTCGCCGCCGCGGCAGGACAGGACCCAGACGTCGTAGATCGCGTTCTCCATCGCCGACAGGGCCGGGCTGGAGGCGAACATCCAGCCGCTGAACACCGTCGCCGGCGGCTCGCCCGGGCGCACCTCCTCGACCTCCAGGAAGGCGGCCGATTCCGGCGGCTCGATCGGCGGGTTCTCCTTGCAGGCGCGCAGGGTCACGCGCAGACCGCCGAACAGCTTGGTCTCGCCGACGGCGATGTCGAAGGTCGAGGTGCGGGCGGTGACCTTGTCCAGCCCCTGCAGGCGGGCCACCGGCCGGTCGATCATCTGCTCGGGAGCCGGCGCCGCCAGGACCGGCCCGCCGACCGCCGCCAGGGCGGCGACCAGCGCGGCACGAAGGAATGGGATGTTCGTCACGTCGATGGGTTTCCCATGCCGGGCGTCATTGCCATGCCTTCCCTTACCTCGGAACGGCGCGGCGCGTCCAGTGGGGCAGGGCCGGCGATGGCGCGGCGCGGCGGCGCCGCTGGCGTCAGCGGGCTTCCGGGCTCGGGAAATCGCACCGACCAGCGCGCCCCCGGTGCCGCGTTCGCCACCGCGAGCTCGCCGCCGAGCTGGCGGGCGAGCGTGACGATCACCCGCATGCCGAGGCTGCCGCCGGCGCGGTGCGGGTCGAAGCCGTCCGGCACGCCCCGGCCGTAGTCCCGCACGACGAGTTCCAGGACGCCGGGCGCCACCGTCGTCAGGGCGACGTCGATGATCCGTCCCGCCCCGGCGGCGCCGGCGTGCTTCACCGCGTTGGTCACCAGCTCGGTGGCGATCAGGCCGAGCGACACCGCGGTGTCGGTGGGCAGGCGCAGGGGCGGCACCTCGATCCGGCAGACGTGGTCGGGATTGGTCGCGGTCAGGTCGCCGCACAGCGCGCGCAGATAGGAGGCGGCGTCGATGCCGGTGACGTCGTCGGTCTTGTAGAGGCGCTCGTGCACCTGAGACACCGCCTGGATGCGCCCGACCGCCTCGGTGAAGGCGTCCTTGGCCTCGGCGTCGGCGATGCGGCGGGCTTGCATGGTGAAGAGGCTGGCGACGAGCTGCAGCGAGTTCTTGACGCGGTGGTTGATCTCCTTCAGCAGCAGGTCCTTGCGCTCGTTGGCGGCGCGCAGCCGCGCCTCGGCCTCGCCCCGCGCCGCCACCTCGCGCCGCAGGCGTCCCGTGGCGCGGGCGACCAGGACGAGGTAGCCGATCGCCGACGCCGTCAGCAGCAGCCCGAAGAGCAGCGCCCACAGCGCCTCGCCCGCCATCGGAGCGGGCAGGGCCGCGGCGGTCGGCGTGAAGGCCAGCACCCAGGGCCGTCCTCCCCAGGTCACGGTGCGGCGCGGGGCGCCGGCGGGAACGGCCGCCTCCGGCGCCTCGGCGTCCGACGCGGCGACGGTGAGGACCGGGCCGGCGGCGTCCGGTGCCGCGGGGTCGAGGAGGTGGACGTGGAACAGCCCGGTGGGGTAGGGCGCGAACGCCGCCCGCGCCACCGCGTCGAGGCGGAAGACCGTGGCGATGTACCCGCGCAGGGCCGACCGGTCGCCGTGCACCGGCGCCACCAGCACCACCTCGGATGCGGCGCCGGGCGCGGTCAGCGCCAGCGGGCCGCTGGCCGCCACGCGCTGGTCCGCCGCCGCCCGCCGGAGGACGGCGCCGAGGCCGTAAACGGACGCGGCGTCGAGCCCCATCAGCGCCTTGCCGGCGGCGGCGGGCTCGACGGCGACCACGGGGTAGAGGTCGTGGTCGAACAGGGTGGTGTCGATCCGCCCGCCGCCCGGCGCCAGGATGCCGGCGATCGCCGGATCGAAGGCGCGCAGGGCGTCGGCGACCTGCCCCGCCTGGGGCGGCGTGGTCCTGGGAAGCCAGGCCAGCGCAACCATCCCCGACTGGTCCGAGGCGATGAGGTCGGCGTAGTTGCGCAGGCTTCCGCGGTTGACCACGCTGCTCGCGCTGTACATCCCGGCCACCGCGCCGGTCACCGCCTCGCGCCGGGCGAACTGGTCGCGCAGCAGGCCGGCGTAGAGGTCGGCCGAGCGGCCGAGCAGGCTCAGGTGCTCGCGCTCCTCGTACCGGGCGACGGTGTGATAGGCCAGCAGCGACAGAACGATGCCCACCGCCGCGACGGCCAGCACCTGGAAGCCTCCCGCCAAGCGCCGCGCCGTCTGGCATTTGACTCGCATGCGTCCTTTTAGCATGTCCGGCCGGTCGGCGCACCCTCGGAAGCACATGATCTTTGGAGGGCATTGGCGGTGCATGCGGCCATCGCCGCCCCGGGGTTGAACATCGGTGGCGCCGTGGGCAGGATGGCGCCGGCCGGCCGGCGCATCGGCTCGGCACGAAGGGAGGGAGCGCATGGTCGGAACACGCGTGGCGCGCCTGTGCGGCGCGTCGATGATCCTCCTGGCCGCGGCCGGCGCCGCGGCGGCCGAACGCTGTCCCAAGCCGCCGCTGCCCGCCATGGAAGGCCGCTGGGCGCTGGCGGTCAACTGGCAGGCCGGCTTCTGCCAGACCTTCGGCCGGAATCGGACGCTCCCGGCGGAATGCCCGGAGGCGTCGCGGCTCGACCGCTTCACCCTGCACGGCCTGTGGCCGCAATGGCAGGAGTACTGCGTCGATACCCTGCCGGCCGAGACGCTGGCCGCGGCACCCGCCCTGGCGCACGCTCCCTGCCGCGTCCGCTGGTCGGAGCTGCCGGAACTGCCCCTGCCGGCGGCGCTGCGGGAGTCGCTCGCCGCGGCGATGCCGGGCGTGCGGTCGCGGCTCGACCGGCACGAGTACGTCAAGCACGGCACCTGCTCCGGCATGCCGCCGGGCGAGTATTTCACCGTCGCGATCGCCTTGCTGGAGTCCCTGAACGCCACCGCGCTGCCGCGGTTCGTCGCCGCCAACCAGGGCCGGGAGGTCACCTTCCGCCGGTTCTGCGAGGCCGTCGGCGAGGCGCTGGGCGGGGCGGCGGCGGCGGCGGTGGAGGCCGACAGCAAGCGTTTCCGGGGCCCCGACGGGAAGCAGCGCCACTACCTCACCGAACTGCGGTTCTGGTTGCGGCCGGTGGATGGCCGACTGGCTCTGGCGGCGGACAACTTCGTTCCCGTCCCGGCAGGCGCGCGGACGCTCGGCCCTGAGCGGGCCGACCCGCTGTGCGACGACCATCTCGACGACCGCACCCTGTACATCGACCGGCTCGGCATGGAGGAGTGAGGGGAACGCCGGACGACACCGGCCGCTTGACTTTCGTCAAGGGCCGGAGGGCCCGCCACAGCGGTGCTTCTGCGACTCCGTTGCAATCGCATCGGCGGTCTCCGGCGGCAGTTCCGCGCCGGGGACGCCCGATCCGGAGGACTCCGCCGATGGAACGTCTGTCCCGCCGGACCGCTCTCGCCGGCCTGGCCGCCGCCCAGCGGCTGCCGGAGCTGGTGCTGCGGGGGCCGCCCGCCGGCCCGTCGATCACCCTCGTGCACGGCGTCCGCTCGCGGTCGCTGCACGCCCTGGCCGACCGGGTGGCGTTCCGGGCCTGGCGCAATCCCGACGCACTGCGGGCCGGGCTCACCTCCTGGACGATGGAGCTGTTCGCCCTGCCGACGGTGGTGGCGGCCAACCCCCACGACAGGGGGCTTGGGGTGCGGCTCGTCAACGTGCTGACCGAGAGGCTGCTCCACCTGCCCTCGCCCGACCGCTCCCTCGGCACCGTCGCCGCGCTGAAGGGGCGGTCGGTGGCGGTTCCCTTCCGCAACGATCCCGTGGAACTCGTCCTCCACCGTCTGCTGGCGGCGGCCGGCCTGACGGCCGACGTCAGCAGACGGCCGCGGTTCACGGGCACGCCGATGGAGGCGGGGCAGCTGCTGTTCGCCAGCCGGGTCGACGCGGCGCCGCTGCCGGAGCCGGCGATGACCGCGGCGATCCTGTGGGCCGGCGAGGCCGGGCGGGAGGTCTTCCGGACCCTCGACGTGCAGCGGGCCTGGGGGGAGGCGACGGGGCTCCCCGCCGTCCTGCCGCAGGCCGGCCTCGGCGTGTCGGCCGCGTTCCTCGGCGCCCGCCGCCCGGCCGTCGCGGCCGTGCACCGCGCGCTCGTCGAGGCGGCGGCGGTGGTCGCCGATCCGGTGCGGGTGGCGCGGCCGCTCCTCACCGTGTTCCTCGGCGTGCCGCCGGTCGCCCGGATCGTGCTGACGACGCTCGGGCTCCGCCACGCCGCGGCGTTCCTCTTCCCGGCCCTGACGGTGGCCCTGGGCACCGCCTCAAGGTCGCCGTGGTGGCCCGAGCTGCTCGCCAACACCGGCGGCACTGGCGGCGCCCTGGCGACCGCCCGGGCCAACCTCGCCGTCGCCGGGGCGCTGGCGTGGGTGCTGATCGCCGTCGCCGGCCTCGCCGTCGTGAAATACGCGCTGATGCATCCCGTCCGTGCCGAGGTCGAGCGGTGGCGCGACGCCGCCCGGCCGCGGGGCGTCAACCGATGACCCGCCCCGGTTTCGGTGCCGCCGACCAGGCGTGCCGGCGCGGGGTGCCGCTCCTCGCCGGACTCGGCGATGCCGAGCTCCGCGCCTTCGTCCGTCCGGGTCGGGCGGAGGTCCACGACGCGGGCCGCCGCCCAGCCACCGCATATGGGAAACCAAGTCGCATTCGCTAACATGCGCGCGGCGTCCCGCCCGCGCTCCGGAGACACGCTCCATGACCACCGCCTTCGGCCGCCTCCGCCGCCCCGGCGCCGCCGTCCTTCGGTCCGACGGCGGCACGCCGCCCCTGGCGCTGTGGGGCGGCGTCGCCGCGACGCTCGCCGTGCTGGCCCCGGCGTCGGGCCATTCCCAGTCGGCCGCGCCGGGGGCGGCGGTCGTTCTCGACCCGGTCACCGTCGAGGGGGCGGCCGACACCGCCGAAGGCGAGGCGCGCCGCCGGCTGGAGGCGACCCCCGGCGGCACCGCCGTGGTCGCCGGGGAGGATCTCGCCGGCGTGGCGGACGTCACCATCTCCGACGCGCTGAAGGGCGTGCCCGGCGTCGTCGTGCAGGACTTCTTCGGCGGCAACGACCAGCCGCGCGTCCAGATCCGCGGCTCCGGCCTGCAGCAGAATCCGGTGGAGCGGGGAATTCTCGCCCTGCAGAACGGGCTGCCGCTCAACCGCGCCGACGGGTCCTACGTGGTCGGCCTGGCAAACCCGCACCAGGCCGAGATCACCGAGATCTACCGCGGCTATGCCGCCAGCCGCCTGGGCGCCGCCGTGATGGGCGGCGCCATCAACCTGGTGTCGCCGACGGGGTCGTCGGCGCCCGGCGTGGCGCTGGGACTCGAGGGCGGCAGCTTCGGTCAGTTCACCACCACCGCCCAGGCGGGCGGGCGGTGGGGCGACGCCGACGCTCTGCTCCAGCTCCACCGCAGCCGGCGCGACGGCTTCCGCGACTACAACGGCTCCGAGCGCACGGGCTTCGACGCCAACGCCGGCGTGGCGCTGACGGAGACCATCAGCACCCGGTTCTCCGCCGGCTACGCCGATCTCGCCTTCGACGTCGCCGGCCCGCTCACCGAGGCGCTGCTGGAGAGCCGGCCGGAGAGCGTCTACGGCGGGCCGACGGTCGTCGGCGGCGGCGCGGTCGGGCCCGGCCCCAACGTGCTGCGCGACCGGCCGCAGCGGGAGACCCGCCAGGTTCGCGTCGGCAACCGCACCACCGCGCGGTTCGGCAGCAGCCTGGTCGACGTCGCGCTGGGCTACACCCGCACCGACGACCGCTTCCGCTTCCCCATCTCCGTCGGCATCCGCGACACCGAGGGCGGCGACCTCACGGCGGTCGCCCGCTACGCCTACCGTCCGGACGCCGGGCGGCCGCTGCCGCTGTTCGAGACGACCGTCATGTACGTCGTCGGCTCGGCCGACCGGGAGGATTATCTCAACGCTGCCGGCCGCCGCGGCGCCCTGTTCGGCCGCAGCGAACTGGACGCCTCGACGCTGTCGGTCCACAGCGGCTTCAACGTGCCGCTCGGCGGCGGCGTCACCGTGTCGCCGGCGCTGGCCGTGGCCCACGCGACGCGCGACAACGACGACACCTACGGCGCGGCGACGCGGCCGACCATCGCCTTCAACCCGGCCAACCCGACGCGGGCGCTGCCGGCCGGCGCCGTCCCCGCCGGCGACACCAGCTACGACCGCTCCTACACCGGCTTCAGCCCGAGCCTCGGCCTGAGCTGGCGCCCCGCCGACGACCACATGGTGTTCGCGGCGGTCAGCCGCAGCTTTGAGCCGCCCACCCACGACGACCTGCTGGCCGCCGTCAACGGCACGCCCAACAGCAGCGCCGGCCGCCCCAACCCGGCCAATCCGGCGCTCGCCGCCGCGGCCTACCGGACGCCCGACCTGGAGGCGCAGACGGCGACCACCGTCGAGGCCGGTTGGCGCGGACGGGTCGGCCCGGCGGCGGTGGACGCCGTCACCTACTATTCCTGGGTCGAGGACGAGCTGCTCAGCCTGCGCGACGAGACCGGCGCCTCCCTCGGCGCGGTCAACGCCGACCAGACGCGCCATTTCGGCGTGGAACTCGGCGTGGCCGCCTTCCTCACCGACGCGCTCAACGGCCGTCTCGCCTACACCTTCCAGGATTTTCGCTTCCGCGACGATGCGGTGCGCGGAAACAACCGCCTCGCCGGCGCGCCGCGCCACGTCATCAACGCCACCGCGCGCTACGACGTCACCCCGGCCTTCTCCGTCCAGGCGGCCGTCGACTGGTACCCGACCAGGACTCCCGTCGACAACATGAACACGCTCCACGCCGATCCCTTCGTGACGGTCGACCTGCGCGCCAGCTACGCCGTCGACGAGCGGATCAGCCTCTATGGCGAGGCCCGCAACCTGTTCGACGCGACCTACGCCTCCTCGGCCCTGATCGTCGACCAGGCGGCGCCGAATCAGGCGGTGTTCCTCCCGGCGGACGGGCGCGCCGTCTACGTCGGCGTCAAGGCCACGTTCTGAAACGGAGACCCCGCCATGCCCCTCAGCGATCCCTGCCTGTCCCTGGAGCAGGTCGGCCATGCCTATCTCGGGCGCGCCGTGCTCGACGGCATCGCCGTCGCCGTGCCGGCCGGCGCCGTGGTCGCCCCGGTGGGGCCGTCGGGCTGCGGCAAGAGCACGCTCGCCCACATCGCCGTCGTCCTGTGGGCGGCCGCCTTCCTGGTCTGGCTGCGCGCCTACTGGCCGATCCTGTCGCGCCTTCCCGGCGACGGTCCGGCGGAGGGGTGAGGGAGCGCGACCGACGGGGGCATCGGGGCCGCGTTGCGCCGCCCCGGCGCCGATTCTACCATGGGACGGCCGGCGGGTGTCACCAGGCCGGGGCCCGATGACGATGCGGCAGGGAGGGTGTGGAATGCACACGCGGTCGATCGAGCGTTGGCGGCACGATCACAGCTTCGGCCAGGACGCCACGCGCCCGGGGGAGAGGCGCACCCGCGTGGTGGTGGCGCTCACCGGGGCGACCATGGTCGTCGAGGTGGCTGCGGGCTGGTGGACGGGCTCGATGGCGCTGCTGGCGGACGGCGTGCACATGGCGTCGCACATGCTGGCGCTGGGCATCGCCATCTTCGCCTACGCCTTCGCCCGCCGGCACGCGCACGATCCGGCCTTCTCCTTCGGCACCGGGAAGGTGACGGCGCTCGGCGGCTTCGCCGGCGCCCTGATGCTGGCGGTGGTGGCCGCCGGCATGGCGTGGCACAGCGTCGCGCGCCTGCTGCAGCCCGAGGCCATCGCCGTCGACGAGGCCGTCGCCGTCGCCGTCCTCGGCCTGATCGTCAACGCCGCGAGCGTCGTCGTCCTCGGCGGCCACGGTCACGCGCACGGTCACGCGCATGACGACGATCACGACCACCAGGGCGAGCACCATCATGATCACCACCATGGCCACGAGGACCACAATCTCCGTTCGGCCTATCTGCACGTGCTCGCCGACGCGCTGACGTCGGTGCTGGCGATCGTCGCGCTGCTCGGCGCGAAGTACGCCGATGCGGGATGGCTGGACCCGGCGATGGGGATCGTCGGCAGCCTGCTGATCGCCCAATGGTCGCGCGGGCTGCTGCGCGACACAGCGCACGTCCTGCTCGACCGGCAGCTCCCCGAAGCCCTTCAGGCGGCCATGCGCGCGGCGCTGGAGCAGGGAGACGATCGGGTGGCCGACCTGCACGTGTGGTCGATCGCCCCCGGCGGGCATGCGGCGATCGTCTCCATCGTCACTTCGGACCCGCGTCCGGTGGAGGAGTATCGCCGCCGGGTGCCAGCGGGCCTCAACATCCTCCACCTCAGCGTCGAGGTGCATCGCTGCGGCTGAGGGGCGGTAATCAGCCGTTCCGCTCCGGCAGCCGGACGTCGATCGCGCCGCGCAGGTCCGCGTCCCTGAGGTCGGCGTCCCGCAGGTCGGCCATGGTCATCACGGCGTCGGTCAGGCTGGCGCCGCGCAGGATGGCGTCCCGCAGGTTCGCCTGCGTCAGGTCGCCGAAGGTCAGCAGCGCGCCGGTCAGATCGGCGGCCGTCGCGTTGGTGCGCACCAGGCGCGCCTTGCTGAAGTTGGTCGGCCAGCCCTGGCCGCTGCGCAGCTCCATGGGGCAGGCCACCACGTTGGTGAGGTTGGCCTCGTTCAGGGCCGCGCGTTCGAGGGACGCTCCCCGCAGGTCGGCTCCCGACAGATGGGCCCCGCGCAGGTCGGCCATCGACAGGTCGGCCATCGCCAGCACCGTGCCCGACAGGTTCGCGCCCTTCAGCACCGCCTGCTTGAGGATGGCGCCGGACAGGTTGAGGTTGGCCAGGTTCTGGCCACTCAGGTCGAGCGCCGAGAGGTCGCCGCGCTGGCCTTTGCGGCCGTTGCTGAGGATCCACTGGCGGTGGCCGCGCAGCGTCTCGCCGACCACGCCGCCGATGTCGTCGAGGCGGCGGACCATCTCGGCGCCGCTCAGGTTGGCGAACGACAGGTCGACCTCGTCGAGGAGCGCCCCGAGGAGGCTGGCCCTGGACAGATCGGTGTTGCGCAGCACGGCCCGGGTCAGGATGCTGCCTTCGAGCTTCGCCCCGGAGAGGTTCGCCTCGGAGAGGTCGGCGCCCTCAAGGTTGCAGCCGGTCAGGTCGGAGCCGCTGAGGTCGGCCCGCACGAAGACGGCGCCGCGCAGGTCGGTGTCGCGCAGGTCGGTCTGCACGATGAAGGCGTTGGACAGCTTGGCGCGGCTGAGATCGGCCCGGGTCAGCGTGGCCTCGGAGAGTTCGGCGCCGCTGTGGCCGGGGGCCATCGGGGCGAGCTCGCCGTTCTTGGCCCGGATCAGGTACCCGTCGCGCAGGTCGGCCTCGGTCAGGACGGCGCGCGGCAGGCTGGCGCCGCGCAGGGCGGCGCCGCGCAGGTCGGCCTTGGTGAGGTTCGCCCGGGCGAGGCTGGCGCCGCGCAGATCGCTCCCGAACAGGTAGGCGCCGCGCAGGTCGGCGCCGTTCAGGTTGGCCCCCGCCAGCTTGGCGCCCGTCAGGTCGGCGCCGATGAGGACGCGCCCGGCGAGCGCGGCATGGGCGAGGTCGACGAACTTCAGGCTTGCCCGGGCGCCGCCCCGCTGCCCCAGGGCATAGCGGTGGTGCAGGTCCAGGACCCGCTCCAGATCCGCGGCCGCGAGCTTGCGGTGTTCGATGGGGCAGCGGTCGATCGTCTGCCGCGCCGCCGCGCCGTGACTGCCCGCACCCGGGGTGGCGGCGCTCATGCGAACGCACCCGGCCGGCGGCGGCCTCGCCGAACGGTCCACGCTCGCCGCCCCGGCGGCGCCATCCCTTCGGCAGACTTGCCGGCCATCCGATCCGTTGCTCCAATGTTCGTGATGGAAATATTTAGAACAAGAAAGATCATCGCGGGCGCCTGTCGTCGAGGCAGCGAGATTTTTTTAGTGAAGCAAGAAATTACTAACAGAGTATTTAGAGAGTGGAATGGTCGGTAACTGCAGTTTGCATTCGGATTTGCAGTCGACCGCGCGCGCTTTGCGGGCGCGACCGTTGGCGCAATGGGCATCGGGGGAATGGGGCATGGGGCCGTGTCGCGATGGGGCCGGGACCGGGAGGCCGATGTCCCGGCGGAGGCGGCTGATGCCGGGCCGCGCCGGAGGCTCGCGATCGCCAATTCGCTGGTCCCTTTCGGGATGACGTTTCCGACCCGGCCGGTCGGCGCCGGATGGGCCATCGCCGGCATCGAGCCGACGCTGTCGTGGACCTCCGCGAGGTTGCCGACGGCGACCTCCAGCCGCGCCAAGGATGGCGTCGGGACGGCTCACCGGCCTGCGTTCACGCACGAATGGCGCGTCGACGTCGTAACCGGCGGCGCCAGACCCAGGTGTGATGCCGCAGGGCAAGATGACAGCGACGACGCACCGGGCCGCTCCCAGGGTCGGGGAGGCGGTGCGTTGCAGCCCTGGGCCACAGGTCCGGGCTACAGCGCCGCGCCTCCCGCACGAAGCACGGGGGAACGCGATCCAAAATGTTGATTCCGAAGCGAAATCTGGAGAGATGGACGACGGGTGGACCCCACAACCAAATCCGGTAACATATTGGTCTCGTTCGCTTTACGCTTCGTGATCGTCAACGTGTGGTGGGTCTGTGGTGTAGGCAGGGGCGAGCAGAACGGGCTTACGTTCGAACGAGCCAAGCTGACACAGTGCGCCCCCCGCTGCAAACCACATTGCCTCAGAGAATTTCGGGTCGGTTCACCACAAACTGACCGCCAAAAAACCTGTTTATACTCCGCCGCGGCGCGGCAGAACGTCTGACTCGGCACGTGGAAGGCCACCGGCGCGCCGCTCCGTCGGATCGTCGTGTACACCGGCCTGAACATCTTCTACGGTGCTCGTCGCGCGGTCTGGCCAACGCCAATTTTCTTCGGAGCTCAAATTGCGGTTGAGCGATGTGCAACGTCCCTATGATCTGTTCGTAAGCCTGGGAAGTGCCTGCGATCCGGCGGCGTACTTGCGGAATCATCACCTCCGACGGTTCAGCATGCCGCTGGACTGGGTGTACGCGGGAAACCTTGGCGACGTGGCGCGGCTGCTGAGAAACCGCTTCTCCGGGTTCATGGACCGCGCGACGCTGCGCCCGGTCGACGGATTCGCGACCCATTTCGACGAAGAAGCCTTCGAAGACGGACGTACGAGCGAACACAGTTCCTATTTCATCGAGGACACAACCTACAACATATTGTCCGTGCACGATTTTCCTGTGGTGGACGGCCAGCCTTGGGACGAGACGTACCCGGCGTTCAAGGACAGGCTCGAACGCCGCACGAGCCGGCTGTTGACGGCGTTCGCGGAAGCCTCGTCGATTCTGCTGGTGCGCTGGAGCGGCGATGTCTCCGCTGCCGTCGACGCCCGCTCGGCCGTCTCCCTCAGCACGGCCGGACAGGTCGACGTGCTGCTGCTCCAACCCTCCGACGACGCGCCGGATGTGCGGGACCGCGAAGACGACACGGCCGGCGTCTGCTGCGTCGAGGTGCCGAACCGGCCCGGCGATCCGGAGATCTGGCAGCGGGTGCTTCAGGGAATGTCGCTGCGGCCGGCCCCGACGGAGCGGTGGGCCGACAGCCGGACGGACATCTGATGCGCATCCTTTGCATTGCCGTCTACCGCAGCAACCATTGCGACCGCCACGTGAACCTGCTGGCGCGCCATGGCCACGACGTCCACCTGGCCGTCTTGTGCGGTGGCGCGGACGAGGTGCCGCTGCACGCCGGTGTCACTGTGCACGCCGGGGCGGCGGGGCGTCCGCCCGAAGCGGATGGCCCCGTCGCGGCGGACGGGGGGCTGGCCGACCCGGCCATGCTGGAGGTCGCCAAACGGGCGATGTTCAACCGCGATGCCGGGGAGGCCGCCGCGTGGCTCGCCGGCGTCATCGACACGCTGCGGCCCGACGTGCTGCACAGCTTTTCCCTCCATCAGACGAGCTTCCTGACGCTCGCCGCCCGGCAGCTCTGCCGTCAGCCCTTTCCCCCCTGGATCGTCAGCAACTGGGGCTGCGACATCCATTTCTTCGGCCGCGAACCCGACTATCGCGCCGCCATAGAGGAGACCTTGCGGGTGGCCGACGGCTACTTCGCGGAATGCGCGCGCGATGTGGCCCTGGCGCGTCGCCACGGATTCCGCGGCGCCACCTTGGCGGTGCAGCCCATTGGCGGCGGATTCGATCTGGAGTGGTTCCAGGCGCTGCGCAGCCCGGGAGCGACGTCGCGGCGGCGCCTGGTGATGGTGAAGGGCTACCAGTCGTCGGTCGGCCGCGCCGACACGGCGCTGGAAGCGTTGCGCCGGGTCGGCACCGCGCTGTCCGAATACCGCGTTGCGGTCTACGCGCGCAGCCCGTCCTTGTCCGACGCGCTCGACGCCTTCGAGCGCGAAACCGGGGTTCCGGTGGTCAGGCTGCCGTATCTCTCCTTTTCCGACCTGATGCGTCTGCACGGCATGGCGCGCTGTTCCGTCGGGGTCAGCCTGAGCGACGGCATCTGCACCTCGGCCATGGAGGCGGTGCTGATGGGAAGCCTGCCGATCCAGTCGGACACGAGTTGCCTGACGGAATGGACCGGCAGCCGATCCGTGCTCACCGCGCCGGCGGAGGATGTCGACGCCCTGGCGGATGCCGTGCGGCGCGCCGTCACCGACGACAGTCTGGTGGACGGAGCCGTCGCCCGCAATGACGCGGTGTTGCGGGAGCGGCTGTCCGAAGCGGTCGTCAACCCCAGGATACTCGCGATGTACGAGCGTGCCGCCGCCATTCGGCGCTGACCGAGGCGGCGTACCGTGGCGCCGCGACGGGCACCGCCCGGCCCAGCCCCTACACGCTCCGGTTCTTCAGCGAGCGTTCCAGATGCCGCAGGATGAGATCGGGATCGTAGGCACTGTTCTGCCGGACGAGAAGCTCCCAATGGCCAAGAAACGGGATGCGCACGGGGTTTTTGTGCAGCAGGTCCCGCTTGATGAAAGGGAACTCCATGTTCGCGATCATCACGTCCCAGAAATAGTGGCTGCCGTTCAGAGGGATGCCGGACAGAAGGCAGGAGAGCACGCGCCCCAGATACGCCTTGCGCGCGTGGTCCAGATTGTCGTCATCGAGAAGCCGCTGGTCGAGCACCGTATCGGTGATGCGGGTGGCGATCTCGCGGTAGCGGAACAGGGCGCGGCAGCGGAATCCGCCGCGCTGCAGATGCCGCGTCAGGCCCACCTCGTACCGGCGCACCGCCCAGGTCTTGGACTGGACGCACCGCACCGTCCGCCAGAACGCGGCGAAGCTCTCCGACGCCAGCGCCTTGTGGTGGAGGAGGAGGAAATAGCTCTGGAGATGGAAACTGATCTCCCAGCTGTCGGTGGCGCCCCAGACATCGGCGACGCCGCTGTCCATCTTCTCGATCATGCGGCCGAGATCGTGGATCGGGCCGTAGACGCTGTCGTTGGCGAGGATCAGTGCGTCGAGCGACCGCAAATCGGGAATGGCCGCGATCCCGTCCTTGTACGCGGCGAAATCCAAGCCGACGTTGTCGCGAACGAGGATCAGGGCGCACAGGCTCTTGAGCCGCTCGAGGTCCGGCAGCCGGATCGCCCGTGAATTGCTGACGAGGACGATCCGGAACCCCGCGTCGACGATCGACCTGAGGTAATAGAACACATAGTCGTCCACAACGCCGTGGCGGTCATAGTGAACGAACACGGCGACCCGCCGCGCCTCCTTCAGGCCGGCCGCGCCGGCATGGCGGGCGACGACGTGGCTGCTGGAGCGGAAGAAGCTGGACCAGTACAGTGCATAGGATGCGGCGATCCGCATCCAGGTCAGCACGCGAAAGACCGCCTGGCTGAGAAACCTGACGACATTCACACCGAGCGGAATCTGCATTCTGGCGACTTTGTTCAGGCGAGGTGATGGGCTTGGGCGAGGGCGCGCATCTTGTCCTCGACCGACCGAGGCAGGGGCGGCAGGTCGTCCCGGCCCGACAGGCGTGCCAGTTCCGAAGCCGCCGACGAGGCTTGGCGGGCGTCGCCCGCCAGCACCCAGGCGAGGGCCTGGTGGTACAGCGACTCCCAGACCAACGCGCCACCGCCGTCGCGTCCGCTCCGGACGAGCCCGCGGCAGATCCGGTGGGCGCGGGCGAACTCCGCGGCCGCTCGCGCATACGAGCGGTGCGCGTTCAGCCCGAGGATGCCGCGGACGAAGCTCACCAAGGCGTCGGTCAGGCCGCACATCTCCTCCGGCACCGTCACGACGGCGGCCGACATTCGCGTCGCGTGCTCGTACTGGCCGCGGTTGACCAGCGTAACCAGCACCTCGCCGGCGGTTTCGTGGACGAGGTCGGGCGGAACGGGCTCGTCGAGCAGCGGTCCGCGCGACCGGCCGAACGCTTCCGCCAGCTCCACCGCCTCCGCCGGGGCGGTCCAGGCGGCGAGCCGGACCAGGTTGGACCGCGCCCGCCACACCAGGTGATCGGTTTCGCCGTCGTCGCTGCCGATCCGGCGCAGCAGCGCCCGGAGGCGCTCCCCCGTCCGCGCCGCCGCTGCGAAGCACGCGCGCGCCGCCGCGAGATCGCCGGCGTGCTGCCACGCCAGAATGCCGAGGTGGTAGGCCGCGCTTGCCGCGCAGAACGGCACCTCGCGGTGGAGGGCGGCGAGGCCGTCGGGCAGCGGCGATCCCTCAGGTGCCAGCGTCGCCGGGTCGGCCGGGTCGGATGGCCAGCCCCGTTGCCAGGCCTCCCGCAGATCGGCGGCGGCGACGGCCGCGTCGGCGTAGGCGCCGGCATTGACGAGTTCCTTGACGTGGCGCGCCCGCAGGCCGATGCCGAGGGGCGTGGCGCCATCGACCTCGGCGCACCGTTTCGCCAGGTAGGATCGGAAGAGCCCTCGGTCGAGCGGGCGTTGGAGCCTCGGCGTTCCTCCGGCACTGGCGACGAGCGTCGACCCGCGTTCGGTCACCGTCACGGCGTCGAAGCCCGCACGGCGCAGCACCAGCTCGAGACCGCGCGGGCTGTACAGGATGACGTGATAGCCGGGGCTGAGCACGGGAAGGAGCACGCCCGGCGGCGTGTCGGGGCGCACCGCCTCCACGCTGGGCGTGGTCAGGAGCAGCGTGCCGTCCGCGGCCAGGGCGGCGCGCAGCGTGGCGAGAAAGGCATCGGGGTCGCCGATGTGCTCGATCACCTCGGAACAGAGGATCAGGTCCGGGCGCTCGGCGTCGGGCAGGGCGTCGCTCAGGTACTCCGACCGGATGTCCAGGCCGAGCAGATCACGCCCGGCGCGGGCGTTGCCACCGGGATCGATTCCGCACACCCGCCAGCCGTACGCCACCCGCGCGAAATCGAGCGAGAAGCCGAACCCGCACCCGATCTCCAGGTAGCGCGCGACCGTCGTCGGATCGACCGCGGCCAGGGGCGCCACCATGACGTCGATGCCGGCGCCCTGTTCGAGATAGAACGCCAGGGCGGTCGGGTCGGCGGCGTCGACCGCGTACTCCACCGCGGGGGCATCGGCGAAATAGCCGGTGCCGCAGGCCGGGCAGCGGCGCAGCGACAGCGGTCGGTCCGCGGGGCCCGCCGCCACGTCCAGCACATGGTGCTTGGGCGTATCGTCCTTGCACACGGGACAGAGGTCCGGCCCGGTTGGGCCGTTGTGCCAATTGATGTCCATCACCGCGTTCCGAAGTCCAGGCACAACCTAAGGTTAAAGCAGACTGCCCCCAAAGAGGATCGAAAAGGAGGTAATCAATGCAACTAACATTCTAATGGCAAGGTGCCGGACGATACAATGGCAGAATGCTATGGCGCGGCGCGCTCGCGTCGTTGTCGGAGGGGCATCGCGCAAGGTCGTTCTGCCCGGCTTGCGGGAATGAATTTGGTCGACGACCAGAATAACCGGCCCTGCGCCATGGGCGCTTCCGACACGGTGCCCGAAGTCTGGGTGACCGCGGCGTGCATTTGTCATACGACCACCCCGGGAGCCAGACGAAATACCCGACCGACATCCATAAATCCCTACAGCCAGTAGGCGATTTTGCCGCGCAGGCGGACGTACACGGCGAAGGTCACCGCGCTGCCGAGAACCGCGGCTCCCACGGTCACGCTCCAGTTCAAGGCGCTCGGTGCGGCGCCGAGGAGCGGCGCACGGCAGGTTTCGAGAACGTGGTACAGTGGATTGGCGGTGATCAGGTGGCGCTTCTGGCCCAGCGTCTCCGGCTTCCACATGATCGGGGTGACCAGGAAGAACAGCTGCAGCAGGTTGGTCATGATTGGGGGAATGTCGCGGAAGCGTGTGCAGGCCGCCGCGAGGAGAAGGCTCATCCAGGCGATGTTGACCAGCAGCAGCGCCATGCCCGGAACGAACAGCAGGGCAACGGAGCCTGGCCAATTCCCGAACAGCGCCATGACCGCGATGAACACGACGATGTTGTGGAAGAAGACGATGATGTTGCGCCACATCGAGCGGAGGATGTAGGCGAAGTAGGGGATCTTCACCTGTTTGATCGTGTGCTCGGCACCGAGAAAGGCCGTGCAGCCGTCGGTCAGCGACGACGACACCAGCGACCACACGGCAAGGCTGATGCAGAGATAGCCGAGGTAGTCCCGGACGCTGATGTTGAAGAGGCTGCCGTAGACCAGTGCCAGGCTTCCGGCGAGAATGGCGGTGCTCAACGTCAGCCAGAGCGGGCCGAGCAGCGAGCGCCGGTAGCGGTTGCGGACATCCTGCCAGGCCATGGCGCCCCACAGGCGCCAACAGCCGATCCCGTCCACGAGGTCGTCCCAGGCGAGACGCCGGTGGCTCGAACGGTGGGAGTCGAATTCGACGAGCATTGGCGGTCCTGGTCAGGCTGCGGGCCGGGGCGCGTCGCCCTGACGGCCCCCGGCGGCCGCAGCGGGCGCGAAGGTCGGCGCGAGGTAGGCGTCGATCGACAGGGGCCGCGGCGATGGCGCCGCTGCGCCGGAGCTGTGCGGCGGCGGTCGCTCGTCGGAGGCGGCCACGCCGTCGGCGTGAAGCGCAAGGAAGCGGCTTAGCCACGCCTCGGCCGGGCTGTCCGCCGGCAGCAGCCAGGTGTGGGGCCGGCCCCCGCACTGGCGTGCCACCACGGGCAGGTCGGTGGTGACCAGCGGAAGGCCGAGATCCATGGCGAAGCAAAGCTCCGCCGTCCACGCGTCGGCGCGGCGGAAGGGCAGCCAGGCGGCGTGCGGGGCCACCGCGGCCACCGCCTCGATCAGGGGGGCGGTGCCGCCCGGCTCGGGGATGACGACCCGGTTGCCGGCCCCGTCCTTCCGCTGCGTCATCGAGGCGATGCCGCCGAACAGGTGAAAGCGGATGGGCAAGCCGCGTTCGGCGACGGCATCGGCCACCTCGGCGATCGCCCGGGCGTCCTGCCCGTCGCCGGCGTCGCCGAGCAGCAGAACCCGCAAGGTCTCGCCGGTCCAAACGCGCGGCCGGAAGGTATGCCGCGCCGCCGTCCCCCAATGGCCGTGGGCTTCGGCACGCACCGCCCCGGCCATGCCATTGACCCGGTCGGCGATGTCGGGCGAGAAGGCGATCACCCGCTGCGCGCGCCGCAGGTGGAACGGCGGCGCGGCGGCGGACGGCGGCGGGACGAGCTGGGTCACGTCGAACGGAAGGGCGAGTGTGGCAAGAACCGTTTCGGCCACGACCCCCAGTCGCACGGTGGCCAGGACGTCGACCCGTGTGACGCCGACCCCGGCCACGAGGGCCCGCAGCGCATCCGCCTCGTGCGGAAGGGCCAGCGTGAGGCCGGGGTGCTTGCCGGTGTGCCCCGCGCTGATGCGCAGGCGCTTGTCGCCGTCGGCGCGCGCCACCACGCACCGCACCCGGCCGTCGATCCGGGCGGCGAGCCGGTCGAGATGGATGCGCCCGCGGACGCTGTCGGCATCGACCAGCAGCAGCAGGGCCGGGCCGCGACCGGCCCACGCCCGGACGGCGGCGGCGACCGCGTCGTCGTCGCCGTGGTTCTCGTCGTGGCCGACGGCCGGCCCGTCGTCGACCGGCATCGGCGCCCCGTGGGCGCCCGCCGGCGTGCGGAGGTGGAGGCGGCCCCAGTCGACGGCGCCGTCGGGATCGACGGCGCCCGCCAGCGCGGGAAGCGCACTCCAGCGCATCAGCAGGCCGCCCAACGGCCAGTCGCCGCCGGGCCGGGCCGGGGGCAGCACCATGTCCGCGCTGCCTCCGACCACGTTTGCCATGGCCTGGTGCAGGGTGTCGAGGCAGGGCGTGCCGTCGCCGGCGACCCAGAGCACCGCATCCGATGGATCGGGCGGCGTCACGCCGGCCGGCATCGGCCACCCGCGCCACGTCCCGGCGCCGCGCAGCTCCGCCAAGCGGGCAATCTGATCCCTTGCCCGTTCGGCGCGGGACAAGGTGTGGACGTCGACGTGGGGCGAGAGCCCGGCGAGACGCGTGCGCAGGTCGGCGGCCCGCGCCGGCCCGTCCGGCCCGTCGGGGATCACCGCGGTGATCCGCACGTCGCGCAAACGCATGGCGATGCGGAAGTCGACGTACGCCAGCGCGGCCGGATAGACGGCCATGTTGGCGCGCAGCCGCGACAGGAAGGCCAGTTCGCTGCCCTCGTAGGCACACATCGTCGCCGCGGGTGTGCGGTCGAGCAACTCGGCATAGAGGCGCCCAGCCTCATCGAGGTGGGCATGCTGGCGCGAGCCCTGCCCGGGGTGGATACGCTGGCGCACGCCGACCCCGGGGCAGTGGAGGAACGGAACCTCCCGGGCCATGCGGTACCAGAGTTCGTAGTCCTGGGTCGTCGGCAGGTCCGGACGGAAGGTGCCGACGCGGCGGAACAGATGCCGGGGAACGAGCAGCGTGCAGCCGTTGATCAACCCCCGGAACACGGCGTCGAGCGGCCGGGCGACGAGGTTCCATCCGGCCAGGGAATGGGTGTGCAAGGCGTTGCCGCCGGCATCCATCAAGGCGAAATCGCCGATGACGATGCAGGGCCCGCCGAACGACCGCATGGCCTCCACCTGGCGTTCGATCTTGTCGGGCATGTAGAGGTCGTCGTGGCTGAGCCAGCTGAACAACTGGCCCCGCATGGCGTCGATGCCGCGGTTGAGGGCGGTGGCGACGCCGCCGTTCGCCTTGCGTATGCACCGTATGCGCTCGCCATAGCCGCGGACCACCGCGTCCGTCGCGCCATCGTCGTCCGAACCGTCGTCGATCACGAGGATCTCGACGGCCGGATAGGTCTGGGCCAACGCGCTGTCGATCGCCGCGGCCAGGTAATCGGCCCCGTTGTAGACGGGAATGACGATGCTCACCAGCGGGCGTTCCATCAGCCCGCCCCGCCGCCGTGCAGATCGGAGCGCCGCCCGCGCCACCACGCGACGGTCCGGCGCAGACCGTCGTCGAGCGTCACCCGCGGCGCCCACCCGAGAAGCGACCGGGCCAGGCCGCAGTCGAGGCAGAACCGGTCGCCATCGCCGACCGGAACCTCCGGCGCGTCCTGCTCGCGTCCGCACAGGCTCAGGATCCGTCCCGCGAGCTCGGCGATGGAGACCGCCGTGCCCGAACCGATGTTGAGGGTGCGTCCCGCCGCCTGCGGCAGCCGAGCGGCCAACACCAGGGCGTCGACCACGTCGTCGGCGAAAACGAAATCGCGGCGCGGCCGCAACGACCGCACCGCAACCTCGGCGTCGACGAGCGATTGCCGCACGATGGTGGGAATGATGGTGTCGGCCGTCTGTCGGGGGCCGTAGATGTTGGCGGGCCGGACGATGGTGACCGCCGGCCCGTGCGCGGCCTCGTAGGCCCGCGCCAGCGCTTCCGCCGCGACCTTCGTTGCCGCATACGCCGACCGCGGCGCGAGCGGGGCGTCCTCCGGCACGGGCAGGCGGTCGGTATACCCGTAGACGTGGCTCGACGACACCAGGACGATCCGGGCGGCACCCCCGCGCCGGGCCGCCTCGAGAGTGTTCAGCGTGCCGACAATGTTGGTGATAATCGCGGCGCCGATCCTCTGCGGATCGTGGTCGGCCGCGGGAAGGGCGGCGAGGTGATAGATGGTGTGCACCCCGTCCACGGCGCGGCCGATGCTCTCGGCGTCGTCGAGGTCGACCACCCACCGCTCGATCAGCGGCGAGGCGGGCAGCGGCGCGTCGGCGCGACGGACCAGGCAGCGGGTCCGGTGCCCCAGCGCCACCAGACGCTCCACCAGATGGGACCCCAGGAATCCTGCGGCTCCGGTGACCAGGACGGTGTCGGCGGGAGCCGCCGCTCCGGCCATCTTGGCCGCCGTCATCGCGCGGCACGTCGCGGGTGCGCCGCGGCGCCATCGGGCGTCCCGCCGTTCCACGCGGCGTAGCGTTCGAGAACGTCGTCGACCGGACCGAACGCGACGGCCTGGCCATGATCGAGCCAGAGGGCCTTGTTGCACATCCCCCGCTGCACCGTCTCCAGATGCGAGGCGACGACGAATATGCGCGTGCGACCGACGAACGACTGGGCACGCTGCTGGGCGCGCTCCACGAAGCGCGCGTCGCCGACGCCGATCCACTCGTCCATCAGCAGGATTTCCGGGTCGAAGGCGGTGGCGGTGGCAAACGCCAGGCGAAGCTTCATCCCTTCCGAATAGGTCCGCATCGGCCGGTCGATGTGGTCGCCGAGCTCGGCGAACTCCACGATTTCCCCGATCCGGCGGTCGACGTCCGCCGGCGGCACGCCGAGATACGCGGCGCGGATGCGTACGTTGTCGAATCCCGTGGAGTCCCAGTCGAGGCCGAACCCGACGTCGAACAGCGACGTCGCGCGACCGGCGATCCGCACGCGCCCGCGCTGGGGCTCGTAGATCCGCGCCATCACGCGCAGCAGTGTGGTCTTGCCGGCACCGTTGCCGCCCACCAGGGCCAGGCGGTCGCCATCGCTCAGGTTCAATGAAAGGTTGTCCAACGCCCGGACGGGGACGCTGCGGGCGCCGGTGCGCCCGATGGGCGAGCCGATCATGCGCAGCACGGTCCGCCGCAGGGACTGCGCACCGTGCTGCTGCACGGTGAACGTCACGCTGACGTTGTCCAGGCGGATGTGTGCCATCGTCGGCTCGGCTCTTGTGCGGAAAACGGTTGCTACCATGGCGATTGGCTGGTGGTGCCGGCCGTCGCTGGGCAACCTCTTCCATAGCACAGTTTTCCAACGTGGTGCTATACGGCGCAGGAGGCGGTGCAACACCGCATTTACCGGGGGATCATACCCGAAAATCCCTAGAAAAAATCGGTATGTCTCGCGGTTGTTACTTATGGTATTGCGTCGTTCTCGGCTAGGATGGCGGCATGTCACTAGAGGCGCAGATCAGATGGATGTGTTGGTGCTGGGTGGGGATGGGATGCTCGGCCATCGGTTGGTGCTGCACTTGGCGCGGCGTCTCGGAGTATCCTACACGGTGCGCGAACACGCAGCCCATGAGAGACTTCCCTCTGAAGGATGCAACCCCGGGGTGGACATCCGGAGCCTCGGCGCGGTGGCAGGCGTTCTGGCGACCGTGCGGCCGGCGGTGGTCGTCAACTGCGCCGGCCTTGTGAAGCAGCGGCCGTCGGGACAGGCGGTTGTCGACGCCGCCGCCACCAACAGCATCGCCCCGCATCAGATCGCCGGACTGTGCCGCCTCGCCGGCGCCCGCTTCATCCACATCAGCACGGACTGCGTGTTCTCCGGGCGGCGCGGCCGATACACCGAGGACGACGCGCCGGACCCCGTGGACACCTACGGCATGACCAAGCTGCTGGGCGAGGTGACGGGGCCGCACTGCCTGACGTTGCGCACCTCGATCGTCGGCCGCGAGCTGAAGACCAAGCTCAGTCTTCTCGAGTGGTTCCTGGCGCAGCGGGCCGCGGTCAACGGGTATCCCAACGCCATCTTTTCGGGCGTGACCTCGGTCGAGCTGGCGCGGGTCATCGAGCGGCTCATCCTCGACCACCCCGACGCCTCCGGCCTCTATCATGTGTCGGCCGATCCCATCGGCAAATTCGAGCTGCTGCAGCTGTTCGCCCGCTACTACGATCACCCCATCCCCGTCCTGTGCGACGAATCCGTGGTCATCGATCGATCCCTGGATTCGACCCGGTTTCGCCGTACGTTCGCCTACCAACCGCCCGCATGGCATGAAATGTTGGCGGTCGCCCGCGACGAGGAGCAGGACCTATGGGGCTGACGGGCAAGGCCGTGCTGATCACGGGCGGGACGGGCTCCCTGGGGAAGACCCTGGTCGACCGGATGCTCGCAGGGGGGGCGGGGCTTCCCCGCAAGGTGATCGTGTTCTCCCGCGACGAGGCCAAGCAGCACGAGATGCGGCTGCGCTACTTCGGCGCCCGCCCGCCGGGCGACCCGGCAACGGCCAAGGCGGCCATCGGCAGGCTGGAGTTCCGGATCGGCGACGTGCGCGATCTGCACAGCATCGCGGCCGCCATGCGCGACGTCGACATCGTCGTCAACACGGCCGCGCTCAAGCAGGTCCCGAGCTGCGAGTACTTTCCGTCGGAAGCGATCGCCACGAACGTCGGCGGGGCCGAGAACATCATCCGCGCCATCCGCGACCTGGGCTGCCGCGTCGAGACGGTGGTCGCCGTCTCCACCGACAAGGCGGTCAAGCCCGTCAACGTGATGGGCATGACCAAATCGATGCAGGAGCGCCTGTTCATCGCGGCCAACCTCGGATGCCCGGCCACCCGGTTCGTCGTCGTGCGCTACGGCAACGTCCTGGCCTCGCGCGGGTCCGTCATTCCGCTGTTCCACCAGCAGATCCGCGACGGCGGCCCGGTGAGCATCACCAGCACGGACATGACGCGGTTCCTGCTCAGCCTCGACGACGCGGTGGACGTGGTCTTCGCCGCGCTCGCCGACGCCCGGCCGGGCGAGATCTACGTGCCACGCGTGCCTTCGGCCCGGGTGGTCGACATCGCCCAGCAGCTCATCGACGGGCGGCCGATCCCGACGGAGCTCATCGGCGTGCGCCCGGGGGAGAAGATCCACGAGATCCTGGTGTCCGAAGAGGAGGGGCATCGCGCGTACCGGCACGAGAACGGATACATCGCCGTGCGCCCCATGCTTCCCGAACTGTGCGACGACGGCGCGCCGGCGGCGGCGGCGTCCGGCGAATACAGCTCCGCCGACGGGGTGATGACGCCGGCCGAGGTGCGTGCTCTTCTGATCCGCCGCAACCTCCTCGTCGAGACCGCCCCGGAATTCGAACGCGAGCTTCTGCGATGAAGATCCTCACGCTGCTGGGCACCCGCCCGGAGATCATCCGTCTCAGCCTCATCATCGAGAAGCTGGACCGCCTGTGCGACCATGTCGTGGTGCACACCGGGCAGAATTTCGACGCGGCGCTCAGCGACGTGTTCTTCGCCGAACTCGGCGTGCGGGCACCCGACGTGTTCCTCGGCGTGCGCGGGACGTCGGCGGCCGACCAGATCGCGCAGATCCTGGTCGGCTGCGAGAGGGTCTTCGCCGAGCGGCGGCCCGACCGTCTGCTCATCCTGGGCGACACCAACTCCGCGCTCGGCGCCATCGTCGCCAAGCGGATGGGCATCCCGGTCATCCACATGGAGGCGGGCAACCGCTGCTTCGACGACCGGGTGCCCGAAGAGACCAACCGGCGCATCATCGACCACAGCAGCGACATCCTGCTGCCCTACACCGAGCACAGCCGGCGCCATCTTCTGCGCGAAGGCATCGCGGACCGCCGGATCTTCGTCACGGGCAACCCGATCACCGAGGTGATCGAGCGCTGGCGGCCGCGCATCGCCGAGGCGCCGGTGCTGGCGACGCTCGGCTTGGAACCGCGGCGCTACCTCCTCGTCACCATGCACCGCGCGGAGAACGTCGACAGCGAGGAGAGGCTGCGCATCCTGGTGGAGTCCGTCGTCGCGCTGCAGGCGCGCCTGGGCGTGCCGGCGATCGTCAGCACCCACCCGCGCACCCGGGCCCGCATGGAGGCCTGCGGCCTGGCGCCCGACGCGGGGGACGTCCGCTTCCTCTCCCCGTTCGGCTTCGTCGACTTCGTGGCCCTGGAGGGCAACGCCCTGTGCGTCCTGAGCGACAGCGGCACCGTCCAGGAGGAGTGCGCGATCCTGGGCACCCCGAACGTCACCATCCGCGACACCACGGAGCGGCCGGAAACCGTCGACTGCGGCAGCAACATGATCAGCGGGGTGAGCCGCGACGGCATCCTCGCCGCCGCCCATGTCGCGCTGACCCTGGAGCCGGACTGGCAGGCACCGGAGCTCTACCGGAAGACCAACGTCAGCGGCACGGTCGCGCGGATCGTGCTCGGCCACCACGACGGCCTTCCGGGCCCGCGGCCGGCCGGAGCCGCCCCGTCGCCGCGATGATCCACCTGTGCGCACCGTGCCCCCGTCGGCCGGCGCGGCGACTTCCGGCGGGCCCATGACACAGCCGCAACCGTGCGTGTCGGTCGTCATCCCCGTCTACAACGGCGCCGCGTTCCTGGCGGAGGCGATCGACAGCGTCCTGGCCCAGACCCACGGCGCGGTGGAGCTGATCGTCGTCGACGACGGCTCCACCGACGGCGGGGCGACGGCGGCGATCGCCGCCGCCTTCGGCGACCGCATCCGCTATTTTTGGCAGCCGAACGCCGGGGTGGCGGCGGCGCTCAACCGCGGCATCGCCGAAATGCGCGGCGAGGCGTTCAGCTGGCTGAGCCACGACGACCTGTACAAGCCCGAGAAGATCGCGGTGCAGGTCGCGGCTTGGCAGCGCTTCGGACGGACCTGCGTGGTCTGCGGCGACTACGAGATCATCGACGAGACGGGCGCCCCGCAGGGCGTCGTCTCGGCCGGCGATTGCGATCTGCTGGCGCGCCCCCTCGACGGCGTCTACACCGGCGTCCTCAATGGCTGCGCCATGCTCATCCCCCGCGAGGTGTTCGAGCGGGTCGGCACGTTCGCCACCGGCCTGCCGGTCACCCAGGATTACGAGCTGTGGTTCCGCATGGCCCGGGCCGTCCCGTTCGTCCGCAGCCCCGGCGTCCTGGTCAGTTACCGCAGCCATCCCGCACAGGGGTCGCGCCGGCGCAGCCACGCCGACCAGACCTCCCGCCTGTTCGCCCACCTGGTCGACCAGACCACCGACGCGGAGATGGCGGCCTACGACGGCTCGCCGCTGCGCTTCCTGCTGCGGGTGAAGAGGCACTGGCAGGCCCTCGACGGGCTGGCGGACTTCCTCTCGGGGCGCGCGGCCCCGCTGCTGGAGCACGAGGCCGTCGCCGCGGTGCTGTTCGCGCCCGGCGCCGCCTCGTTCCGCACGGCGACGGATGCGCTGCTGGCCGCCCGACCGCGGCCCCACGCCGTCGTCCACATCGCCTTCCGCCCGGCGGTGCCGCTGGACGGCGCGGAGTGGGCGACCCTGGTCGAGCAGGCGGCGGTGGCGGCCAGCCAGCCGGTGCTGGCGTTCCACGCCGCCGAGGACGGCGGCGCGCCGGCCCTCCTGCGGGCCGGGCTGGAGGAGCTGGTGCGGAGCGGGGCCGCCGTGGTGCGCCCCGGCGATCACGCCCGCAGGCTGTCCCTGCTGGACGGTCTGGTGATGCGGCGCGCCGCCGTTCCCGCCGTGTGCGCGGCGTTGCGCGCCGGCGACCTCGCCCTGTCCGGCCTCGCCGGCGGGGACTACACCCCTCCTGCGGGTGCCGGCGCCGCGGTCGCCGCGGCGCTAAGGGGCATCGGCGCGTCGCGCTTCGACCGGATGGACCGGCACGACGCCGTCGCGGTCACTCGCACCCTTCTCGGCGGCACCCTGCCGGTCGTTCTGGTGGTCGGTTCGTTCGGCAACCCGGACCGCGCCGTCGACGCCCGCGCCCTGGCCGCCGCCGTGGCCGGCCGGGCGGCCTGCCTGTTCCTGCAGTCGCAGGGCGGCGGCCACGTCACCCTGTCGGCGGTGCCCTGCGAGGACGGCCGGGGGCTCCGCTTCGACCTTCCCGCCCGGTTCGACGGGCTGGTCGAGGTGCTGCGGGAGGTCGGCGTCGTCCGCGCCGACGTGCGCGACGCGGCCGGCTTCGAGGACGTCGTCGAGGCGCTGCTCGACGCCCTCGGCGTTCCCTACGACGTCACCCTCGCCGACTACGGACTGGTGGCCGGCGACCGCAATCTGTGCGACCGCGACGGCCGCTACGTGGGGCCGGGGGGCGGCATGGCCCGGGCGCTGCTGCCCCGTCTGCTCCGCACGGCCGGCCGGGTCATCGCCGGCTCCCACGCGCTGGCGCAGACGGTGGCGGCGATGCACCCCCACCTGGCGGTGCACCCCGCCCCGCCGGTGCCGCGCCCGGCGTCGCGCACCCGGCACGTCTTCGTGCCGCGCCTCGACGGCGGGGACCGGCTGCGCGTGGCGGTCGTCGGGCCGGTGGGCCGGCGGGAAGGGCGGGACGTGGTGCTGGCGGTGGCCCGCACGGTCCGCGACCGCGGGCTGCCCGTGCAGATCCACGTCCTCGGCGACCTGGTGATCCCGGCGGCGGAGTGGCGGGCCTACGGCGACGCCCTGGTGCCGCACGGGACGGTCGAGGACGACCACCTGGGCGAGACCCTGATCGGGCTTGCCCCGCACCTCGCCTGGTGCCCCGTCCAGGCGCCCGAGGTCGGCCTCCACGCCCTGGATCGCATCCAGGACTTCAGCTATCCGCTGGCCGCGTCGGCCATCGGCTCCCTGCCCGAGCGCTGCGCGGGGCGTGCGGCCACCTGGCTGCTGCCGTGGGACAGCCCGGCGGACGCCTGGATCTCGCTGTTCCTGACGCTCCACGCGTCAGGCCTGCGCGACCCGCCGGCCCGGGTGCCGCCGGCGGCGCCCGGGTTCTATCCCGACGCATATCTTGAGCCGGTGACGGGGGGGCGGCCAACGCGGCCCGGCCAGAGCGATCCCGCACCTTCATTCAGCCGAGCCTGAGGCGAATCCATGGCAGACGTCAGCGCCGACCCCACCCTGTGCCCGGAGACCGACGAGGACGTCAAGCGTTCGGTCCTGGTCGCGCTGCAGCTCGTCGCGCGCGAGCACGGGATCGATCTCTCGCCGGCCCAGATCGAACGGGACAACGCGCTCGAGTCCACCGACCTGTCGACGGCCAAGCTGGTCCGCATCGCCAACGAGAACGGCCTGGTCGCCCGCGCCACCCGGCTCACCTGGCGCCAGCTCGCCCGGGTCAACCAGGCGGTGCCGATCCTTTTGAGGCTGCGCAACGGCAGCGCGGTGGTGCTGGTGAAGCACCAGCCCGGCGACGCCGGGCGCGGCGACACCGTCCTCCTGCGCAGCCCGCACCAACCGGACGACACCTGCATCACCGTGGACGAGGCGCGGCTGGCCGCCGCCTGGGACGGCGAGGCGGTCTTCGTCAAGCGCCGCCACAAGCTGGACCTGGACGATCGGCCCTTCGGCTTCCCCTGGCTGTTCCTGCAGATCTACCGGGATCGCACCATCTTCCGGTCGGTGTTCATCGCCGCCATGATGATGAGCATCTTCGCCATCGTTCCGCCCTTCCTGTACCTGATGGTCGTCGACCGCGTGCTGGTGTACCAGCGGGTGTCGACGCTGGAGGTGCTCGTCGGCGGCGTCTTCGTCCTCGTCCTGTTCGACACGCTCTTCGGGTTCTTTCGCCGCGAGCTTCTTGCGGTCGGCACGGCGCGCGTCGACGCGCGCATCAACACGGCCGTGTTCAACCGTCTCGTGCGCCTGCCGATGGACTTCTTCGAGCAGACGCCGACCGGCATGATCAACTACAAGATCAACGAGATCTGGCGCGTCCGCACCTTCATCACCGAGCAACTGTTCGGCGTCCTGCTGGACCTCATGACGCTCCTGGTGATCATCCCCGCCATGTTCTTCCTGAGCCCCAGCCTGACGGCCATCGTGCTGGGGATCGGCGCGCTGATGTGCCTGGTGGTGGTGCTCTATTTCCGCCCGCTCGGCATGGCCCAGCAGAGGGTCATCGCGGCGGAGGTGGAGAAGGGCAGTTTCCTCATCGAGGTGCTGCACGGCATGCGCACCGTGAAGTCCCTGGCGCTGGAGGGGCGCAAGCAGCGGGGCTGGGACGTCCGGGTCGCCGAGGCCGTGCGCGCCAAGACCGCCTTCATGAGGCTGGGCAACCAGCCGCAGACCATCCTGCAGCCGCTGGAGAAGCTGATCTACACCGGCGTGCTGATGATCGGCGCCCACATGGCCATCACCGAGCAGTCGACCATCCTGGCCGGCACGCTGGTGGCCTTCTCCATGCTGGCGTCGCGCGCGACCGCGCCGCTGGTGCAGATCGTCGCCCTGCTGCAGCAGATCGAGGAGGTCCGCGGCGCCATGGCGGAGGTGGCGTCGGTGGTCAACCGCCGCCCCGAGCAGGTCGCCGGTGCCGGCGTGCGCCCCTCCATCGCCGGCGCCATCAGCCTGAGCGACGTGCGCTTCCGCTATCCCGGGGCCGTGCCGTTCGCGCTGGACGGCGTCTCGCTGACCATCGAATCCGGCAGCCTGGTGGGGATCATGGGGCGCAGCGGTTCCGGCAAGACGACGATCACCCGGCTGCTGCAGGGCCTGCACCAGTCCTACGACGGGCTGATCAAGCTCAACGGCATCGACCTGCGCCAGTTCGACCTCAACCATCTGCGGTCCAACCTGGGGGTCGTGCTCCAGGACAACTTCCTGTTCCGCGGCACGATCCGTGACAACATCCGCATCGCGCGGCCCAGCGCCACCTTCGACGAGGTGGTGGAGGCGGCGCGCCTCAGCGGTGCGGAGGAGTTCATCGACCGGCTGCCGCGCGGCTACGACACCCCGATCGAGGAGGGCGGCACCAACATGTCCGGCGGCCAGCGCCAGCGCCTGGCCATCGCGCGCGCCCTGATCGGCAACCCGGCCCTGCTGATCTTCGACGAGGCGACCAGCGCCCTCGACCCCGACAGCGAGGCCATCATCAACAACAACCTGCGGCGCATCGCCCGCGGCCGCACGGTCATCGTCATCTCCCACCGCCTGGCCTCGCTCATCGAATGCGACCAGATCGTCGTGCTGGAGCAGGGCAGGGTGCACGCCTCCGGCCGCCACGACGACCTGTTGAAGAGCTGCGACATCTACCGCCACCTGTGGCTCCAGCAGAACCGTCACCTCGTCGCCGACACCGCCGGCCACGGCGGCGGCCATCCGGTCAAGGTGCTCCATGGCTAAGTCGCATTCCGAACAGACGATCGGCGATTTCCAGTCGGAGACGGCCGAGATCACCGGCGGCTCCGACCCGCTGGCGGCGCGGCTGACCGTGCTCGCCCTGGCGGTGCTGCTGATCGGCCTGATCGCGCTGGCCAGCGTCGCCACCCTGGAGCGCGTCGTGGTGGCCCGCGGGCAGGTGGTGTCGCAGAGCGCGGCGCTGAGCCTGCAACCGCTGGAGACCTCCATCGTCCGCGACATCCGGGTGAGGGAGGGGCAGGTCGTCCACAAGGGCGAGCTCCTGGCCTCCCTCGATCCCACCTTCTCGGCGGCCGACGTGGCCCAGTTCGAGCGGCAGCGGTCGAGCCTGGACGCCGAGATCGAGCGGCTGGAGATGGAGCTCCAGGACAAGGAGTACCGGGCGACCGAGGGGAACCCGGACTCCGTGCTGCAGGCCGCCATCTGGAAGGCGCGCAAGTCGGAGTACGGCTCGCGCATGATGAGCCTGAGCCAGAAGCAGGACGTGGCGCGCGCCACCCTGCACCAGAGCCGTGCCGACGTGGAGCACTACAAGCGGCGCCTGCAGCTCCTGACCGCGGTGGAGGACATGCGCCAGGAGCTGGAGCAGAACAAGGTGGGCAGCCGCCTCAACTCCCTGCTCGCCAGCGACGCCCGGGTCGAGGCCTCGCGCAACCTGGCGGCCAGCGAGTCCAGCGTGCTGACCGCGACCCACGACCTGGAGGCGCTGAAGGCCGAGGAGGACGTCTACATCCAGCAGTGGCGCTCGCAGCTCATCCGCCAGCTGGCGGACAAGAAGGTGGAGCGCGACCGCATCAACGAGGAGCTGATCAAGGCGATCAAGCGGCGCGAGCTGGTGGAGATGCGCGCCGCCGAGGACGCCGTCGTGCTCGACGTGGCGCCGCTCTCCGTCGGTTCGGTGGTGCAGACGGCGGACAAGATCATGACCCTGGTCCCGCTCAACACCAAGCTGCAGGTCGAGGCCAACATCGACGCCCGCGACCAGGGCTTCGTCAAGCCGGGCGACACCGTCCAGCTGAAGTTCGACGCGTACCGCTACGTGGAACACGGCATGGGCCGGGGCGAGGTCGCGACCATCAGCGAGGACTCCTTCACTCAGAAGGACGGCGTCCGCTCCTCGGAGCCGTTCTACCGCGCCCGCATCGACCTGGAGGACGTGAACCTGCGCAACGTGCCCAAGGATTTCCGGCTGGTGCCCGGCATGCCGGTGACCGCCGACATCGTCGTCGGCCGGCGGACCATCATGTCCTATCTGGTGGAGCGCGCGCTGGTCAGCTCCCAGGAAGGCCTGCGTGAGCCGTGACGGGCGCAGCGTCGGGGCGGGCCCGGCGACGGTGCCGCGGGTGGTGCGCCGGCTGCTGCGTCTGGCCGTCGACCGGCTGTGGCCCTTCGCGCCCGCCTGGCGTCACGCCCGCGGCCTGCGGCTGCACGCCAAGGGCAACCACCGCGCCGCGTTCCGCCAGTGGCGGGCCGCCGCCGCCGCCGGCCACGGCGACGCGCAGTACCGGCTGGGCCAGCTCTACGAGAGCGGCCAGGGGGCGATCGCCAGCGCCATCGACGCCCTGGCCTGGTACCGGCGGGCGGCCGAGCGCGGCCACGCCGCCGCCCAGGAGCGGCTGGCCATCCTGCACGCCGAGGGGCGGGTGGCGCCGGCCGGGCTGAACGACGGCGACCCGGCGCTGCGCTCCCTGTTTCCCGAGGGGCTGCGAATAGCACCGGACCGTGCGGAGTTCCTGCGCTGGTCGATGGCGGCGGCGGAGCAGGGGCGCCCGCTGGCCCAGGCGCTGGTCGGCAACCATTTCGCCTGCGCCGACCCGGCGGAGGCCGACTACGCCACCGCCGCGCACTGGTACCGCCGGGCCGCCGCGGTGGGCAACCCGCAGGGTCAGCTCGGCCTCGGCACCCTGCTGGCCGGCGGCTATCTGGGCGAGCCCGACTACGACGAGGCCTACGCCTGGTTCGAGAAGGCGGCGGACCAGGGCAACGCCACCGCCTGGGTCTACCTCGGCCGGCTCTGGTCGCACGGGCTGGGCCGGCCGGCGTCGGCCGAGCAGGCGGCGATCTGCTTCGGCAAGGCCGCCGTCCTCGGCAGCGTCGCCGGCCAGCGCCACCTCGGCCACTGCCTGCTGACCGGGACCGGCGTCCTGCCCAACCCCGTCCAGGGGGAGAGCTGGCTGCGCAAGGCGGCGCTCCAGGGCGACCCCGCCGCCATGATGATCCTGGCAGCCCACCACGAGCGCGGCCCGGCGGGCGGCCTGCCCAATGCCATGGAAGCCGCCCACTGGTACCGCGCCGCCGCCGAGGCCGGCGACGTCGTCGCCCAGCGCGTCTTCGGCCGGCTCTGCGTGACCGGCCGGGGGGTGGCGGCCGATCCCGTGGAAGCCTTGCGGTGGAGCCTGCGGGCGGCCGAGCAGGGCGACGTCGCGGCGCAGCTCGCCGTCGGCACCCATTATTCGACCGGCCATGGCGTGGAGCGCTCCGCCGAGCGGGCGCTGCACTGGTTCCGGGCGGCGGCGGCCCAGGGCAGCACCGACGCCCTGCACAACATGGGCGAGCTGTTCCTGTCCGGCGCCGACGGCCCGCCCGACCGGGACGCCGCGCTGGCCTGCTTCCGCGAGGCCGCCGAGGCCGGCAACGCCGCCGCCCAGTTCCGCCTGAGCGCGCTGCACGCCACCGGCGAGGCGACGGGCGAGCCGGATTATGGCGCGGCCGCGCGGTGGGCGCTGGCGGCGGCGCGGCAGGGGGTGGTCGGCGCCCAGGTCAACCTCGGCCGCTTCTACATGCAGGGGCTGGGGGTGGCGCGCGACGACGCCGAGGCGGAGCGCTGGCTGGCCGCGGGGCTGCAGGCCGGCGATGTCCGCGCGGCGACCGCGCTGGGGGAGCTCTACAGCGTGTACGGCGCCACCCCGCGCCTGGAGGACGCCCGCCGCCTGTTCGCCATGGCCGCCGCCGGCGGCGACGAGCGGGCGCGGGAGCTGCTGGAGCGGCTGGGAGGGTAGGGATGGGGCCCCCAAGGGGGCGCGCCTGATTTAGGCCAGAAGTGGATGCCGATGACCGGCCGCTTCTGGCGCATAGCGGACCTCTCCCTCTCCCCCTTCCCCCCAACCGCCTACCCCTCCGTCCGGTCGAGGCCGTTGAGGTGGAGGGGCAGGCGGGCCGCGCGCAGGGCGCGCTGCACGGCGCTGTCGGGGCTGGCGCCCTCGACCGTGGCGGCGCGCCGGCAGCGCAGGGCGGCGATCAGCGCCTGCAGCACCGCGGTGTCCTCGGGCAGGCGCAGGCGCAGGGTGCACGGGGCGGCGGGGTGGACGCTGCCCAGGCGGGCGGCCCCGTCGCCGTCGTCGGCGAGGATCAGCGCCGCCTCGTCCAGCGGCAGCACGCGCGATGCCGCCACCGCGGCGCGGCGCGACGCCTCCGACCGGCCGTCGACATGGATGAGCACCGGCACCGCCTCCTCCGGGTAGCCGCGGCGCAGCAACACCGGCCAGAGGTCGGCGTCGGCCTCGCGCCAGGGCAGGGGGCCGGAGCGGGCGTCGGCCTCGAAGGCCAGCATGCGGGCGAGCAGGGCCGGCCGCCGCTCCGCCGGCGCCTCCCGCAGGGCTTGGCGCACCGACGGGTGGTCGAGGAACGGCGCCGGCACCGCGCCGGCCGCCAAGCCGACGGTCAGGAAGTGCACCAGCGCCTCGGCGCTCGGCGGGGCACCGGCGAGATGGCGGGCGCTGTACCAGCCGAGGTCGAACCCGGGATGGGGCCGCCGCCCCTGCGCCGCGCCGTGGTCGAGGAAATGCAGCAGCGGGCAGAGGTTGTTCCGGGCGACCTCGGGATTCGCCGCCTGGTAGGAGCGGCCGTCGAACCAGGGGTTGGGGTCGCGCCCCTCGCGCCAGCCGTAGGTCAGGTAATGGGACAGCGGGTCGACGTTCGCCGCGGCGACGTCCGGGTGCTCCGCCCGGTACCAGTCGGCATCGACCAGCGCGGCCAGCCGCGCCTCCCGCACCCGCGCCCGGGCGATGAGCCGCCGCATCCGCTCCGCGCGCTGCCCGGCGGGGAGCGCCGCCAGCTCCTGCGCCGCCGCCGGGGTGTCCAGGACGGGGTCGGGAACGCAGCCCGCGGCCTCGCCCACGGTCAGGAAATGGTGCAGCGCCCGGGCCGTCGGGGTGTCGGCCCCGAGGTAGCGGCGCGAATACCAGGCGACGTCGAACTGCGGCGAGGGGCGCCGCCCCCGCGCCGCGCCGGCGACGATGAAATGGTCCAGCGGGCAGCGCCCGGCCTCCACGCAGTCGGGATTCTCGCGGACGTAATGGGTGGTCGAGAACCAGGCGTTGGGGTCCCGGCTCTCCCGCCAGCCGACGGTCCAGTAATGCTCGGTCGGGTCGATCCCGGCGGTCGCCACGTCCGGGTACTGCTCCCGGTACCACGCGTGGTCCACCAGGTGGCCGATGCCGGCCGCCGCCCCCGCCGTTGCCTCCGCCGGTCCGGTCGCGCCGGCCCCGCGCGGCGCCGGCAGCGCCCCCACCCGCCCCAGCCGGCGGAACGCCGTCCAGAAGCGGGCCTCGCCGTTGGCGAGCTCGGCGGCGGCGACCTCCAGCGGCGACCGGCGGAACAGGCAGCCGGTCACGGTCGAGCCGCCCTCGCCCGGGGGAAGGGGGGCGTCGTCGCCGCCGGCCAGGCAGGCGTCGAGGTTGAAGGCCTCCGCGTGCAGCACCAGCTCGGCGAGGCCGCCCGGCGGCGGCGGGGCCGCCCCGTCGATCAGCACCAGGCGGGAGGCCGTCGCCCGTGCCATCAGCTCGGCGGCGGCCGAGGCCATGCGGCGGCGGTCGGCGGCGATGGCGAGAACGGCGGCGCGGGGAACGCCCAGGCGGGAGGCGAGGCTCGCGTCCGGCGGGCGGCCGGCCCCGGCCAGCACGCCGACGGCGAGGTCGGCCGGCCCCAGCCGCTCGGCCGCCAGCCGCACCAGACGGTCGCGCGCCGCCGGCACCGGCCGCTCCAGCAGGCAGCGCCAGGCCCGGCCGAACGCGGTCAGCGCAAAGGAGGCCTGGGCGTGGATCGCCTCCGGCCCGGCGGAGTCGAGCAGGCGCTCCCAGATCCGTTCCAGCTCCGCCGTGGCGGGGCCGGCCGCCGCGGACCGCGGCGCGGCGCGGCGCAGCAGCGGCGCCTCGACCGCCCGGAAGGGATGGCGGGCGGCGAGCCGGACCGCCAGCTCCAGCTCATGAAGCTGCGCAAACCGCGGATCGACCGGGCCGACCGCGTCGAGCAGGCGGCGCGGCACCAGCAAGGTCGCCGGGTCGATGCCGCCCGCCAGGAGGCTCCACAGGGCCGAGCCGCCGACCGCGCCCAGCGGGCTGGTGCCGGTCACCCGGCCGTCGCCGTCCACGGCCTGGGTGCTGCAGCAGGCGACCGCCATCCCGCCGTCGGCCGCCAGGGCGGCATGCTGCGCCTCGAAGCGGCGCGGGGCGCAGGCGTCGCCGGGCGCCAGCCAGGCCACGTGGGTGCCCCGGCATTCGGCCAGGCCGAGGGCCAGCGGCGCGGCGGGGCCGGCCGTGTCGGGAACCGTGAGATGGCGGACCCGGTGGCGGTGGGCGGAAAGCCGGGCCTTCGCCGCCTCGGCCACCGACTCCGGCGTGACCACCACGACCTCGGGCGCGCCGAGGGTCTGGGCCTGCAGGCTGTCGACGGCCCGCGCCAGGTGCGACGGGTCGTCCAGCACCGGAATCACCACGGAAACGAGAACCTCGGGCATGGATCGGCAGTCTCGGCAGGGGTGGCAGGGTGGTCGGCGGGCGGCGGGTCAGGGATCGGCGAACACGGCTCCGGCGCCCTGGGCCAGCAGGGTGCGGTAGGCGTCGGCCATCGCCGCCCCGTTGACGGCGGCGTTCCACCGCGCCTCCACGGTGCGCCGGTTGACGGGCGCCGCGGTGTCGACGAGGTCGTCGTCGGTCATGGCGCGGACGATGGCGTCGGCCAGCCCGGCGACGTCGTGGGGCGAGACGAGGAGGCCCGTGCGGCCGCGGGCGACCCACTCGCACCCGCACGACGTGTCGCTCTGGATCGGCAGGGCGCCCATGGTCATGGCTTCCAGCAGCGTCGTGGAGATGCCGTCGGAGATGCTGAGGCCGACCACCGCCCGCGCCTGGCCGAGCCGGAGCATCGCCTCGGCGTGGGAGGGCAGGTAGGGGTCGCAGGCGACGTCGATGCCGTCCCACTCGGCCAGGCGCTCCGCCATCGCCGCGACGGCGGGCTCGGTCAGGGTGATGCGGACGCGGCTGCCCTTCAGGGCGGGGGCCGCCAGATGCAGCGCGTTGAGGACGTGCAGCGCCCGGCCGGCCCAGCCATGGTAGCCCTTGACCAGGATCTCGCGCCGGCGCGACGGCCGCGGCAGCTCCTCCAGCCGGGGCAGCCGGTCGAAGTCCATGCCGCCCGAGGCGGGAACCACCGGCAGGACGGGCCCGCGGTAGCCGAGGCTGCGGATGATGCCGACGTCGCGCCGGCACTCGGCCAGGTAGGCGTCGATCGCGCCGGCCACCGCGGCCAGGCGCGGCTGGTGGTCGGGCAGCTTGCGGTAGAGGTAGAGGTCGCTGCCCCAGTTCGACAGCAGCCAGAACGGGAAGTCCGGCCCCATCCACCGCTTGGTGGCGGCGCAGAGATAGCCGGCGTACTGCACCTCCATGGAATGCACCAGCGCCGGCCCCAGACGGCGGATGGCGGCGCCGAGATGGGCGGGCCGGACCAGGGCGTGCTCGGGCATCGAGGACGCGTGCCACGCCGCGTAGCCGATGGCCTCGTCGGTCCGCTCCACCTCCCGGCGGTCCACCGAGCGCAGGTCGAACACGCCGAGCTCGTCGTCGCCCAGCCGGTCGAGATCGGCGGCGTCGCGGACCAGGGGGCCCCGCAGCCCCTCCACCAGAGTCTCCCGGAACACGGGGACCAGCACGAAGCGCAGGCCGCGGCCGCGCAGCATGGTCAGCCAGCGCGCGGTGTGGACGCTGCCGCCCATGGCGACGACCAGGATCAGAGGGCCGGGGCGGGCGGGGGACGTCGTCATGTGGGGAGCGCATCGCGGAGATGGGCGGCGAACCGCCGGGGGTCGAAGGCCGCGTCCTCGAGCAGGACGACGGAGCGGGAGCACCAGGACGGGTCCGGAAATTGCACCGCCAGCAGCACGGGAACCGACAGTGCCGCCGCCTCGGCGAGCCGCATGTGCTCCGCCGAACGGAAGGCGATGCCGGCGTACAAGGACGCGTCGGCCAGGGACGGACCGTCGCGCGCACCGGCCGGCGGCACCACCTCGATCTCCACGCCGAGGTCCCAATGCAGCGCTTGGCAGGCCAGCGCCACGTTCTCGTCGGTCACGTCGAGGAAGCGGGGCCGGAACAGCGGCAGCCAGTCGGCGCACCAGTGCAGCGCGGACACCGTCAGAAGGGCCCGCCCGGTCACCGACTCGGTGCCGTCGAAGGCGATGACGGGGCGTTGGCTGGGGGCGAGCACGATGGGGCGGGCCTGCTGTGGCGGGGGAGGGCGAACGGATAGCGGAATTCCGCCCGGCTGTCATGGTCCGGCGCCACCGCCGGCCCAGGCGCGTTCCGGCCAGCCGAAGGACGCCTGCAGCAGGGTCAGCGGCACCGTCGCCCACGCCGCCCGCGTGTCCGCCGCCGCCGCCTCGGCCGCGGCCCGGGCGGCCGGCAGGAGATCGGCGCAGCCGCCGGCGGTCCGCGGATCGCGGGCGAACCGCTCGACGAGCGTCAGGCGCTCCGCCGCGAGGCGGGCGAGGGTGTCCGGTCCGGCGGCGGCGCGGCCGGCCAGGTGGCGCCATGCGGCGACCCCCGGCGTACGCAGGACCGTCCCCTCGGCACTGACGCGCAGCCACAGGTCGAAGGCCGCGAGGTGGCGGAACGCCGGATCGAGCCCGCCCAGGCGCAGCAGCGTGGCGCGGCGCACGACCGCACCCGGGCCGGGCAGGCAGCGGTGCCCGCTCAGCATCCGCTCGCGGCTGAACGGCTCGTCGGGAGCCGCGGCGATCGGCGCTCCCGCCTCGTCGAGGAGGGTCCATCCGGGGTAGACGGCGACCGCGTCCGGCGCCGCGTCCAGCGCCTGGACCGCGGTGGCGAGCCAGTGCGGCGCCAGCCGGTCGCCGGCGTCCACCAGCAGCACGAGATCGCCCGCGGCTTCGTCCAGCCCGTGGTTGACGCGGCCGCGGCCCGCCGGCGTGCAGAGGACCCGGGCGCCCGGCCAGCACTCGTGCACGGCGTCGCGGAGCGCGCGAAAGCGGTCGGCGCCGCGGTCGACCACGAGGAGCTCGACGTCGGCCAGCGTCTGCCGGGCAAGGTTGGCGAGAAGAGGGGGCAGCCGGCCGGCGTCGGCGGGCGCCAGGACGACCAGCGACACCCGGGCCGCCCGCCGGGGCGGCCGCGCCGGGCGCCAGGCGGCGACCGCGGCGGTGGCGAGCGGCACCGGCTGCGCCACGGCGGCCGCCAGCGCCACGGCCGGGCCGCGCGACGACGGCGCCGCGGCGGGCGGGGCGGTGTAGATGGCGTCCATGAACATGGTGCGCGGGGCCGGCAGCGGCCGCGCGCGCAGGGCCTGCCGCAGCGCCGCGGCCGCGCGCGGGAAGTCCTCCAACAGCCCCCGGAGCGATGCCGCGGCGGCGTCCAGATCGTCGGGATCCATCAGCGGCGGCCGCAGGTGGGGGTGGTTGGCGGCCAGAAACTCGCTCGCCCCGGTGCGGCGCGACAGCAGGATGGGGCAGCCGTTCATGACCGCCTCCAGTGCCACGTAGTTGAAGGCGTCGGTGCGCGACGGCACGACCAGCACGACCCGGCCGCCGTACACACGCCGGCGGATCTCCTCGTCCGACGGCGTCCCGGCGTAGACGGCGTCCAGCCCGCGCTCGGCCGCCAGGGCCGCCAGGTGCTCCGACCACCGGGTCATCGGCAGGCGTTCGTTGTCCGGCCCGGCGTAGAAGCACCGCCGGAACAGGTGCCGCGGCATCCGCGCCGCAAGCTCGAGGAACAGGTCCGGCCCCTTCGCGCCGTCGAGCCGGCCGACGTACCACAGGTCGGGGGGGCCCTCCCCAGGGGGATGTGCGGACACCGGGGGGAACGACTCGACCGTGTCGTGCATGTCCAGGACGGTGATCGGCAGCCCCACCGCGAAGTCCTCGGCCCGCGCCGTGTGCGAGATCGTGTAGCGCTGGTCGGCGGCGGCGAGGCTGTGGGTCTCCAGCGCCGTCATGCGCGGCAGCGCGTCGTCGAAGCTCGCCCGCTCCTCCGGCGTCGTGACGTACGCCGCCTGCAGCGACCGGCTGGGCCATCCCACCAGGCCGAGGGCGACCTGCCCGACGACGATGCCGAAGGCCGCCGCCACCGGCCGCACCAGATGGGCCGAGGGGCGGAACGACGGAACGTCCACGGCGTCGAAGACCATGCCCTGCAGAGGCGCCAGCAGGCGCGCCATCTCGCGCAGGCCGATCACACCCAGCCAGTCCCTGTCCGATTCGGCGGCCGAGAGGAAGGCGACGTCCATGGCCGCGTCCTGGGGATACGGGTGGGCGTTCGGGGGGAGACGGTGGCGCACAGCCGGCGCCAGATCGCGCCCGTTCGACGGATAATAGAACTCAATGTCCGGGTTTCGTTCGACAACCCGCCGGTAGAGTACTTGCCCACCGCCCAATGTCGTGTGGAAATCATAGTCGCAAATCAGCACCCTCCGGTTTCGCACCGTGTATCTCCGTCGATTGCTATTCCGGAAACCCGTGAAAAAATGTGTGTTTGCGGTGCCGGCAGGTGACGAAATTGTTAGTGTCCGTGCTTCTGTGCCCCACTGGCTACCCCGCCGGGTTGAACGAACGGCCAGTGATTTTGTCCATACTGCGAATTTCCTACTGGTATTTGGCGCGGAACACAATATAGTGTCCGAGATGGCGCGGAACTGCCATCCTTGGTTGTGTCGCTTGCAGGAGATATGGGAACCATGGCAGTCGACGTCACACTCTCTGGAGGCTCCGTCTCCAACCCGTCCACCATCGGTGTGTCCTCGACTGTTGTCGGCTCCGTCCTTTCCGACCCGAGCCTGGTGAACCAGCAGAGCATCGCCACGATCTTCACTGCGGTCGGTCAGGGAAGCGTGCAGGCGTCGGGCGTCGACAACTCCGCCTTCATCGTGCTGGACCAGAACCAAGCGGTGACGGTGGTCGGCGCGGGCGCCCAGAACCAGTTGATCGCGGGCAACGACGTCACCGGAACGACCATCAACACCACCACCGGGACGGGAACGGTGGTCGCCGGCAACGCCGGCACGGTGATCGGCCTGCTGGGCGACCAGGGAACGGGCGGCAGCTACCAGGTGTTCGGCGGACCGCAGAACGACACCATCGTCGCGACGTCCGGCTCCAACACCATCACGGGCGGGGCCGGCTCGAACCTCGTCGGCCTGAGCGGCGGCAACAACGCGCTCTACTCCGCGGGCAACGACACGGTGTTCGCGACCGGTGGCAACAACGTCATCGGCACCGGCAGCGGCTCCTCGACGGTCGTCGCGTCGTCGGGCAGCAACACCATCATCGGCGGGTCGGGCCAGAGCAACATCTTCGTGTCCGGCGGCCAATCGACGGTGTTCGGCGGGTCCGGAACGAACAGCATCTTCGCCGTGGAGCAGGGGGCGCTCTACGCGGTCGGCGGCAACCAGGGCGGCGGCTCGACCAACCTGATCGGCGCCGGGGCGGCGGACACCCTGTTCGGCGGCACCGGCTCGACCGGCATGCTGGGCGGCGCCGGCGACAACCTCTTCGTGTTCAGCACGGTGTTCGGCGGCGGCTCGACCACCATCGGCGATTTCGGCGCGGCCGGCAGCAACAACCGCATCCTCGTGCAGGGGTATTCCGGGGTGACCGCCGAGTCGCTCGTCCAGAACGCCCAGGTCAGCGGCGGCAACACCGTCATCACGCTGCCCGACAACACCACCATCCTGCTGAGCGGCATCACCAATCTGTCCGCCAATTCGATCGTCGTCCAGTAAGGCTCTGCGCACCCGCCGGCGTGCACGCGCGGGGGAGGGGACGGTCGTGTGGGCATGGCCTTCGGCGAACGCCCGGCCGGCCGCGGCCGCGCCGGGGCGTCGCGTGCGAATTCGGTTCGGGGACGACGGTGCTCGAGTTTGAGCGGGTTTTCGAGCAGGGCGATCGGGCCAGGGCCGAAGCCCTGGCCCGGACCGCTCTGGGCGACGAAGAGGATCACGATGCCGCGCTCGTGATCCTCGCGCAGTGCGCGGTCATCCGCGGCGACCGGCCCGAGGCCATCCGCTGGGCCGAGCGGGCCCATCGGCGGTCCCCCGACCTGCAATCGGTCGCCGCCCTGTTGGCCGCCCTTCACCTGGCCGACGGCAACCCCGCGCGTGCGCTTGCGGTCGTGGCCGACTTCGCCGAGGACGATCTCTTGCCGGAGACGGCCATCGCGCGCAGCCACGCGCTGGCCTCCGCCGGCCGGCTGGACGAGGCCATCGCCGGCGCCGTGCGGGCCCTGGCGCGCTTCCCCGTCGAACAGACCCCTCATCTGGCCGCCCTGCTCGGCCGGCTTGTCGGTTTGGCCGAGGCCCCTGGTTGGGTGTCCATCGGCCCGGATGGCCGGCTGGTCGGCGCGGTGCGCCCGCCGGCCCCCGGGCGGGCGGCCCCGCGCCTCCGGATCGCGGCCGACGGAGAAGCCGCGCGCCGGCTGGACGTCGAGGTCGGCGAGCCGCCACCGGACTCGCCGCTCCTGCCGGTCGCGGCGGCGGTCGGCGCCCTGGCCGACGGCCGGGCGCTGCACGTCTGCGCCGACGGCCGTCCCCTGATCGGCTCCGGCCAACCGCCCCGCCCGGCGCCGGCGATCGAGGGCGACGCCATCCTTGCCGACGACACGCTTGAGGGGTGGGCCTGGGTGCCCGCCCTGCCGCAGCTTCGCGTCACCATCCGCGTCACCGACGGGCACGGTGCCGGCGCGACGGTCACGGCCGATCGCTTCGATCCGGTGCTGCGCCACGCGCAGGTCGGGGATGGACGGCACGGGTTCTCCCTCGACCTCGCCGCGACCGCGTTGCGCCCCGGCCGGCTGCGCGTGTGCGCCGAAGCCGAGGCGCCGGCGGTGGCCGGCGCCGATCTGACGGGCGGCCCGGTCCTGTGGACCGACCGGGGCGAAGCGTTCCGGCAGGTGCTGCGGATCGCCGACGCCGTCGCGGGCGGCGGGGATGGAGGCTGGCGCGAGGCGGAGCCCATGACCGGAACCGTTCGCGACGGGGTCGCCGCGCTGCTGCGGCGGCTGCCGTCGCCGGTCTCGGCGGGCGCACGCCGGCCAGCCAGCACGCCGCATCGGGCGGCCGGTGTCGACGTCGTGATTCCCGTCTACCGCGGGCTGGACGAGACGATGGCGTGCATCGGGGCGGTGCTCGACACCGTCGGCGCCGACGCCGACGTGGTGGTGGTGGACGACGCCAGCCCGGACCCCGCCCTGTCCGCCGCGCTGGCCCGGCTGGCGTCGCGCGGACTGATCCAGCTCCTGGTCAACCCGGAGAACCTCGGTTTCCCGGGAGCGGCCAATCGGGGGCTCGCGCGCCATCCCGGACGCGACGTCGTGCTGCTGAACAGCGACGCGCTGGTGCACGGCGACTGGTTGGCGCGGCTGCGCAACGCCGCCTACTCGGCCGCCGACATCGGCACCGTCACGCCCCTGTCGAACGATGGGGAGATCGTCAGCTATCCCGGCGACGGGGCGAACCGCACGCCCCCCGCCGCCGCCGACGCCGCACGGATCGACGCCCTGGCGCGCCGCTGCAACGGAGCGGTGCGGGTCGAGATCCCGACGGCGGTCGGATTCTGCACCTACATCCGCCATGACTGCCTGGCGGAGACCGGTCTGCTGGACGCCGCGCTGTTCGGCCGCGGATACGGCGAGGAGAACGACTTCTCCCTGCGCGCCCGCCGGCTCGGCTGGCGCCACGTGGCGGCGGCCGACGTCTTCGTGACCCACGTCGGCGGGCGCTCGTTCGGACGGCGCAAGGCGGTCCAGACACGGCGCAACCTGCGGACCGTCAACCGCATCCACCCGGGCTACGAGGATCTGATACGCCGCTTCCGCGCCGAGGATCCGCTGGCGCCGGCACGGCGCCGGCTCGACCTGGCCCTGTGGGCGGCCCGGAACGACCGGCGCCCGGCGCTTCTGGTGATCGCGTTCGGCCGCGCCGGCGGGGTGGCGCGGTTCGTGGAGGAGCGCGTCGCGGCGCTGCTGGCCGCCGGGCGGCGGGTGCTCCTTCTGACACCGCACTCCGAAGCGGACGACGCGGTGCCGCGCTGCCGGGTCAGCGATGCCCGGCGGCCGGACACCGGCGATCTGGTGTTCCGGACCGGCGACGAGATCGACGCGCTCGTTGCGATGCTGGCGGCGGTGCCGGTCGCCGAGGTCGAGATCCAGCACGTTCTCGACCACGACCCCGCGGTGCTGACGTTGCCGCAGCGCCTGGGCGTGCCCTACGACGTGTTCGTGCACGACTACGTGTGGATCTGCCCGCAGGTGTGCCTGGTCGATGCCGGCAACCGGTACTGCGGCGAGCCGGACCTGGACGGCTGCGACCGGTGCGTGCGGGAAACGCCGCCGGCATCGGGGGAGACGCTTTCGGTCGCCGACCTGAGGGCGCGGTCGCGCCGTGTTCTCGGCGAAGCCCGGAGGGTCGTCGTTCCCACCCGCGATGTGGCCGAGCGCCTGACGCGCCATCTCGGGGCGATCGCCGCGGAGGTCGTGCCCTGGGACGACACCCCGGCGCCGCCGCCGGCACGCACGGGCCGTCCCGCCGCCGGTGCGCGCCGGCGGGTCTGCGTGATCGGCGCCATCGGGCACAACAAGGGCTACGGCGTCCTGCTCGACTGCGCCCGCGACGCGGCGCGCCGCGACCTGCCGCTGGAGTTCGTGGTGGTCGGCCACAGCCGCGACGACGCGGCCCTCTTCGCGACCGGGCGCGTCTTTCTCACCGGGCGGTACGACGAGGACGAGGCGGTGGCGCTGGTCCGGCGTCAGGCGGCGGACGCCGCCTTCCTTCCCTCGGTCTGCCCGGAAACCTGGAGTTACGCGCTGTCGCTCGCCTGGCAGGCCGGCTTGGAGGTTGTCGCCTTCGACCTCGGCAGCGTCGCCGAGCGCATCCGCGCCCGGGGCGGCGGCCAACTCCTGCCGCCCGACACCCCGGCGCGGGCCATCAATGACCGATTGCTCGCCGTCGGCGCGGTGCCCGACGCCGTGCCGACGGCGACCACCCGACACGGCGTGGGCTCGTCGCCCGTGCCCGCCTTTCCCACCAGCAGAGGTCTCTCCACCATGCTTCCGTCCGTAACGGCTCCCCCCGCCCAGGAGCGGTCGCTGAGTGCGGTCGCCCAGGCCCTCTCCTTGCAGCCGGGCATCTATTCGTTCGCCGTCGTCCGCGGGGACGGCGGCGGGTCGCAAGGCGGGGTGGCCCTTCCCCTGCCCAGCATCTCGCTCGCCCCGGCTCCGTTCTGCGCCGGCGACGTCGAGATGCTGGGCGGCGGGGAACTCGGTTGGCTGTCCAAGCCGGGGGACACGGTGGTCGTCAAGGTGTCGCGCAAGCCCTGCGAGATGATCCTGACGTCCTACCAGCCCCAGAATTTCACCGGACAGGCCCTGGGCATCCAGATGACCCGCCTCGACGCGCCGCCGGGGCAGGCGCAGCCGGCCGCGGTCCCGGTGTCGGAGATCCGGCTGCGGTTCGTCGCCCATGTGCAGAACTTCGGCGACGTCTCGGCGCAGAGCGGGGAATGGGCGGGGTCGCCCGACCGCAAGCTGTGGATCGAGGGGTTGTCGATCGCCCCGCTCGACCACCTGCCCGCCGACGGCATCGAGTACAAGGGCCTGAGCGCCAAGGGGGTGGAGACGCCGTGGGTGACGGGGGGCGGCTACTGCGGGTCGCGGGGCGAAGGGACGCCGCTGACCGGCTTGGCGGTCCGCCTGCGGGAGCCCTACGCCGACCGCTTCGACTGCGTGTACGAGGTGATGTGCCTGAGCGGTGCCCGCAGCCCCGTCCTGGCCAACGGGCGCCCCTACCGCTCCGACGCGGTGGGCGACCCGATCCAGGCCTTCACCGTCCGCGTCGTGCCGAGCGGGACCGTCGCCGCCGCGCGTGGGCGCTGATGCGGCGCCGCCCCCGCCGCCGGTGGCGGCGATGACGGCCGAGCGCGCGGACGCGCCGCGATGCCGGACGGTGCTCAACGTCGGGTGCGGGCCGAGCGCGCCGGCCCGCGTCCACACGTTGTTCCCGGCCCCGGCGTGGCGGGAGGTCCGCATGGACCTCGACCGCCGCGTCGCCCCGGACATCGTGGGCTCGATCACCGACCTGTCGATGCTTCCCGACGCGAGCGTCGACGCGGTGTGGTCGTCGCACATGCTGGAGCATCTGCACCGCCACGAGGTCGGTCCGGCGCTGCGCGAGGTGTGGCGGGTTCTGGTGCCCGGCGGTGCCCTGGTGGCGGTGGTCCCCGATCTGCAGCGGGTGTGCCGGTACGTGGCCGAGGATCGCCTCGACGAGGTGCTGTACACGGCGCCGGCCGGCGCGGTGACGGCGTGCGACATCATCTTCGGGTTCGGCGAGGCGATCGCCGCCGGGAATCCGTTCATGGCCCACCGCACCGGTTTCACGCCCAGCGTCCTGCTGCGCGACCTCCAGGGTGCGGGCTTCGATCCCATCCTGTTGCGCCGGCGCGAGGTGCTGGAGCTGGAGGCGATCGCCCACCGTCCGTTCCCGGATGGGCGGCCGATTCCGGAGATCCTCTTCCAGGCACCCGCACCGCGATGAACGTTCTCTTCCTGCACCAGAACTGCCCCGGGCAGTTCCTGCACCTCGTCCGCCACCTCTCCGGCGTCGCCGGGAACCGGGTGGTGTTCATCACCCAGCACCAGTCGGGCCGGCTCGCGAACGTCGAGGTGATCGGCTACACCCCCTTCCGGGAGGTGGCCCGCGGCACGCACCACTACATCGCGGACCTGGAAAAGGGCGTGATCGCCGGGCAATGCGTCTATGAGATCTGCCTGGACCTGAAACGCCGGGGATTCCGGCCGGACATCGTCATCGGCCACACCGGCTGGGGCGAGACCCTGTACATCAAGGACGTCTGGTCCGACGTGCCGGTGCTCGGCTACTTCGAATTCTATTACCGGATGCATGGCGCCGACGTGGGGTTCGACCGGGACGAGCGGGTCACCCTGGACGACCCGCCGCGCATCCGCACCAAGAACGCGATCACCCATCTGAGCTGCGACGGCGCCGATTGGGGCGTCACGCCGACGCAGTGGCAATGGTCGCTGTTTCCCGAACGGATGCGGCAGCGGATCAGCGTCGTCCACGAGGGCGTCGATACCGCCGTCATCCGGCCGAACCCCGACGCATGGCTCCAGCTTCCGACGGGGCGGCGGGTGACGCGGCGCGACGAGGTCGTCACCTACGTGGCCCGCAACCTCGAGCCCTACCGCGGATTCCACATCTTCATGCGCGCGCTTCCCGAACTGCTGCGCCGCCGGCCGGAGGCGCAGGTGCTGGTCGTCGGCGGCGACGGCGTCAGCTACGGGCCGCCGCCGCCCTCGGGAACCTTCCGCGAGATCCTGTTGCGCGAACTCGACGGGGTGGACCTGTCGCGCGTGCACTTTCTCGGACACCTCAACTACGCGCTCTATCTCAACGTGCTGCAGGTGTCGGCGGCGCACGTCTACCTCACCTATCCGTTCGTCCTGTCCTGGTCGTTCCTCGAAGCCCTGGCGGCCGGTTGCGCGGTCATCGGCGCGGCCACCCAGCCGGTCGAGGAGTATCTGCGGGACGGGGAGAACGGACTTCTGGTGGATTTCTTCGACCCGGCCGCTGTGGCCGGTCGGATCTGCGAGGTGCTCGGCCACGCCGACCGCATGCAGGCGATGCGCGGGCGCGCCCGCGCGATGGTCGTCCGCGACTTGGATGTGGCCACGGTCACGCTGCCGCGCCAACTCGACCTCATTGAAACGGTGATGAACAGAGTGCAGGGCTCCAAGAAAATCTCTACAGTTCTCCTGTAATTGTCATGTCGATTTGGTTGAATGAGGGTCTGATGAATCATCTCAAAGGGGTGAAGTGCCTGGTCACCGGGGCCGGCGGATTCATCGGCAGCCATCTCGCCGAGGCGCTGGTGCGCGAGGGTGCGGCCGTCACGGCGATGGTCCGCTACAACGGCCAGGGGGCGACGGGTAACCTCGCGCTGGCCGATCCGGCGCTGACCCGCGAGATGCGCCTCGTGTTCGGCGACGTGCGGGACGTCGAGCACGTCGACCGCCTGGTGCAGGAGGCGGAGGTCGTCTTCCATCTGGCCGCGCTGATCGGCATCCCCTATTCCTACGTGGCGCCTCGCAGCTACCTGGAGACCAACGTCGCGGGAACGCTGAACGTGCTGGAGGCGGTGCGGCGGCACGGCGTGGGCCGCATGGTCCACACCAGCACGTCCGAGGTCTACGGCTCCGCGATCCGGACGCCCATCGACGAAGCCCATCCCCTGCAGGGGCAGTCGCCCTATTCGGCGTCGAAGATCGCCGCCGACCGGTTCGCCGAAAGCTATTTCCGGTCCTTCGGCGTGCCGGTCGTGACGGTCCGCCCCTTCAACACGTACGGCCCGCGCCAGTCGGCGCGCGCCTTCATCCCCTCGGTGGCGGCCCAGGCGCTGGGCGGCCGGGGCGAGATCCGCGTCGGGTCGCTCGACCCCGTCCGCGACATGACGTACGTGGCCGACACGGTCGGCGGCTTCATCGCCGCCGCCAAGGCCAGCGGCGTGGAGGGGGAGGAGATCAACCTCGGCACGGGAACGGCGCACACCATGCGCGCCATGGCCGGGCGCATCCTCGCCCTGGCGGGGCGCGACCCCGGCGCCCTGGTCGAGGACGCCGCGCGCGTCCGGCCCGCCGCCAGCGAGGTCGCCTGCCTGATCTCCGACAACACCAAGGCACGCGAGCGGCTGGGATGGTCGCCGACCACGACCCTGGACGAGGGGCTCGGCCATACGCTGGACGCCATCCGCGCGCACCCGGACCTCTACGCCATCGACCGCTATGCGGTCTGATCCACCCATCTTTCCCCCATCGGTGTCGATCCTCACATGCATGCCGTGATCCTGGCCGGAGGGCGGGGCTCCCGCCTCGCCCCCTACACGACCATTCTCCCGAAACCGCTGATGCCGGTCGGCCATATGCCGATCCTGGAACTGATCCTCCGGCAGTTGCGGTCCTATGGCTTCAGCGACGTCACCCTGGCGGTGGGCTATCTGCAGCACCTCATCCGTGCCTATTTCGGCGAGGGCGAGCGCGTCGGGCTGCAGCTGCGATACAGCGAGGAGGAGGTGGTGCTGGGAACGGCCGGTCCGCTGGCCCGCATCGTCGACTCCCTGCCGGAGGACTTCCTGGTGATGAACGGCGATGTCCTCAGCGACATCAACTACGACGATCTGATCCGCGCCCACGCCGAGCGCGGCGCCGCGGCCACCATCGCCAGCCATGAGCGGGAGGTGAAGATCGAGTTCGGCGTTCTGATGACCGACGAGGAGGACCGGCTGCTCGGCTACCAGGAGAAGCCCGTGCTGCGGCATCTGGTCAGCATGGGCATCTACATGCTGCGGCGCGACGCGGTGCGGCCGTTGCTCAGCGAGGGGCAGTATCTCGACATGCCCGACCTCATCCGCACGCTCGCCGAGCGCGGGGAGCAGGTCCACTGCCACCGCTCCAGCGGACTCTGGCTGGACATCGGGCGTTCGGAGGATTACGTCACGGCGCAGACCCTCGTCGAGCAACTGCCGTAGCCCGAACCCGGGCGCCGTCGGTCACGCCTCGTCGCCGCGCCCGGCGTCCGCGTGCCACTGCAGGAACAGGTCCACCCAGTCCTCCGCCGCCGTTCCGGGGGGACAGAGGCGTGTGAGGCGACGGCCGCGGCAACGCTCGATCATGCCGGCGACGGCCGTCCCGGCGACCGGCAGCATCGACCACATGGCGACGTCCAGTTCCCACAGCCAGTCGCGGTCCCGTTCGTAGGGCAGCCAGGCGAGATGGGGGGCGATGCCGGCGATCGCGTCCCAGGCCTCGTTCGGCTCCACGGCGGGATGGGTCACCAGGGGCCCGCCGGCCGACGCGCCGTCGACCCGGCCCAGCGCATGGACCCGGATGGGAAGGCCGCGGCGCTCGACGAGGGCCACCAGCCGGGCCATGGTCGCGCTGCCCTCCGCCGGCCCGGCGTCGCCGATGACCAGGACCCGCAACGGCTCTCCGCTCCGCCGTACGAAGGGCCGGACGCTCCGCCGTTCGAGAGGGTAGCGCAGCGTCGGGGGCTCGCACGCCACCGCCGCCCCCGGAACATGCCGGCCGATGGCCCCCGCCAGGGCCGGCGACGCCGCGACCACCCGCCGGGCCTGGCGCAGCAACGCTTCGGACGGAACCAGGCTGCGGTCGGCCACCACCACCTCGTAAGGGCGCTGCAGGCGTCCGGCCAGTGCCGGCACCAGCGCCTCGACCGACCGGACGTCGTGGATCTCGAGGGCGGCGACACCGAGGAGGGCAGTTGCGTCCCGCAACGGGGCCAGCCCGTCGGGCACGTGGAACCGGAAGCGCAGCGGCGCGCGCCGGCCCGCGGGGTAGACCAGCAGCGATGATGCCCGCTCGTCCTCAATGGCTGCCATCACCGCGTTGACCGGCCCGCGGGCGGCCTCGAACCGGCGCGCCAGGAAGGAGCGGACCAGCGGGCTCTCCAGCCGGGTCACGATCAGATGCACGGGGTGGCCGGGCGTGAACCCGTGGCGCCACTCGTTCAGCCGGGCGATGTCCTCGTCGGAGCCGGAGAAGGCGTCGATGCGCACCGGCAGGGACGCCGGCGCGACGAAGGACGTGGTCTGCGGCTCGGGCGCCGGATAGGTGGTCGTCGGCAGCGCGGCGACTCCGTCGGCCGGAGCGCCCGCCAGGGCGGCGGCGACCCCGGGGATGGCGGCGCGACGGAACGCCCAGCCCTCGATCGGCAGCAGCGCCGGCGTCGGCGCGCCGGGGCGGGCGACCGGCGCCCCGCCGCTCAGCACCGCCGCCAGGGCCTGTGCCAGCCGGTCCTCCTCCGGCACGGCGCCGGCGATCACGACGATGTCCTCGCGCGCGGCCGCCGCGGCGGTGAGGAGGTCGGCGACGCCGGGAGACGCGGTCGCGACGACCACCCCCCCGTCCCACGCCGCGAGGGCCCGGTCCAGGGCGTCGCGGTCGCCGGTGATGCCAAGGTCGACCACCAGCACCTGGCGCGGCCGGATCCGGCGGTCCTCCAGCGCGCCGAGGCGCTGGACGATCGCGGCCGCCGGCCCGCCGCCGACCAGCGCCAGGGTGAACGGCTGGCGTTCCAGCGCGGCGGCCATGCGCCCGCGCAGATAGCGCGCCACGCCGGGATAGGGCAGCGGCAGCCCCAATGCCCACCACAGGAATCCCGATTCGGAGCCGCCATAGGCCTCCATGACCGCCGGGGACACCTTGTCGAGGGCTCGGACGAAGCACATGCCCGCCTCGTCGAACATCACCAGCTCGCGCGACCCCTGGGCCGGATGCTGGCGGTTGACGACCCCCAGCGTCGCGCAGCGGACGAACGGGACACGGCCGATCAGTTGGAACCACAGGAAATTGTCCTGCGTCCTCGGCAGCCCGGGGTCGAAGCCATGGTCCAGCAGCACCGAGCGCGGAATGAGCATGGCGCAGCCGTTGAAGGCGACATGGAAGTAGGCCTCGAGAGGGCGGTTCGTCAGATCGAGGTGCGTGCAGTCGTTGATGCCGTCCGGGATCGGCGTCCCCTTGTCGTCCATGACGTCCCAGTCGCTGACGACGATGCAGGGGCGGCCGAACCGACGCCATGCGGCGATCTGCGTTTCGATCTTGTTCGGCCGGTACACGTCGTCGTGGCTGAGCCAGCAGAAGAAGGCACCCCGCATCGTCGCGATGCCGGCGTTCAGCGCCGTGGACACCCCGCCGTTCGGTTTGTGGACGTAGCGGATCCGATCGCCGTAGCGCATGGCCACGGCGCGCGTGGCCCCGCCGTCGTCGGACCCGTCGTCGACCACGATGACCTCGATGGCCCGGTATGTCTGGGCCAGGGCGCTGTCGATCGCCTCGCCCAGGAAATCGGCGCCGTTGAAGACGGGAATCACGATGGAAACGAGGGGATCGGCGGTCATGTTCGGGGAGCCCGGCGGCGGAGGGGACGGGGGGTCACAGGCTGTTCCGGTTGGTGACGGGGGTCAGCCGGGCGTTGCGCAGCGCCGCGCCGGCCGGACCGGTCAGCAATCCGGGATCGATGGCGGCGATCCGGGTGCAGCGCAGGGCACGCACCAGGCGGAACGCGCCGTCCAGCGGGGCACCGACGGCGACCGCGTCGTCGCCCAGGCGGTCACGGATCTCGGCGCGGTCGGCGCCGTGCAGCAGCATGAACAGTGCGGTTTCCTCGGCGGGAAGCGCCGCCGCCGCCGCCGCCGCGCGGACCGTATGATGCGGGTCGCCGGGATCGAGCAGCAGCAGCACCGTGCCGGTGGCGACGGGCTTGCGACGCAGCAGCAGCAGCGCCCAGTCCTCCTCGTCCGCCTCGCCGACCATCGCAACCCGTCCGCACGCGCCGGTGCGCAGGGCCCACAGCCTGCGGATCAGCGGGAGCCGGTCCGCGGGCGGCGTCCGCCGGAGGACCGCGCTCATCTCCGGCCCGTCCAGGATCGCGTCGGGCGCGCATCCGGCGGCCAGTCCGACGGTCAGGAAATGGCGCAGGGCCTCGGCGCTGGGATGGCGGCTGCCGAGATGGCGCTCCATGTACCAGGCCGTGGCGAACTCGCGCACCGGACGGCATCCCGCGGCCGCTCCGGTCACCACGAAATGCTCCAGGGGCGAGAGGCCGGCATCCTCCCCTGCCATCGCCGTCCGGCGATACCAGGACGGGTCGAACCAGGGGTTGGGCGACCGCTCCTCGCGCCAGCCGTGGTGCAGGTAGTGCCAGCGTGGATCCACCTGCGCCGCGGCGACGTCGGGATAGCGGACGCGGTACCAGTCGGCGTCGACCAAACCCGTCATGGTCTCCACGGCGTCCCGCACCCGGCTCTCCCGCAGGCGCGCAAAGGTCTCGCCGGTGCGCGCCGCCACGGGAAGGCCGCGCAGCGTCCGGCGGGTCGACGGATCGTCCAGCAGCGGCTCCGGCACCGCGCCGGCAGCGACGCCCGATTGCAGAAAGTGCAGGAGCGCGCGGTGGCTGGGGGCGGCGCCGAGGTGCCGACGGGCATACCACACGAGGTCGAAATGAGGGTGCGGCCGCCGCCCCTGTGCGCCGCCGGTCCGGATGAAATGCAGCAGCGGGCAACCGTCACCCACCTCGTCGCGGTTCGCCTGCGCGTACCAGCGCGTCTGGAACCAGGGATTCGGGTCGCACCCTTCCTTCCAGCCGACCGACAGGTAATGGGAGACCGGACCGAGATCCGGCCGCGATCGCTCGGGATAGCGGTCGCGATACCACGCCGCGTCGATGAAGGGTGCGGCCTCGGCCTCCCCGCCGTAAGGCGGCGTCGCATCCCGGTCGCCGTCCGTGATCGCCGGGAGGGACACGAGCGGCCCGGTGCGCTGCAGGGCGTACCAGAACGGCCCTTCTCCCGCGCGCAGACGACCGAGGAGTGCGGGGGTGAGAGAGCCGGTTCGGAAGAGCGTCCCGACGATCGGGGAGGCCGCGACCGCCGTCCGGCCGGGCGCCTGCGGCCCGAAGCAGGCGGCGCCGTCCAGGGCCACCAGGTGGAGCAGCTGCGCCGCCAGCAGGGGGGCGGGAGGCGGATGCCAACCGTCGACGGCCACGCCGTGGGCCGATCCGCTCGCCGCAAGGGCCGTCAGCAGGCCGGCGGGATCGTCCGGTGCGCGGATGACCCGGGCGCCCGGCACGCCCAGATCCGCGGCGCTGCGCTCCGGCCCGCCGACCACCGCGACCGTCAGGTCGCCCGCCCCGATCAGGTCGGCCATGAGCGTGGCGAGCCGCGTCGCCAGGGCGGGGCAGGGGGACGTCGCGAAGCCGCGGTGCGTCTCGACCACCAGAGCGCGCCGTTCCGCGAGCGGTGCCCCGCCGTCCGTGGGGAGGCGCGCGAGCAGCCCGTCGGCGATCGCCGCGCGGTCGCTGCGGCCGGCGGGGAGGCCCCGGTGCGCGGCCGCATCCGCCACGCCCGCACGCTCCGGGGGCCGTGCAGGGTGCAGGCGTGCCGCCGCGACTTGCCGGAGAGGGTGACGGGGAACCAGGCCCGCCAGCAGGTCGAGTTCGGGAAGGGGGCTGTCCCCGCTGAATCCGCCGGCCGTGACGACGCCGTCGCGCGGCAGGAGGACGCCGGTCACCGGGGCCGATCCGCCCAGCATGCGGCCCAGCAGCGCCATGGCTCCGGCGTCCGTTCCGTGGTCCGGCGCCTCGCCCGCGCCGTCCGTGGCATCCTGCGGCACCAGCAGCGCGGCCGCCGCGGGCAGCGCCTCGACCGCGTCCCAGGGAACCGGGACCTGGAGGCGGTCGCCCGCCCGCAACCAACCGACCCGCCGCCCCGACGTCGCGTCGAACCCGCGCCGCAGCGTGGCGCCCCAGGGCTCCCCGTCGGCGCCGTGCACCCGGCGCAGCCGGTCATCCCAGGACCGGGCCGCGCCTGATGCGGCGTGGTGGGCGGCCGGCGAGCCGCACACCAGCACCACCTCGACCGCCTGGCCGGGGCTTGCCAGCAGGCAGTCGAGCGTTGCCGCCACGGCGCCGTCGGCGGCGCCGGCGCCGTCACTGACAAGGACCATGATCGAAACGTTGGGCGGGGTCATGTGGCGCTCTTCAGGGGAACATCGGCCGCGTCGCGGACCGACAGGGCGGTGCGATAGGCGCCGACGGCCCGTGGGCCGTTGATGCGGGCGTTCCAGCGTTCCTCGACGACACGCCGGTTGGCGGCGACGCAGCCATCCACCAGCGCGTCGTCCGTCGCCGCGCGGACGATCATCCGGGCGAGCCCGGCGACGTCGTGGGGCGAGACCAGGAATCCGGTCTTCCCCGGCACCAGCCATTCGTCGGCCGCCGAGGTGTCGCTCTGGATCGGAAAGGTGCCGACGCTCATCGCTTCCAGCATGACCGTCGGGGTGCCGTCGGAGATGCCCACGCCCACCACGGCGCGGGCGCCGGCGATTCGCCGGATCACGTCCCGGTAGGTGGCGAGGTGGGGAACGCGGTCGATCGCCAGGCCGTCCCATTCGCTCAGGGTGCGGGCCGTGTCGGCGACCACCGGCGCGGGGCTGAGCAGGCCGATGGTGAACCCCGTCAGGGCGGGGGCCGCCAGATGGATGGCGGCGAGGGTGCTGAGCGCCCGCCCGGACCAGCCGTGCAGGCCCTTGACGAGGATCTCGCGGCGGCGCGAGGGGGGCGGCAGGCTGTCGAGGGACGGCAGCATGTCGATGTCGATGCCGCCCGATGCCGGCATCACCGGGAGCGTCGGTCCGGTGTAGCCGAGATCCCGGAACAGCGCGACGTCGCGTTCGCTGTCCGACAGGTAGGCGTCGACGGATCGGGCGATCTCGCGCAGCCGTGCGGGCTCGTCCGGGACCTTTCGGTAGAGGTACACGTCACTCCCCCAACTCGACAGCATCCATGGCGGCATCGCCGGGCCGAGGAGACGCTTGACCGCCATGCAGAGGTAGCCGGCGAACTGGGTCTCCAGGGAATGGACGAGCGCCGGGCGGAGCCGGGTGATCGCCTCGAGCAGATGGGCCGGCCGGGAGAGCCCGTCGGCGTTGTCCATGAAGCTCGGCAACCATGGCGCGTAGCCGAGGAACGTGTCGAGCCCGGCCACCCGCGCGGCATCGACGCACTCCGGCGGGAACACCGACACTTGGTCGGCGGGCAGCGCGTCGACGTCCGCCCGGTCGCGCACGACCGGCAGTCCGGACAGCTCGTGGCAGAATCCGCCGGCGGCGACCGGCAACAGGACGAAGGAGATCCCGCGCCCGCGGACCACGTCGAGCCAGCGTGCCGTGTGCACGCTGTTGGACATGGCGACCACCAGGACCACGGGCCGGCGCGGCGGCGTGGCGGCGGCGTGCGGCGTGCTCATGCGACACCCCTTCGATCGAAAGCACCGCCGCCCTCCGCCGGGAGGTCCGCAACGGCCCGGACCAGCCGCGCGCCGAACGCTTCGGGATCGAACGCGGCGTCGCCCAGCGAGAGGACGGCGGGGCTCACCCATTCGGGATCGGGAAACTGGATGGCGACCAGCGTCGGCACGCCCAGCCGTTCGGCCGCATCGAGGCGGAGGTGCGCGGCGGAGCGGAAGGCGATCCCCGCATAGAGCGCCGCACCCTGGAGTCCCTCGCCGTCCGGCTGCGCCGTCACGTCGAGGCCGGTGTCCCAGCGCAGTGCGTCAAGCGCCAGCCCGACGTCGCGTTGGCGCACGTCGAGGAAGCGCAGCCGGCAGTCCGCGAGGGCCTCGGCGCACCAGTACAAGGCGGACACCACGAGGAAGGCGCGGCCGAACGACGACTCCGCGCCGTCGAGCGCGATGATCGGGCCCTGGCCGGCGCCGCGGTTGCCCGTCACGGGGAGACGGGGTGGCCGCCGGTGCCGCGGTGGCGCGGCCGGCGGCGACGGCGCCCCCCCCGGGCCGGGCCCGACCTGGGGGCGGCCCAGAGCGGCCAGCTTGGCCCGGGCGTCGTAACCCAGGTCCTCGATGGCGACGAGGTCGTCCAGGACCGCGAGGGCGAGCTGACGGGCACCGGATGCCGCGGCCCCGTCGACCAGCGCGTCGATCAGCCGGCCGCGCAAGTCGCCCGGCGGCGCCGAGGCGATCACCGCGCGTCCGGCCTGCAGTGCGGCGTCGAGGTCGTCGAGCAGACCGCTCAGGCGGCCGATCTCGCGCAGGTCGGGGGCGTCCGGCGCGCCGGCGCACAACCCCTGGCACCGCGCGGCGAGCGCACCGTCCGCATCGCCGCGGCGCAGCCGGATGTCGGCGAGCAGGCCGGCCCATTCCCGGCCGGGCAACGGGCGCTGCCGCAGCACCGCCTCCGCCTCGTCGAGCGCGCCGCCCGCCAGATGGATGCGCGCGAGGTCCACTCGAAGCGCCGGCATCAGGCCGGCCGGCCCCGCCTCGCCCTCGCGCAGGACGGCCTCGACGTGCCCGACGGCGCCCGCATGGTCGCCCGCCGCCAAGCGGGCTCGCGCCTCGACCAGCGACCAGAAGGGCGTGCCGTGGAGCGCGCCGCAGGCCGGCCGGTCGGCGGCGCGCTGCGGCGGTTCGGCGGCCGCGGCAGGGTCGGTGTCGTATCCGAACAGTTCGAAGTCCCGCCGGAACAGGCGCTCGACGGCGGCGCGCGTGGCCCCGGTGCACGGGACACCGTCCTGGCCGGGGAAGGGATCGCCGGGGCCGGCATCGTCGGGGGCGCCCAGGCGCGCCGTGACGGCCGTGTAGTCGGCACCGTACCGTTCCAGGGCGCCGACGAGATGGTATGGGAACCCGTCGGCCAGCAGCCAGTCGGCCTGGGGTGCCAGGTCCGCGGGGCGGCGCTCGTCGGGCAGGGCGTCCAGCAGCGCCACGAAAGCGTCGAAATCGAGCGGCTCGGTCATGGGGCGGACGGCGGCCAGCCGGAACCGCCGGCCGGCGACCGTGTCCACCGCGATGTCGGCGCGGTGGGCGGCCAGCAGGCGCCGGTAGGGATTGGCGACGAAGGCGAATCGCAGCGCGTCCTCACACCGTCGCGCGAAGCGGTCGGGGTCGCCGTCGGCGATGCCGAACCAGGGGCGCGCGTCGGCAGCGCTGGCCGCCCATGCCCTGGTCGGAGCCTCCGCCAGCCCGTAGCGATGCTCGAGCGCCCACAGGCGGCGCCGCGTATCTGCGGCGCCCGTGTGGGGTGCCGACGCGTACAGATAGGGGGCCGACCGGCTGGCGTGGAAGCCTGCGCCGAGGTGCGCATAGCCGAGGAGGGCGGGAATGTGCATCGTCGTGCCTCGCTGCAGCGCCGGGCGCCGGGGTGGGGACGGGTACCGCGTGGTGTGCCGGCGTCAGGATGTCACGGACGACACGCTGGACAGGCGCGCGTGCCCGAGGCTCGGGCGGGCGGCTGTCGGCGAGACGGCGCAGGGCGATGCCGCGACCGCGGTCGACCATTTGGGCCCGGACCGCGCTCGTCGGCGTGGTGGACGCCACCCGGGAAGCTTGGTAGTCATGGGGCGTGGCGCCGGAGGCAGGCGCGGTGTACGCCCTGGCGTGCGCGGCGTTCGCTCGGCCTGGACGCGCCGGATGTCTGGCGGAACGTTCATTGTGTTTCGCGATCGCGCGGGAGCTGGCTTCTGGGACGGATACGGTACCGAGCGGCGGCGATGACGCCCACCGCGGGGGAAGGTAGCGGGATTCCACTCCGCTTGTCACCCGTCTCCGCCGGCCGCGGGGGGGCGTGCCGACACCCCGCCGGCCCCCGCCGTACGTCTGCGTGCGGGCGGCCCGCACCCATGGCGGGGCAAGGCATCGGCAATCGGAAGGCACGGGGATGACCGGGGCGGACCGTCGACCGAACGCCCACGATGGACCGGGCGCCGCGGCGGACGGCTGGTCGGCGGCGACCATCCTCGTTTCGGTCATCCTGCCGGTCGGGCCGGACACCTTTCCCGGTCGCGCCCTCCGCTCAGCACTCGGACAAAGCCACGCGCGCCTGGACGTGGTGCTGGTGGGCGATCCCGGCGTGCCGCCATCGCCGTCCGACGCGGCGCTCCTCGCCGATCCGCGCGTCCGGCTGGTGGCGGCCGGCGATGGCGACCACCTGCTCAACACGGGGATGGCGCACGCGCGCGGGCGGTATTTCGCATTCCTCGACCCGCGGGACGCCTTCGCACCGGACAAGCTGGCCCTCCAGGTCGCCGCCATGGCGAGGGCGGGGCGTGCCGTGTCGCACACCTCCTACGCGCTTGCCGGTGGCGGTGGGGCCGGAGACCCGGCGGTGGTGCCGTCGGGCCGCTTGAACGGTGTGCTCTACCCCGGGATCCTCGCGGACTGTCCGGTGGCCGTGTCGACCCTCATGATCCACCGCACCGTGTTTCTCTCCGGTTTTCGCGTGCACGGTCGCGGCACACCCGCCGACGACGCGCTGACGGTCATCTGGCTCGCCCAACGCCATGAATTCCTGGGCCTCGACGCGGCCTTGGCGTCGCTCGATCCGAGCCATGCGCCGGCGTCGCTGGACCCGCGGGCCGCCCTGGCGCGGCTCGACGCGCTGTGGAGGGCGGTCGCCGCCGATCCCAACCATGCGCGCTGCACCGCCGAATTGGCGCGGCTCGACGAGGCCCGCCGGTCGCTGGCCGAGGCCGACGAAGTGATGGCGGTGGTGACCGCCCACCGCCGCACGGGCGACTCCGGGCCGGTGCGTGCGGCGATCCGGCGGCTCATCGAAAAGGGCGAGTGGGAGCGGGCGCAGGAGCTTTTCGAGCTGTTGCCGTCGGACGATCCGGAGGACACCGACCTGCCGGCGACGTTCAGCCGGCACGCGGAGGAGGCCGGCGACGTCGCGACGGCCGTCGCCTGGATGGAGCGGCGTTTGGAGGCGCCGAACCCGCCGGCGCAGGCCTTCACCCGGTGCATGTACCTCCACAGAGCGCTCGGCGACTGGGACAAGGCGATCCAAACCATTTTCCATGGCCGTGCGCACCACCCCGACGCCGAGGATCTGCGGCTCCAAACGCTCAGCCTGCTCATCGAGCGCGGCGCGCGGGGGTGGGCGCGGGCCGAGGCCGAGGGCACGCTCGCCCTCGGCATCACCCTGCCGATTCTCGCCCGTCTGGCGACCATGGCGTTGATCGACGGCGACGCGCCGGCCGAGGTGCTGGCGCGCGCGGACGCCGCCATTCGCCCCTTGGCCGATGCCGAGCCCGGCCTGGCGGCGCTGTGCCGGTTCCAGCTCCTGACGAAGGCCGGGCGCGGCGACGAGGCGGCCGAAGTGCTGATGGGTGGACTGATCCGGGCGCCCGGCCATGTGGAGCTGGCCCTCGCCGCGCTCTTCGCGCCGCAGCTTCAGCCCAGCCTGCCGGCGTACGCGGCGGCCTTCCGCGACGCCGCCGCCACCGCACCCGCGGTGGAGCGCAGCGATCTCGCGGAGCTGGCGAGCCTCTTCGAGGCCGTCGGCGGCGAGACGCCGCTGCCCTACACGTGGGTCGACGTGGAGGTGCTGGAACGCGTCGCCCGGGACACCCCGCCCCCCGTCCCCCGGCCCGGCGGCCCGGTGATGGTCGTCTGCGGGTCGTTGGCGCGGGGTGGTGCGGAGCGCCTGCTGGCGTTGGCCTTCGACGGGCTCCGCCGCCGCCTCCACCCCCGTCCGGTGGACCTTGTGGTGCTCGACTGCAGCGAGGAGCGGGGCACCGCCTTCTACCTGCCGCAGACCGGTCTGTCGCGCGATGCGATCCTGTCACCGCGCGATGTCCCGCGGATCGAAGCCCCCTACAAGTGGCTCCAGCGTCCCGACCTGTACCAGTGGCTGATCGACCTGATGGAGGAGCGCAGGCCCGCCGCGGTCTACGCCGGACTTGAAGGCACCAACCAGATCGCCGGGCTGGCCGCGGTCCGCACCGGCGTCCCGCGCATCGTGCTGGGCACCTTCAACATGCGCCCTTCCGACACCATCGACGACACGGCCGCATGCCACTGGTACCGGGAGGGCTACCGCAGCCTGCTTCGGCGGCCGGAGGTGCATCTCACCAGCCTGTCGCCGACCTGCGTCGACGACTACGTGGCGTGGCTCGACGTGGACCTCGCCACACGGGCGACCATCGTGCCCAGCGGGTTCGATATGGCGGGTTTCCGCTCCGCCCTGGATGCCTGCGACCGTGCGCAGGCGCGCCGGCACCTCGGGATCGACCCCGGCGTCCCCGTTGTCGGCGTGGTCATGAGGATCGCGCCGCCCAAGGCGCCGCTGCTCTGGGTGGACGTGGCCGCAGCGGTCGCGCGCCGGCGTCCCGACGCGCTGTTCGTCGTCATCGGCGACGGGGAGCTGCGCGCCGCCATGCAGGACGCGGCGGCGACGCGCGGCCTGGCAGGCGCCTTCCGCTTCGTCGGGGCGGTTGCGGACGTCTACGCCGCCTTTCCCGCCTTCGACGTGTTCCTGCTGACCTCGTCGAGCGAGGGCGTGCCGAACGTCCTCGTCGAGGCTCAGGCGAGCGGCCTGCCCGTGGTGGCGCGGCGGGTCGGCGCCGTGGCGGATGCCATGGTGCCGGGCCGCAGCGGCCAGGCCGTCGCCGGCGACGAGGCCGGCCCGTTGGCCGACGCGGTTCTCGCCTACCTCGACGACCCGGCGCTGGCCCGTCGGGCCGGAGCGGAGGGGAAGGCGTTCGCGCGCGAGCGGTTCGACCTCGAGCGAATGCTCGACCGGCTCCAGACGCTGGTCGGCGCATGACCGCCACACGCCCGCTCGCGGCTGCGGCACAGCGCGCCCCTCGCACCGTCGACCGGCGGGGTGGCTGATGCGGGTGGTCGTCACGGGCGCTCACGGCTTCATCGGCCGACGGGTGTCGCCGGAGCTCCGGCGGCGAGGCCACGAGGTGCTGTCGCTGGGGTTCCGCGTCGGCGCCCCGGCGCCGCGGCCGGCGGAGCGATACGACGGCCGCCTTTCGTCGGCCGATGCGGTCGACGAGTTGGTCGCCCTTCTGATGGAGTGGCAGCCGGATGCCGTTCTCCATCTCGCGGGCACGACCAACGCCGACCACCCGGACACCCTGTTCGCCCTCAACGCGGGGTTTGCGTCCACCCTCATGGCGGCGATGCGCGGTGCCGGTTTCAGTGACCGTCCGGTTCTCCTGATGGGAAGTGCGGCAGAGTACGGCCCGTTCCCCCGCCGTTTGCAGCCGTTGGACGAGACCGCACGCACCGAGCCCACGGGGCTGTACGGTCTCAGCAAACTGGCGCAGACGCGGGCCGGCCTCGCGGCCTCAGAGCTGGGGCAGGCGGTCATCGTGGCGCGGGTGTTCAACGCCATCGGCACCGGCATGCCGGCGCACCTCAGCCTGCCCAGCTTCGCGCGCCGTCTTGCGGCGTCCGCCCGACCCGGCGACGGTCCGTTAGCTACCGGCAACCTCAACGCCGTGCGCGACTTCGTGCCCGTCCAAAGCATCGCGACGGCCTTGGCGGATCTGCTGCAGTGTCCAGCCGCGCGAGGGCGCGTGGTGAACGTCTGCAGCGGCCACCCCTACCGGGTCGGCGACGTGCTGGCGCGCATGATCCGCCTCGCCGGATCGGTGGTCGCCGTCGACCAGGCGCAGACGGCGGCCGGTTTCACCGACGTGGCATTCGGTGACCCCAGCCTTCTCGCCCGTCTCACCGGATGGCAGCCGCCGCGGCTGCGCAATGCCGATCTTCGGGAGATCCTGGAAGAGGCCGGATGCCCCGTGCGCGACAAAGACGGCGAGCGCACCGTGCCGATCGTCGGCCCGATCGAACGCGCCGACGAGCGCTGAACGGCACTGGGGGGCCGTGATTGTATCCGGTGACCTCTCCACTGCGGGATCGTGCTCCAAGGTGTGGTGTAGGAGCTGTGGACAACCGGTCCGCCGCAGCGCTCCCAGAACTGGTGCAGGCGAGCCGGTTATCCACAGCAGGTCGGGCAGTCACCACACCTCAGCCTGACCGAAGGGTGACCGCTCCAGGCCGGCATTGGTGCCGTGAGCCTCAGCCAAAGCGCCAAGAGCCAGACGCTCGAGCACCGCGCAAGCGCTGCCCGTCGGCGTCGAGTTCCAACGCCTGCGGGGGCCGATCACGGGACACCGCCAATGGCGACCGGAGCGCCGAGCGGATCGATGCCGGCGTTGCGGTTTCCGCGTCGGCGTCGGTGCCGCACAGGGTTTCGATGGCCGCGGGGTCATCCCCCTCATCGATCAGATCATCATCGGAGACGGCCACGGGGCCATGAGCCGCGAGGGCGCCGAGCACCTCCGCGAGCGCGGCCTGTTTCTCGTCCGGTGTTGCGTCCACGACGGTCCGGTCGGCGCGTGCCGTGTAGCCCAGGTCCGCCGGGCGCGCGGCGCGGCGCGCTGCGCCTTTCTCCAGGGCGTCGTCCCGGACCTTGGCCAGCACCCGGGCCATCGTCTCCGCGTCCATACCATCCTCGGCCAGCAGCTCTTCGTACGCCGCATCGAGAGCGGCCGCGACCCGCGAGGCTGCTCGCAGATCGCTCGTCTTCAGCGACAGCACGAGTCTACCGCGGCCCGGCGGTCGGGCGATAGCCGGCGGCAGCCGGCGGCGCCAGACCCAGGTGTGATGCCGCAGGGCAAGATGACACGGACGACGCGCCGGACCGCTCCCAGGGTCGGGGAGGCGGTGGGCTACAGCCCTGGGCTACAGGTCCGGGCTACAGCTGCGCGCCTCCCGCACGAAGCACGGGGGAACGCGTTCCAAGACATTGATTCTAAAGCGAAATCGGGAGAGATGGTTGGGGGACTAGGATTCGAACCTAGGCTGGCGGAGTCAGAGTCCGCTGTCCTACCGCTAGACGATCCCCCAATCCGGAGCGCCGGCCCGCACGGGCCGGAGCGGCGTATCGCCGCGTCCTTGCCGGTGGGCAGGCTTCTAGCACCGCGGTTGCGGCTTGTGAAGCCCTTTTTTCCCGGCGTCCGCCGGCCCTGCCGGGGCGCCTCCATCGAAAGCAGGTCTTCGCCGGGCCGCCGGATGGGGCTACACTGGACCGCTTGGCAGTGCGGGCGGACGGTCCGCAGCGAACCGGCGGGACCGGCCGCCGCAGCGGCTAGGGCTACGGCTGCGGCTACGGGGATGGGCGGGAGGGGTGGTGAGTCTGTTCGTGCACGGCGAAGGGCGGAAGGACCTCGGGCTGCTCGGCAGCCCGGCCCTCATGCCGGCGCCGGCGCTGCGGCCGACCGCGGCGGGACGGGCGGTGTTCGCCGCGCTCGACCTCGGGACCAACAATTGCCGGCTGCTGATCGCCCGCCCCGCGCCCACCGGCTTCCGGGTCATCGACGCCTTCTCCCGCATCGTCCGCCTGGGCGAGGGGCTGAGCCGCAGCGAGCGGCTGTCGCCCCAGGCCATGGAGCGCACCCTGGAGGCGCTGCGGGTCTGCGGCTCCAAGATCGAACGGCGCGGCGTCACCGCCGCCCGCGCCGTCGGCACCGAGGCCTGCCGGCGCGCCCGCAACTGCGGCGAGTTCATCGACGCCGTCGAGCGCGAGACCGGCATCGCCATCGAGATCATCTCCAGCCAGGAGGAGGGGCGACTCGCCATCGCCGGCTGCGCCGCCCTGCTCGACCCCTCGGTGCCCTTCGCGCTCGTCTTCGACATCGGCGGCGGCTCCACCGAGCTGATGTGGCTGGCGGTCGAGCCGGGGCGCCAGCCGCGCCTGCTCGACCAGATCTCGATCCGCTGCGGCGTCATCGGCCTCGCCGAGCGCTACGGCGGCGACCGCCTTGCGGCGGACCGTTACCGCGCCATGGTGGAGGAGGTGGTCGACCTCGTCGCCCCCTTCACCGAGCGCAACGGCATCGCCGACCGCCATGCCGCCGGCCGGGTGCAGATGCTGGGCACCTCCGGCACCGTGACGACCCTGGCCGGCGTCCATCTCGGCCTGCCGCGCTACGACCGGCGGGCGGTCGACGGCAGCTTCCTGCGCCTCGACCACGCGCGGAGCATCATCGCCAAGCTGGTGGCGCTGGACTTCGCCGGCCGGGCAGGGCATCCCTGCATCGGGCCCGAACGCGCCGACCTGGTGGTCGCCGGCTGCGCCGTGCTGGAAGCGATCTGCGACTGTTGCCCCGTGCAGCGCCTGCGCATCGCCGACCGCGGCCTGCGGGAAGGGATCCTCGTCGACCTCATCGGCGCGGCTCAGGCCTGACGGCGGGGCTCCGCCGCACGACCGACCGGCGGGCAGCAAGGAACGAAGGACGATGCCACAGAAACCGACCGACACGCGACCCGGCGGGCGCCGCGCCGCGGTGCGCGTCAAGACCGCCGCAAAGCGCTCGCTCTCCTCCACGCGCTGGCTGGAGCGGCAGCTCAACGACCCCTACGTCGCCGAGGCGCGCAAGCGCGGCTACCGCTCGCGCGCCGCCTTCAAGCTGCTGCAGCTCGACGAGAAGTTCCACCTGCTGGCGCCGGGCAAGCGGGTCGTCGACCTCGGCGCCGCCCCCGGCGGCTGGACCCAGGTGGCGGTCGCCCGCGTCCGCCCGTCGCAGACCGGCGCCAAGGTGGTCGGCCTCGACATCCTGCCCATGGAGCCGCTGCCCGAGGCGACCACCATGCAGGCCGACTTCCTGGAGGCCGGCGCGGCCGAGCGCTTGAAGGAGGCGCTCGGCGGCCCCGCCGACCTCGTGCTGAGCGACATGGCGGCGCCGACCACCGGCCATCACCAGACCGACCATCTCCGCATCATGGCCCTGGCCGAAGCCGCCTACGACTTCGCCGAGGAGGTCCTGGTGCCGGGCGGGGCGTTCGTCTGCAAGCTGTTCCAGGGCGGCGCCGAACGCTCCCTGCTCGACCGCCTGAAGCGCGACTTCGCCACGGTGCGCCACGCCAAGCCGCCGGCCAGCCGCGCCGACTCCTCGGAGACCTACATCGTCGCCACCGGCTTCCGCGGCGCCCGGGAGGCGTAGCCGGCGCCGGCCTCCGCCCCGGCCGACGGGGCGGCCGGCAGCGTCGCCTCCAGCCAGTCGTGGACGGCCCCCGCCACCTCCTCCCAGCCGGGCTCCAGCATCATCGCGTGCCCCATGCCGGGGAACATCCGCGGGTCGGTGCGCAGCAGGCGGGCGGTGCTGCGCACCTGGTCCGGCGGGATCAGCACGTCCTTCCCGGCGCCCATCACCAGCACCGGGATCGCCGGGTCGGGAACGGCGGGGAAGGGGTTCCACACCGCCGTCTCGAACAGCACGCGCTGGCTCTCCTCCTGCAGCAGCGGCTCGTAGCGCCGTGCCTCGGCGGCCGACACCCGGTCGGAGAACATGGCGCGCCGGATGCCCTCGGGATCGACGCAGCGGGAGCCGCAGGCCATCAGCAGGCCCATCTGGTGCGCCGCGTAGGGATCGCGCCAGAACAGCCCCATGGCCGCCTCCAGAACGCCGTGCGGCGGCGCCGAGGCCATCAGCACGGCGGCCGGCGCCGGCCGGCGCAGCAGGGCGCGCTGCACCACCAGGCCGCCCATGGAATGGCCGATCAGCACCGGCGCCGCCGCGAGCCGCTCGACCGTCGCCAGCACGTCGTCGACATAGTCGTCCAGGCCGTGCCAGCGCAGGCGCTCGCGCCCGTCACTGTTGCCGTGACCGCGCAGGCTGACGGCGTGCGCCTCCCAGCCGTGCGCCGCGAACCAGTCGAGGAACGTGGCGTCCCAGATCCAGGCGCCGGAGAAGGCGCCGTGGACGAACAGCAGGGGCGGGCGGTCGCCGGCCAGGGTGGGCGCGGGGGCGGCGGGGCGCCGCGACAGGAGTTCGAGAGTCATCATGCCAGGAACATATGCTGCATCGCAGCATTGTCCAGCGCGACCCTGTCGCGGCGGCGCCCTCGCGCGTCAGCCGCCGGCGTGGCCGGCCGGCAGGTGGGTGGAGAACCAGGCGCGGGCCGAGGCGACGGCGACGTCGAGGGTGGCCCCCTCCTCGAACAGGTGGCCGGCGCCGGGCACGATCTCCAGGGCCTTGATGCCGTGCAGGCGGTCGAGGGCCTGCTGGTTCAGGGCGATCACCGGCCCGTCGTTGCCGCCGACGATCAGCAGCGTCGGGGCGCTGACGCCGTCGAGCCAGACCTCGGCCAGGTCGGGGCGGCCGCCACGCGACACCACGGCGCCGACATGGTCGTGCTCGGCGGCGCGCGCCGCCGCGATCAGCGCCGCCGCGGCGCCGGTCGACGCGCCGAAATAGCCGATCGGGAGATCGGCGCGGCCGGTGCGCTCGTGGACGAAGCGGGTGGCGAGGATCAGCCGCTCGGCCAGGAGGTGGACGTCGAACACGTTGGCGCGGTCGTGCCCCTCCTCTTCGGTCAGCAGGTCGAACAGCAGCGTGCCGAAGCCGGCCTCCTGGAAGGCGGCGGCGGCCCGGCGGTTGCGCGGGCTGTGACGGCCGCTGCCGCTGCCGTGCGCGAAGACGATCACCGCTGCGGCCTGCGCCGGCAGCGTCAGGGTTCCCTCCAGCCCGACGGGGAGAATGCGGACCTCCTGTTCCATGCCGTCCTCCTTTCTTCGTCGTCACCAACAGGCCGGCCGTCGCAAGCGTCCCCGCGTTTGACGGTCCCGCCGGCGGCCGGCATCCTGTGAACCATGCTGCGCCTCGTGCCGTCCGCAGAGAAGAGGGAACGCCATGCCGACCGATGCGTCCAATCCGCCCGTCCTCGACGCCGCCCCGCTGCGCGGGCCCATGGGAGCCACCGGCTACCCCGAACCGTACCGCCACCGCGTCGCCGGACGGGCCAGGGCGAGGCTGGGCGACCGTTTCGGGCTGACCAACTTCGGGGTGAACGTGACCCGCCTGGAACCCGGTGCGGAGTCGGCGCTGCGCCACTGGCACACCCGGCAGGACGAGTTCGTCTACGTGCTCGAAGGCGAGCTGGTGCTGGTGACCGATGCCGGCGAGCACGTGCTGCGTCCGGGCATGTGCGCCGGCTTCCCCGCCGGGGCGGAGAACGGCCACCACCTCGTCAACCGCGGCACCGTCGCCGCGGTCTATCTGGAGGTCGGCGACCGCACCGCCGGCGACGAGGCGCGCTACCCCGACGACGACCTGCTGTACCGCGACGGCGGCTATTTCCACCGCGACGGCACGCCCTGGTGAGGCCGCCGGCTACTCCGCCGCGGCGCGCAGCGCCCGGCCGCCGAGCAGCGTGTCGAAGTGGGCGATGGTGCGCTTCAGGCCCTGCTCCAGCGGCACCTTCGGCTGCCAGCCCAGCACCTCGCGGGCGGCGGCGATGTCGGGACGGCGCTGCTTGGGGTCGTCGCGCGGCAAGGGCCGGTGGACGAGCCGCGAGCGCGAGCCGGTGAGGGCGATCACCGTCTCGGCCAGCTCGCGGATGGTGAACTCCCCGGGATTGCCGATGTTGATCGGCCCGGTCACCGCCGCCGGGCTGGCCATCAGCGCCAGGAATCCGTCGATCAGGTCGTCGACGTAGCAGAAGGAGCGGGTCTGCGAGCCGTCGCCGTAGATGGTGATGGGCTCGCCGCGCAGCGCCTGCATGATGAAGTTGGACACCACGCGGCCGTCGTTGGGGTGCATGCGCGGGCCGTAGGTGTTGAAGATCCGCACCACCTTGATCTCCAGCCCGTGCTGGCGATGGTAGTCGAAGAACAGCGTCTCGGCGCAGCGCTTGCCCTCGTCGTAGCAGGCGCGCGGGCCGATCGGGTTGACGTGCCCCCAGTAGCCCTCCGGCTGCGGATGGACGAAGGGATCGCCGTAGACCTCGCTGGTGGAGGCCTGGAGGATGCGCGCCTTCAGCCGCTTGGCAAGTCCCAGCATGTTGATGGCGCCGAGCACCGAGGTCTTGGTGGTCTGCACCGGGTCGTGCTGGTAGTGCACCGGCGAGGCCGGGCAGGCGAGGTTGTAGATCTCGTCCACCTCGACGTAGAGCGGGAACGTCACGTCGTGGCGCATCGTCTCGAAGCGCGGATGGTCCAGGAGGTGGGCGACGTTGCTCCGAGAGCCCGTGAAGTAGTTGTCGACGCACAGGACTTCGCAGCCCTCGGCCAGAAGGCGCTCGCAGAGGTGCGAGCCGAGGAAGCCGGCCCCGCCGGTCACCAGTACGCGCTTGGACGCTGTCTGTCTCACGGTGATCCCTCGTCGGATGGTCGCGGCCGCTTTGCGGGTGGACCGCGTGGGCGTGGATAGTCCGGGAATACTCCCGTCCCGTTGTCCAACACTTCAGGATCACGTGGGGTTCAATGTACCTATGGTCTAGCCCGGTTGCGCCGCCGCGGCCGGGGCGGCTGCCGCCGCCCGGACGACCGGCTTGGCCGGCGCGCCGCGGCGTCCTTGCCTCTTGGCAAGCCCGGCCGCCTGGGCTAAAGCTCCGTCCGACGGTTTCCGCGCGAGCGGATGAAAAGGGAACGCGGTGAAGCCCCGGGCGGGGCCGATTCCGTGGCTGCCCCCGCAACTGTAAGCGCAGAGCGCCCCGCCAGACAGGCCACTGGGAAACTGGGAAGGCGGCCGGGGTGCAGCGACGCGCGAGCCAGGAGACCTGCCGTCGAAGCGCGTCACGCGACCGTCGGACGGGGTGTTCCGGTGGGACGGGAATCGCCGCTTGAGCGGTCCGTTGTGCGGTGGCGCCACCCGGGGGGTGGATCGCGGCATCGGATCTCGTCCGAGCGCACGCGTGCGGCGTGGTCCCTCCCTGGACCGTGTAACACCGTGTCAGGGAAAGCCCCGTCGCATGACGTCTCGTCTCTTCCGTTCCGCCGGGCTGTCCGGCGTCTCCGTCGCGGCCCTGTTCGCCACCCTTCCCGCCGCCGCCCAGGATGTGGCGGAGCCCGTGGTGGTGCCGGACGTGGTGGTCAGCGCCACCCGCCTCGCCACCGCCCCCGACAAGGTGGGCAGCTCGGTGACCGTGATCTCCGGCGAGTCCATCGAGGAGGGCGGCAAGCCGGAGCTGTTCGACGCGCTGCAGGGTGTGCCCGGCGTCAGCCTGTCGCGCAACGGCGGGATGGGCGCCACCTCGACGGTGCGCCTGCGCGGCGCCGAATCGGCGCAGACCCAGGTGCTGATCGACGGCGTGCTGGTCAACGACCCGGCCAACGCCAACGGCGAGTTCGACTTCGACGCCCTCGCCGTCACCGGCATCGACCGGATCGAGGTGCTGCGCGGGCCGCAGAGCGCGCTCTACGGCAACGACGCCATGGGCGGCGTCATCAGCGTCGTCACCAAGCGCGGGCGCGGGCCGCTGAAGGTCAGCGGCCTGGCCGAGGCCGGCAGCCACAACACCTGGCGGCTGTCGGCCGGGGCGAGCGGCGGCACCGAGCGCTTCGGCTACGCCGTCAACGCCACGAGCCTCGGCACCGACGGCTTCTCCGCCTTCCCGGGCGGGGACGAGGCGGACGGTGCGCGCAACCGCGCCCTCACGGCGAAGGTCGGCGCCGACCTCACCGACACCTGGACGGTGGACGTCGCCGCCGGCATCTTCGACCTGCGCAGCGACTACGACGAGACCAGCCGCGACGCGCCCTACGTCAAGGAGAAGACGCTGCGCTACGGCAAGATCGACAACACCGTCTTCCTGCTGGACGGCCGGCTGGAGAACGTGTTCACCCTGTCCGGCACCTCCACCGACCGCTCCTTCGACGAGCCCGGCGGCTACATCCCCCACAGCAACTACAGCGGCAGCCGCTGGACCGCGGAGTACCGGGCCAACTATCAGGTCGACGACACCGACGTGCTGACCGTCGGCGCCCTGCACGAGGTGGAGAGTGCGCGCATCGTCAACGAGGACGGCGGCGTGCGCACCGTCGGCGTCGACGACAGCGTCGACACCAACGCGGTCTACGGCCAGTACCTCCTGGGGCTGTGGGACGACCTGTCGCTGACCTTCGGCGTCCGCCACGACCGCAACGAGGAGTTCGGGCCCAAGACCACCGTCCGCACCGCCGCCGCCTACGCCATCGACGGAACCGGTACGACCCTGCGCGCCAGCATCGGCACGGCCGGCAAGGCGCCGACCCTGTTCCAGCTCTACGACCCGACCTACGGCAACCCCGGCCTGTCGCCGGAGAGCAGCGTCGGCGCCGACGCCGGGGTCGAGCAGACCTTCCTGGGCAAGCGGGCGACGGTCAGCGCCACCGTGTTCTGGAACCGCTTCAGCGACCTGATCGCCTTCGACGACACCTACCAGAACATCGAGGACGCCCGCACCTGGGGCGTCGAGAGCGCCGCCGCCCTTAAGGTGTCGGACGCGCTGCGGCTCACCGCCTCCTACACCTTCCTGCGCGCCGAGAACCTGTCCACCGGCCGCGAGCTGCCGCGCCGGCCGCACCATCAGGCGAGCCTCGGCGCGGTCTGGCAGGTGACCGACGCGGCGCGGGTCGGCGGCACCCTGCGCTTCGTCGGCGAGCAGCTCGACAGCACCTACACCAACATCCGCAACGACGCCTACACCGTCGTCGACCTGCAGGCGAGCTACGCGGTGACCCCGGCGGTGTCGGCGTTCGGCCGCATCGAGAACCTGTTCGACGCCGACTACCAGGAGGTGGCGCGCTACAATTCGTCGGGCCGCGCCTTCTACGCCGGCATCAAGGCCAGCTTCTGAGGCGCGGCGGAACCGGGGGAGGGAGGGCATGGCGCGCATCGAGGCCGACGGCGTCCGCGTCGCGCTCGGCGGCCGGCCGGTGCTGCGGGGCGTCTGCGTCGCCGCGGCGGCGGGCGAGGTGGTCGGGCTGATCGGCCCGAACGGCAGCGGCAAGACGACGCTGCTGGGCACCCTGGCCGGCCTGGTCGAGCGCGGCGGCGGCGCCGTCCGCCTGGACGGCCGCGACGTCGCCGCCCTGCCGCCCGAGGAGCGCGGGCGGCGCATCGGCTATCTCGAGCAGAACCCCGGCGCCCATTGGCCGCTGGCGGTCGAGCGGGTGGTGATGCTGGGCCGGGCGCCGCACCGCGCCGGCCTGGGCGGCGAGAGCGACGCCGACCGGGCGGCGGTGGCGGCGGCGCTGGAGCGCTGCGGCGCGGCACCCTTCGCCGGCCGGCCGGTCACCACCCTGTCGGGCGGCGAGCGGGCCCGGGTCATGCTGGCCCGGGTCCTTGCCGGACAGCCCGAGGTGCTGCTGGCCGACGAGCCGGTGGCCGGCCTCGACCCCTACCACATGCTGCACGTGATGGAGCTGCTGCGGACGCTGTCGCGGGAGGGGATGGCGGTCGTCGTGGTGCTGCACGACCTGGCGCTGGCGATCCGCTTCTGCGACCGGCTGTGCCTGCTGGAGGACGGAACGGTGGCGGCGTCCGGTCCGCCCCACGCGGTGCTCGACACCGGCGACGCCGAACGGGTGTTCGGCGTCCACCTGCTGCGCGGGCCCGACTGGGCGATCCCCTGGACCCGCAGGGAGGAGGGACGATGAGCGCCGAGGTCACGCTGGTGCTGGGCGGCGCGCGCTCGGGCAAGAGCCGCCATGCCGAGGGGCTGGTCACCGCCGCCCCGCCGCCCTGGATCTATCTCGCCACCGCCGAGGCGCTGGACGAGGAGATGCGCGCGCGCATCCGTCTCCACCGGGCGCAGCGGGCGCCCGGCTGGACCACGGTGGAGGAGCCGCTGGACCTGCCCGGCACCCTGCGCCGCCACGGCGGAGAAGACGCCTGCGTGCTGGTCGACTGCCTGACCCTGTGGGTGTCCAACCTGATGGGGGCGGGGCGGGACGTCGGTGCGGCGACCGCCGATCTGCTGGCCGCCCTCGACGCCGTGGACGGCCGGGTGGTGATGGTCGCCAACGAGGTCGGGCTCGGCATCGTTCCCGACAACCCGCTGGCCCGCGCCTTCCGCGACGCCGCCGGGCGCCTCAACCAGGCGGTGGCGGCCCGGGCGGAGCGGGTGCTGTTCCTGGTGGCCGGCCTGCCGATCACCGTGAAATGACGAGAACCGCGAAGGGAGAGGGACGATGACCGACGCGAGCGACGAGGAGGTCAACCGCCGCCACGCCGAAAAGATGAAAAAGGCGAAGGCGGTGCACGACCGGCGGGTGGCCGGGAAGACGGTGGAGAAGGGCCTCCTGATGGTCCACACCGGCAACGGCAAGGGCAAGTCGACGGCCGCCTTCGGCCTGACGATGCGCGCGCTCGGCCGCGGCTTCCCGGTGGGGATCGTGCAGTTCGTCAAGGGCGCCTGGGAGACCGGCGAGGCGTTGGCGCTGCAGCGCTTCGCCGACCTGGTGGAGGTGCACACGCTCGGCGAAGGCTTCACCTGGGACACCCAGGACCGCGCCCGCGACATCGCCGCGGCGCGCCGCGCCTGGGACAAGGCGCAGGCCCTGATGGCCGATCCGCGCTTCCGGCTGATCGTGCTCGACGAGCTGAACATCGTGCTGCGCTACGACTATCTGCCGGCCGCCGAGGTGGTGGCGGCGCTGGCGGCGCGCCGGCCCGACCTGCACGTCGTGGTGACCGGCCGCCACGCCCGGCCGGAGCTGGTCGAGGCGGCCGACCTCGTCACCGAGATGACCCTGGTCAAGCATCCCTTCCAGGCCGGTGTGAAGGCGCAGGAAGGGATCGAGTACTGATGGCGGCCCGCGCGCTGATGCTGCAGGGCACCGGCTCCGACGTCGGCAAGTCGCTGCTGGTGGCCGGGCTGTGCCGGGCGCTGACGCGGCGCGGGCTCTCGGTGCGGCCGTTCAAGCCGCAGAACATGTCCAACAACGCTGCCGTCACCGCCGACGGCGGCGAGATCGGCCGGGCCCAGGCGCTGCAGGCGCGCGCCTGCGGCGTGCTGCCCGACGTCCACATGAACCCGGTGCTGCTGAAGCCGCAGTCCGACATCGGCGCCCAGGTGGTGGTGCGGGGGCGCGTCGTCGGCTCCGCCCGCGCCGCCGACTACCAGGCCCGCAAGGGGGATCTGCTGGCCGCCGTGCTCGACAGCTTCGCCCGCCTGCGGGCGCAGGCCGACGTCGTGGTGGTCGAGGGGGCGGGCAGCCCGGCGGAGGTCAACCTGCGCGCCGGCGACATCGCCAACATGGGTTTCGCGCAGGCGGCCCGGGTGCCGGTGGTGCTGGTCGGCGACATCGACCGCGGCGGCGTCATCGCCAGCCTGGTCGGCACCCACGCCCTGCTCGATCCGGCCGACCGCGCCCTGGTGCGCGGCTTCCTCATCAACAAGTTCCGCGGCGACGTGCGGCTGTTCGACGGCGGCCTCGCCACCATCGTCGAGCGCACGGGCTGGCGCGGCTTCGGCGTCGTGCCGTGGCTCGCCGACGCGGCCCGCCTGCCGGCCGAGGACGCCGTGGCGCTGGACACCTGGGCGGCGCGGGCCGGCGGTTCCCTGCGGGTCACCGTGCCAATGCTGTCGCGCATCGCCAACTTCGACGACTTCGACCCGCTGGCGCTGGAGCCGGAGGTGTCGCTGACGATGGTCCCGCCGGGGCGGCCGCTGCCCGAAGCCGACCTGGTGATCCTGCCGGGGACCAAGGCGACCATCGCCGACCTCGCCTTCCTGCGCGCGCAGGGCTGGGACATCGACGTGCTGGCCCACCGGCGCCGCGGCGGCCGGGTGCTCGGCATCTGCGGCGGCTACCAGATGCTGGGCCGCCGCATCGCCGATCCCGGCGGCATCGAGGGGCCGCCGGGCGAGGCGGCCGGCCTCGGCCTGCTCGACGTCGAGACGGTGCTCAGCGGCCCCAAGGTGCTGACCGAGGCCGCCGGCATCGACGTGGCGACGGGCGCCGCGGTGGCCGGCTACGAGATGCACATGGGCCGCACCGCCGGCGCCGACTGCCGCCGCCCGGCGCTGCGCCTCGGCGGCGGGCGCGACGACGGGGCGGTCTCGGCGGACGGCCGGGTGTCGGGCTGCTACCTCCACGGCCTGTTCGCCGCCGACGCCTTCCGCGCCGCCTTCCTGAAGGGGCTGGGCGGCGGCGGGGCCGGCGGCCTCGCCTACGGGGCCGCCGTCGAGGCCGCCCTCGACGGGATCGCCGACGGCCTGGAGGAGCACGTGGACGTGGCCGGGCTGCTGGCGGCGGCGGCCTAGGGTTCGGTGCGTTTGCTGAGAAACGCACCGAACTCCATGTCCTTGTCTGACGAGCGAATTCGCGCTTCCAATCGATTCCGATTTCACGCGATCCGCTCCAGCGGACGCGTCGCCCGGCCGGGCTACGGCCGGCCCTGGCCGGACGCCAGCGCCCGCGCCAGCGTGGCGATCTCGTTGGTCCAGATGCCGCCGGCGTAGCCCGGCGGGAGGCGCGCCAGGTCCTCCGGCGTGTCGATGCCCGTGGTGAAGCCGCCGGCGTAGGGGCCGACCGCGAAGACGTGGCTGTCCGCCGCCCGCATGCGCGCGACGAAACGGTCCGGCCAGCCCCACAGCCAGGGGGCCAGGTTGATCGGCACGAGGACGACCCGGGTCCGGCAGGCGTCGGGGACCGTGCCGCTCCAGCCCACGGCGAGGTAGCGCAGCAGACAGCCCCTGAGCGAGCCGCGCGACGCCGTGGGGACGTCGGGAAGCCGCTGCCGGAAGGCGGCCACCGGCTCGTCGCCGCCGTACACCATGAGGAGCCGGCGCCGGTCCGGCGGCAGGCGGGCCAGGGCGTCGGCGAGCATCGTCCCCTCCGCGGGGTCGCGGCTCTTGACGTTGATGAGGAAGCGTCCCTCGGGAAACGCCGCCAGCATCTCGTCAAGCGAGGGGATCAGCCTGACCCCGCGGCCGCGGAACGGGAAGGTCCGGCCGCCGTCGGCGGTGTACCCGTAGCCCGCGTCGAGGGCCTTCAACTCGGCCATCGTGTGCTCCCGGGTGACGCCGTGGCCGTCGGTGCGGCAGTCCAGGGTCCAGTCGTGGAACACGGCGAAGTGGCCGTCGGTGGTCGGGTGGACGTCGATCTCCACCACGTCGGCCCCGGCCGCGAAGCCGGCGGCCGCCGAGGGCAGCGTGTTCTCCAGATGGCCGTGGGTCGGCGGCAGCATGCGCGTCGCCGTGCAGGTGTCGTTGCCGACGCCGGTCATGTCGTAGCGCTGCGCCACGCCGCGGTGCGCCAGCAGGGTCGGCCGCCCCTCCGCGGAAGGAGGCGGGGCGGGAGCGACGGCCACGGTGGCGGCGATCGTGGCGACCGTGGCGACGACGGCGGCGGCGATGGCGGCGGCGAGAAGGCGGGCAGGGCGGCGCATGGGAGTCCCGGGCAAAGCGGCCGGCAGGGCCGCGCTCACGTCGCCAGGATCGCCCAGCCATGCGGCGGAACCTGGGCACGCTCGCCGTCGAGCGTGGCGGCGCCGTCGAGGACGGCGGTGGCCCCCGGTGCCGGCAGGGCGACGGCCTGGTCGGCGACGTTCAGCACCACCACGAGCCGCCCGCCATCGCCCCGGGTTTCGTAGGACAGTGCGGCGTTGGCGGAGTGGAGCGGCTGGACGCGGGCCCGGTGCAGCCAGGGATGGCGGCGGCGCAGGCCGATCAGGCGCTGGTGGAGCCGGTAGACCGGCCAGCCCTCCGCGGCGAGCCCGGCCGGGGTCGCCGGGAACGGCGGGCGGATCGCGTCGTCGCCGCCCGGGCGGTTTTCCTTGACGCCGCGGAACGCCTGCTCGTCGCCGGCATAGACCGACGGCGTGCCGCCGCAGGTGAGGAGGACGACCAGCGCGTGCGGCAGGTGGCGCGGATCGGCGAGGCGGCTGGCGAGGCGGGTGACGTCGTGATTGCCGACGAAGGTGAGGGGCACGAAGGTGTCGAGGAGACCGTCGTGGCGCTTCAGCGCCCACGTCAGCTCGAAGAAGTTCCGGTCGTTGAGCGCGCTCCAGATCGCTTTCCAGAGCTCGTACTGCGTCACCGCGTCGACGCCACTGTCGCGGACGAAAGCGGCGTGGTCGCCGTGGATGACCTCGCCGACGAGATAGGCGTCGGGGAAGGCGGCGCGGACGCGCGGCAGCACCGTCGCCCAGAACCGCGTGGGGACGGCGTAGGCGGCGTCGAGCCGCCAGCCGTCGGCGCCGCGCCCGAGCCAATGGGTCATCACCCGCACCACATGCTCGGCCACCGCCGGCTCGTCGTGGTTGAGGGCGACGAGCTGACGATGGCCTTCGAAGGTGGCGTAGTCGGGTTCCTCGCCCGGCCCCCGCCAGGTCAGGCGGAACCACGCGGCGGCCGGCTCCGCCGGGCCTCGGTCGAGAACGGCGCGGAACGCCGGGAAGTCGCGTCCGACATGATTGAAGACGCCGTCCAGAAGCACCCGGAGGCCGCGGTCGTGCGCCGCCCGGAACAGCGCCACCGCGTCGGCCTCGTCGCCGAGGCGGGGATCGATGCGGAACGGGTCCACGGTGTCGTATCCGTGCGTCGACGCGGCGAAGATGGGGCCGAGCGCCAGGCCCGAGGCGCCGAGCTCGACCGCGTAGTCGAGCCACGCCGCGATGTGCGCCAGGCGGTGCACGGTCCCCGTCGCGGCGGCGGCGCACGGTTCGGCCCCGACGAAGCCGAGGGGAAAGACCTGCCACCACACCGCGTGGCGAATCCAGTCCGGCATGTCGTCTCCTATTCCGGCTCGGCCGCGCTGTCGGCGAGGCGGTCCATCAGCGCCGCGGCGATCCGCAGCAGGCTGCGCTCGGCCTCCGTCAGCCCGCCCAGCGCCGCCGCCAGCCAGCGGTCGCGCACCGCGGCGTCGCGCTCCAGGGCGGCCCGCCCGGCGGCCGTGATGGCGAGCACGGCCTGGCGGGAGTCGCGGTCGTTGCGGCTGCGGGTCAGCAGCCCGTCGCGTTCCAGCTCGGCGAACACCCGGGTCAGGGATTGCGGCAACTGGTGCTCCGCCGCGGCGACGTCGCCCGGGGTGGCGGGGCCGTGGCGGTAGAGATGCCCGAGCACCCCGAGCTTGCCGGCGCTCAGCCCGTCGGCGCCGCGCTCGGCTCGGAGCCGGCGGGCGAGGCGCACGGTCGCCCGCCGCAGCACGGCGGCGCCGCCGAGGGAGTGGTCCGCGGAATCGATGTCGTTTTTCATAAGTATGTGCTTACGATATATCGACCGACGCCGTTCTAATCGACGGGACCATGATGGTCAATATGCTAAGCATTGTGAAACATATGAGTGCCCGCTGCCGCGCTTGGCGGCACGGCGCCCGAAGCGCCGCCGCGGCGGCGGCCGCCGGCTTGGCCGTGCCGATCCTGGCCGCGGCGGCGGCCGATGTGCCCGCGCTCGGCACGGCGGCGGCGGTGGGGGCGCTGGCCGTCGCTGGCGGTGGCCGACCGGCTTGGCGTGACGTGGCGGCGGCGACGGCCGGCGGGCTGGCGGGCGGCGCGCTGGCGGGCGATCCGTGGACGGCCCACGCGGGCCCGGTGGCGCTGGCGGCCGTGGCGGCGGCCGTCGGCGGGTACAGCCGGGAGTTGGCGGTGGCGGCGGCCCGCTTCGTGGTGGTGCTGCTGCTCGTCCTCAACCTGGCCGAGGCCCGGCCGCTGACACCCGCCGTCCTCGCCGCCATGGCGGCCGGGGCGCTGTGGATGGCGGCGCTGGCCGGCATCGCCGGACGGACGTCGGTGGGCGAGGCCGCCGCCCCGCCACCCCGCGGCACCGCCGCGCAAAGGCAGGCGCGCTGGCGTCGCACGCTGGCGACGGCCGAGGGGTGGCGGTTTCCCATCCGCCTCGCCGGCTGCCTGGCCATTGCCGAGGTCGTGGCCGCCCTGTGGTCCGGCCACCATGGGCAGTGGATCGCCTTGACGGTCGCCATCCTGTCGCGGCGTGAGGCCGCCGGCGGGCTTCGCGGCGCCGGCCGGCGTCTTCTGGGGACGGCGGCCGGCCTCGCCGTGGCCTTCCTCCTTCTCGCCCGGCCTCTGCCGTCCTGGGGCATCGCGCTGGCGGCCGGAGCGCTTGCCGCCGCGCGGTCGGCGGCCGGCCGCGGCGACCCGCTCCGCCACGCCGCCGCGACGACGCCGCTGGTCCTCCTGCTGATGTCGGCCGATGCCGGAACGTTCGTTGACCGGGCCGTGGCGACCGCGCTGGGCGCCGCCCTGGTGGTGGCGTCGACCGTCCTCGTCGGCGGCCGGACGGGAACGGCGTCTGGTTAGCCCGGATCATTCATGAGGTTCCGGCGGCCGGCACGTTTTGGTCGAGCTGAAGGGGGGCGCCGGGGGGCGCCGTGGCCGGCCTGTTGGTTGCGGGGATGGGCGCGATCCCGGGCAGATACCCCGGCGTTCAAGGAGGGATTTTCGTAGCGCGCTCGGCCTGTGGAGCGACGCTGCTACGGTATGCGAAGCTGGACGGAAGGGACGCTTTGATGCGGGTCACCATGTCGGTGACGCGGGCGGCGACCTTGATCAGGGCGACACGGACGGTGGCGAACTCGTAATTGCTCACGGGGTTGGCGCGAGCTGTTGTTCAGGCGATAGCGAAGTCGCCGTCGATGAGGCTGCGGACAGCGG